>DASYNT010000077.1:0-3251 GCA_036008405.1 Xanthobacteraceae bacterium
GCGATGTCGTTTTGTATGGGCTGTCGCTGGTGGCGCTGGCGGCGCAGGCGATGACGGCGGCGCTGGCGGCGGGAAGGCGCAGCATGGACTGGGTCGGGGTATGCCTGTTGGGCTGCATTACCGCACTTGGCGGCGGCACCATCCGGGATGTCCTGCTCGGGCACTATCCGCTGCTGTGGGTACTGAGCCCGTCTTTACTCGCACTGACGGGGGGCGCGGCTTTCGCGACCATCCTGATCGCCCGCGTCGTGTATCGGCTCAGCCTCGGATTTCTCGTGCTCGACGCGATCGGCCTTGTGGTGTTCACCATGGCCGGTTGCGACGTCGCCTGGCAGATCGACATGTCGCTGCCGATCGTGATCGTGTCGGGAATGATCACCGGATGCGCCGGCGGCGTGCTGCGCGACGTCCTCTGCAACGACGTGCCGTTGCTGTTCCGCTCCGAGCTTTACGCCAGCGTTTCCGTCGTCACCGGCCTGTTTTACGCCACCGCCTTCGGCCTCAAATTGAACGACGAACTCTGGACCGCGCTGACATTCGTGCTCGGCCTGTCGTTTCGACTGCTCGCCATCCGCTACAAATGGGAGATGCCGAAATTCGTTTTCAACGGGGATCGCTAGCGCGCCGCGCCTTGGCGACCTGTTCCGGCGTCACCAGGGGTGCGGCATTGCCCCATGCATTGCGAATATAGGTGGCGACGTCGGCGATCTCTTGATCCGACAGGTCCCTGGCGTAAGCCGGCATCGAACCGGTGTTGGGCGCACGCGGCGTCGTCACCGTCTGGGCGCCGTCGAGGATGATGCGCAGCGTGCTGGCCGGATCGGCCGACTGCAGATTGGCGTTGCCGGGCAGCGGTGGATAAATCCGCGGCGCGCCTTCGCCGCCGACCTCGTGGCAGGCAATGCAGGCATGGGCATAGACCGCAGCCCCCGCCGCCATGTCCGGCTGCGGCGGCGGGCTCACGGCGGGTTCCGGCGCGCCGGCGGGAAGACCCTTGAGGTAGACCGCGATCGCATGGACATCGGCGTCGCTCATCCTGGAGGTCGAATGGAGCACGACCTCGGCCATCCCGTCGCCGGCATGGCTGCGGCCGTTGCGGCCGCTCTGCAGGTATTCGACGATGTCATCGACGCTCCATGATCGCAGGCCGCCGCGCGCCGCATTGTCGAGCCGTGGCGCAAACCAGCCCCGCACCCGGCCGCCGCCGTAGCGCCGCCCAGGCCTGTCGGCGCCGAAGATGTTCTTGGGCGTGTGGCAGGCGCCGCAATGCGCGGCGCCTTCAACGAGGTAGCCGCCGCGATTCCACTCCGCGCTCTTGTTCTGGTCGGGCTCGAAAATGCCGGGCCGGAAGAACAGCCAGTTCCAGAACCGCATGACCACGCGATAGTTCAGCGGCCAGTGCAGTTGCGATGGCGGCCGGACATTGCGGATCGGCGGCAATGTCGCGAGGTAGGCGCGAATCGCCAGCACGTCGTCGCGGATCAGTTTGGTGAAATTCGGATAGGGAAACGCCGGATAATAGCGCGAGCCGTCCGGCGCCACACCCTGGTGTAGGGCCCGGTAGAATTGATCGTCGCTCCAGTCGCCGAGGCCGGTTTCGCGATCCGGGGTCAGGTTCGGCGAATAAATTCCGCCGAACGGGGTCTCGATCAGCCGGCCGCCGGCGAACGGCTTTGCGGGATCGGCGGTATGGCACCCCGCGCAATCCGCCGCCTCCGCCAGCGCCTTGCCGCGCGCGAGGGTCTCCGCGGTCGGGGCTACCGCCTGCGCCTGCGCGCATGCCGACGCAGCGCACAAAAGCGCGGCGCCAAAAACGCTATCGAGAATCGCTCGCATGGTATGCTTCTGGCTCCGGCGCGTCGCTCTCCGGCACCTTAGCGCAAATTCGGCCGGCGAGCGCGTTACGTCGTTTCGCAGCCGCCCGGCGCTGCGACATAAAGCGAAAATCCCCGCCACCCTGCCGGGCATGAAATTGCTATCTGCGGACGCGGGGGCTCCATTGCCCAGAATTGTGATGCGCGGGCTGCGGAAAGCGACATAGACTGGTTCTGACGAATTGGACCACTAGATGAAAAGAGCCGTTGGGGCCAAGGTTTAAGAGGGTAAAAATGGGAATCAACCAGGGTCCGATCAGTCTCGACCAGAAATATACCCAGGCGTCCGGCCATGTCTTCCTGACCGGGATTCAGGCGCTGGTTCGCCTGCCGATGGCCCAGATTCGCCGCGACCGCGCCGCGGGTCTCAACACCGCCGGCTTCATCGCCGGATACCGCGGCTCGCCGCTCGGCGGCTACGACCAGCAACTGTCGGCGGCGCGCAAGCACCTCGAACAATACGACATCAAGTTCCAGCCCGGCGTCAACGAAGACCTCGCGGCCACCGCCATCTGGGGCTCGCAACAGCTCAACCTGTCGCCCGGCGCCCGGCATGATGGCGTGGTCGGCATCTGGTATGGCAAGGGACCGGGCGTCGACCGCTGCGGCGACGTGTTCCGCCACGGCAACGCCGCGGGCTCGGCCAAGAACGGCGGTGTGCTCTGTCTTGCCGGCGACGATCACGGCGCCAAATCCTCCACCGTGCCGCATCAGTCCGACCATGCCTTCATCTCCGCGCTGATGCCCTATCTCTATCCGTCCAGCATCCATGAAATGATCGAGATGGGCCTGCTCGGGATCGCGATGTCGCGCTATTCCGGCTGCTGGGTCGGCATGAAGGTGATCACCGAGACCGTCGAGACCACCGCGGAGGTCGACCTGTCCGACGAGATGAAGCCCTTCATCATCCCTTCCGACTTCGAGATGCCGCCGGGCGGACTTAACCTGCGCTGGCCCGATGACCGCTACGATCAGGACCGCCGCCTGCAGGACTACAAGGGTTTCGCCGCGGTCGCCTTTGCCCGCGCCAACAAGGTCAACCGCATCACCATGGATTCGCCGAACGCGCGGTTCGGCATCATGGCCTCGGGCAAGAGCTACGAGGATATCAGGCAGGCGCTGCGCGAATTGGGGGTCACGCCGGAGGTCGCCGCCAAGATCGGGCTTCGACTTTACAAGATCGGGATGCCGTGGCCGCTGGAGCCGCAAGGGGTGCGTGAATTCGCGGTCGGCCTTGAGGAGATTTTCATCGTCGAGGAGCGCCGCGAGATCGTCGAGAACCAGGTCAAGCAGGAGCTGTTCAACTGGCGCGACGATGTGCGGCCGCGCATCATCGGCAAGATGGACGACCACGACAAGCGCTTCCTTCCCTTCGCC
>DASYNT010000078.1:0-6023 GCA_036008405.1 Xanthobacteraceae bacterium
AAGGATTTCAGCATCGCAATGCTGACCTTCCTGCGCGACGACGTGCCGAGGAATTGGGACACCTACTGCGACCGAGTCACGGACAACTTCCGAATCATCAACCCAAAGGATTTTCGGGTTCTCACGTGAGCGGGGTATAGTCTGGAGCCCGACCGCCATTGAAGAAACTGCCTTGGCCGAATCCTGCAATACGCGGACCTTGGTTCGGGGCAACTGTGCCCGGCGGGCCGGTATTAAGTACGGCCGATCCCTGTCCCGGGTCGCTGAATCCGAAGTAGGTTCCGGTAGCTGGTACGTGCGCCGTCAGAAACCAAGTCACCATGGTTTCCTTCTGTATACCAGATGACTGGCTCCGCAGGTCGGCGAGTGTTATCCCGTTTGGGAAGCGTGGCGTAAAGATCCGGATGGCATTCGACGGGTCACTGCTCGATGTCTGCTGGCTCGCCGCCGTCGGAGGGCGCCTCGGAGGCGCCATTAACTCCCTCTCTTCGTGCTCGCGATACACATCGACGTCGTTGATTCGAAACTAGTGCGTCGCCGTCTTCTCAAGTTCTCCGGCGATCTCATTCAGTAGTTCATCGTTGATGACGCGAGCAAATCTCCTGGTGATAACATCCAAGGCGTCAACGGGCTCTTCATCCGAATTTGCAAATGCCTCGGGCGCTTCTTCGTCTTCGTCCGACAGCCAATCTTGGTGGTTTATGAGAAGCCTGTGGTCTTCAGGCGCGACATAGTGGGCTCGAAACCACGTGAGCAGCACGCGCCGCTGCTCCTCGGCGTCCAATCCGCGAATCTCGGCGTCGTCCAATCCATCTTCGTTGGGCCGTGCCATCAGGCGGGTACCGTTCAACCGAGTCCGATGAATACCGATTCTAGCCGATAAATCGGCGCCAATCCACGCAGGTCTGGGCGGATCGTGGCTCCCTCCCCGGTGTTTCGGCATTCCATCGGGACATCACCCAAAGATTCGGCCCAGAGTCTTGAAATTACTTGGGAAACAGGTGGTTCGCCGGGTCCGGATCAGCGTCGATCCCGACTCCAGTAATCGACGTGTTTTGTAAGCTAATTCAAAGGCTTGACCCGGATCTCGGGTGAGGGTTCCGATTGGATGCCTATTCGCACGTTGGGCGGCCGCACTCGGCTTTCACGCGCTTCGCATGCGATCCCTCCCGCCCGGCACAGCAACCGCGATCAGCGCACCTCCAGGCTACGCCATCGTTTCACATTCGCTTCGTGCTGCGCTAGGGTGGCGGCGAACACGTGCCCGCCGGTGCCGTCCGCGACGAAATAGAGATCGTCGCTCGGTGCGGGGTGCAGCACCGCGCGCAGGCTGGCCATCCCCGGCGCGCAGATCGGCTCCGGCGGAAGATCGTGGCTGCGATAGGTGTTATACGGACTGTCCTGCTCCAGTTCGCCGCGCGTCAGCGGATGATTGAGCATCCCGAGACCACCGCTCGCGGCATAGACCACGGTGGAGTCGGCCTGCAGCCGCATCCCACGCCGCAGACGGTTGAGAAACACCGCCGCGATGTGCGCCCGCTCGTCGGGCTTCGCGGTTTCGCGCTCGACAATGCTGGCGAGGATCAGCGCGTCACGCGGCGAGGCGAGCGGCACGCCCGGATCGCGGTCGGCCCAGGCCGCCGCCAGTGCCTTGCCCGCTACCACCTGCGCGCGCGCCACTAGTGCCGCACGCGTGGTGCCGTACTCGTAAGAATAGGTATCCGGCAGGACGGCGCCTTCATCCGGCAGCGCAACGGCCCCGGTCAGCGCGTCGACGTGATCCAGCAGCGCGGTGATCTGCCGTGCGGTCAGTCCCTCGGGAATCGTGAGGCGATGTTCCACCGGGTGGGCGGTGCGCAGGGTGGTCAGCACCTCGCGCAGCGGCGCGTGCGCCGGGAAGGCCAGTTCCGCGGCGTGCAGCGGACCTTCACCCGCAGTCGCGAGCATGGCCAGGCGGAAGGCCAGCGGCGAGGCGATGACGTTGGCTTCCTGCAACGTCTGGGCGATCCGCATCGCGCCGCCATGCGGCACGACGACATCGCGCGCGGTGGGTAACGGTCCGGGCATGGTGAAGAGATGGCGCGCGGTGAGAGCGCCGCCGATCGCGACGATCGCCAGCAGCACCGCAGCCGGCAAGATATGCGACAGAACCCGGGGCATCACCCGGCGCGGCGCGATCGCACGCACCCATCGCCGGCGCGGCGACGGCTGAACCGATTGCACGGTCTCAGGCGGCGGCGCGGAAGATGACGGAGGCGTTGGTGCCGCCGAAGCCAAAGCTGTTGGACAGCGCGACGCGGATCTTGCGTTGCTGCGCAACGTTTGCCACGCGGTCGATCACGCTCTCGCGGCTTGGGTCGTCGAGGTTCAGCGTGGGCGGCGCCACGCCGTCGCGGATTGCCAGGATCGAGAAGATCGCTTCCACCGCGCCCGCGGCGCCAAGCAGGTGGCCGATCGCGGACTTGGTGGACGACATCGCCAGGCCGCGCGCCGCGTCGCCGAATATCCGCTCGACCGCTGCCAGTTCCAGGTCGTCGCCGAGCGGAGTCGAGGTGCCGTGGGCGTTGACGTATTGAATGTCCTCGGGCGTGAACCCGCCGTTCTTCATGGCCGCGCGCATCGAGCGGAACGCGCCGTCATGGCCCTCGGCCGGCGCGGTGATGTGATAGGCGTCGCCCGACATACCGTAGCCGGCGACCTCGGCGTAGATTTTCGCGCCGCGCGCGCGAGCGTGCTCATACGCCTCGAGCACCACCACGCCGGCGCCCTCACCCATTACGAAGCCGTCGCGATCCTTGTCCCAAGGGCGCGACGCCATTGCCGGGCGGTCGTTGAACGCGGTGGACAGTGCGCGTGAGGCGCAGAAGCCGGCGATGCCGATCTCGCACACCGCGGCCTCGGCGCCGCCGGCGACCATGACGTCTGCATCGCCCCACATGATCAGGCGCGACGCATCGCCGATCGCGTGCACGCCGGTGGCGCAGGCGGTGACCGCCGAGTGGTTTGGGCCCTTGAAGCCGTACTTGATCGAGACGTGGCCGGAACCAAGATTGATCAGCGATGATGGAATGAAAAACGGCGACAGCCGCCGCGCCTTGCCTTGCGCCACTTGCAGCGACGCCTCGAAGATGGTCTGCAGCCCGCCGATGCCGGAGCCGATCATGACGCCGGTCGCGCAACGATCGTCCTCGGCCTCGGGCAGCCAGCCGGAATCTTCCACCGCCTCGGTCGCCGCGACCAGGGCGAGATGGATGAACCGGTCCATCTTCTTCACATCCTTCACCGGGACCCACTCGGCGATGTCGAGCCGCCCGTCCGTCTTGGTGCCGGGTGGCACCTGGCCCGCCACCTTGCACGGCAGAACCTTGGTGTCGAAGGTCTGGATCGCACTGATGCCGGACTCGCCGTTGATCAGGCGCTGCCAGACATGCTCGACCCCGAGGCCAAGGGGACAGGCGATCCCCATGCCCGTCACCACCACGCGGCGCATTGAAGGTCCCACTCCCGGGCGATTCTGGCTCAGGCCGCCTTCTGCTTCTCGATGTAGTCGATGGCGTCCTTCACGGTGCTGATCTTCTCCGCGGCGTCTTCAGGGATCTCCACGCTGAAGGCTTCCTCGAAGGCCATCACCAGTTCGACGGTGTCCAGGCTGTCGGCGCCCAGATCGTCGATGAACGACGCCTCCGGCGTCACTTTGGATTCTTCGACACCGAGGTGTTCGACCACGATTTTCTTGATCCTGTCCGCGATCTCGCTCATCGGCGCTGCCACTCCTACATGTATGGGTCGAGCCCGCATGGGCCTCGGTTGCGTTTCCGTTCGGGGACGATGCTCGGCGCTTAGCATGGTTTCCGCGCCGCCGCCAACAAGGTCACAGCATCGCCATCCCGCCGTTGACGTGCAGGGTGGCGCCGGTGATCCAGCCGGCCTCGTCGGAGGCGAGGAAGACGACCGCGGCGGCGACGTCGGAAGGCTGGCCGAGGCGCCCCAGCGGGATGGCGCTGGTGAGCTTTGTGCGTTGTGCCTCGCCGATGGCGTCGGTCATTGGGGTGACGATGAAGCCCGGGGCGACAGCGTTGACGGTGACGCCGCGCGAGGCGACTTCCTGCGCCAACGCCTTGGTCAGGCCGATGAGGCCGGCCTTGGCGGCGGCGTAGTTGGCCTGGCCCGCATTGCCTGTCGCACCGACGATGCTGCCGATGTTGATGATCCGCCCGGCCCGACGGCGCAGCATGCCGCGCAGCGTGGCGCGGGCGAGGCGGAAGGGGGCGGCAAGGTCCATCTCCAGGACCGCGTTCCAGTCCTCGTCGGTGATGCGTAGCGCCAGGCGGTCGCGGGTCATGCCGGCGTTGTTGACCAGGATGGCCAGCGGGCCGGCAGCCGCCTCGGCCGCTTCGATCAGCGAGTCGGACGCGGCGGGATCGGCAAGGTCGGCGGGGCAGACATGCACGCGCCCGGAGGACTCACCGCGTGACTGCACATCAAGCTCAGTGGCCAGCGCATCCAGGGCAACGCGGCGGGTGCCGGACAGCACGATTGTGGCCCCCTGGGCGTGCAGTGCGCGGGCGATGCCGGCGCCGATGCCGCCCGAGGCACCGGTGATCAGGGCCGACTTGCCGTCCAACCGGAACATGGCGGCCCCTCTACAGGGTTTTAAGCACTGCCTCGATCTCCGCCGGGGTGCCGGCGGCGACGGCGGCTGCGTCGGGGGCGATGCGGCGGATCAGGCCGGACAGCACTTTTCCGGCGCCAAGCTCGACGAAACTGTCCACGCCGAGGGCGGTCATTGCCAGCACGCATTCACGCCAGCGCACGGTGGACGTGACCTGGCGGACCAGCAGGTCGCAGATCTGCGCCGGGTCGGTGACCTTGCCGGCGGAGACGTTGGCGATCAGCGGCACGCTCGGCGGCGCGGGCGGGGTGGCAGCGAGCGCCTCGGCCATGGCGTCGGCGGCCGGTGCCATCAGGGCGCAATGAAACGGGGCGGAGACCGGCAGCAGAATGGCGCGGCGGACGCCCTTCGTGCGGGCGATCTCGACGGCGCGCTCGACCGCGGTGCGGGCGCCGGAGATGACCACCTGTCCGCCGCCGTTGTCGTTGGCGGGTTCGATCACTTCGGTGATGCCGGTGGTGCGATCCGACTCCGTCCCATCCGGTGCCTCCTCGTCGGGGACCACCGCGGCCTCGGCGCAGATGTCCTGCGCCATGGCCATGTCGGCCCCGATCAGGGCGGCCATGGCGCCGGCTCCGGGCGACACGGCTTGCTGCATGGCCTGGCCGCGCCGCCGCAACAGCCGCGCCGTGTCGGCGACGGTGAAGGCGTTCGCGCCGGCCAGGGCGCTATATTCGCCCAGCGAGTGGCCGGCGACCACCACCGCCTTCTCGCGGAGCGCGAAACCGCCCTCCTTCTCCAGAACACGCAATGCTGCGAGGGACATCGCCATGAGCGCGGGCTGGGTGTTCTCGGTCAGGGTGAGTTCGTCGCCGGGGCCTTCGAACATCAGCTTGGAGAGCTTCCGGCGAAGGACTTCGTCCACCTCTTCGAACACCTCGCGGGCCTCGGCGAAGGCGGCGGCGAGATCGCGGCCCATGCCGACGGACTGGCTGCCCTGGCCGGGGAAGACGAACGCGTGGACCGGCATGAAGAATGGCGCTCCCGCGCGCGGTGGGATACGGCAAAGTGTGGCGCGGCGGGTACAGGCGGGTTAGGGGACTGTCAATGGACGGCGCGGCATGGTGGCGCCGCCCGACCACAGGCAAGGGGAATGAGTACTATGTGCCGCTTTCTCGCCTATCACGGCGAGCCGATCCTGCTCGAGGAACTGATCGCCTCGCCCAGCCATTCGCTGATCAAGCAGTCGCAGCACGCGGCCGAGGGCAAGACCGAGACGAACGGCGACGAATTCGGCGTGGGGTGGTACGGCGAGCGGCCGGAGCCCGGCCTGTACCGCGAGCTGCGCCCGGCCTGGTCGGACGAGAACCTGTGGTCGATTTGCGCCCAGGTGCGATCAAAACTGTTTTTC
>DASYNT010000079.1:0-3271 GCA_036008405.1 Xanthobacteraceae bacterium
CGCTCCGACATCACCCGCGAGGGGCTCGCCCGCACCCCGCACCGCGCCTTCATGCGCGCAATGGGGCTCGACGACGCGGCGATCCAAAAGCCGATGATCGGCGTCGTCTCGATGAAGGGCGAGCAGACGCCGTGCAACATGACCCACGGCTTCCAGGTCGAGGCCGCCAAGGAGGGGGTCGCCGAGGCCGGCGGCACGCCGCGCGAGTTCACGACGATCTCGGTCTCCGACGGCATCAGCATGAACCACGAGGGCATGAAGTTCTCGCTGGTGTCGCGCGAACTAATCGCCGACTCGATCGAGGCGGTCGTGCACGGGCTTGCCTATGACGGGCTCGTCGGCTTTGGCGGCTGCGACAAGACCTTGCCGGGCGTCATGATGGGCATGGTGCGCTGCAACGTGCCGTCGGTGTTCATGTATGGCGGTGCGGCGCTGCCCGGCCGGTTCGGCGAGCGCGACGTGACAATCCTCGATTCCTACGAGGCGGTCGGCGCGGTGCTGACCGGCGCGATGGACGAAGCGACGCTGGCGCGGCTCGAACGTTCCTGTCTGCCGACGGTTGGCGCCTGCGCGGGGCAATTCACCGCCAACACAATGGCGATGGTGTCGGAGGCGCTCGGCCTCAGCGTGCCGAACGTGTCGATGATTCCCGGCCCCTACGCCGAGCGCGCCGGCTTCGCGCGGCGCGCCGGGGCGATCGTCATGCGGGCGGTGGCAAAGGGCGG
Organism: Xanthobacteraceae bacterium; assembly: GCA_036008405.1. Taxonomy (GTDB): domain Bacteria; phylum Pseudomonadota; class Alphaproteobacteria; order Rhizobiales; family Xanthobacteraceae; genus JAJPKK01. The sequence goes on from DASYNT010000079.1 coordinate 726, forward strand.
CCCGCGTCCGCGCGACATCGTCACCCGCAAGGCGCTGGAAAATGCCTGCGCGATCGTCGCCGCCACCGGCGGCTCGACCAACGCGGCACTGCACATCCCGGCGATCGCGCACGAGGCCGGCATCGTCTTCGACCTCGACGATGTCGCCGCGGTGCTCGCCCGCACGCCGCTGATCGCCGATCTGCGTCCGGGCGGGCGCTTTACCGCGCGCGACGTGCATGAGATCGGCGGCACCGCGGTGATCATCCGAGCGCTCATCGGAATGGGCGCGATTGACGGCTCGTGCCTCGCGGCAACCGGCGAGACGCTGGCGCAGACCTACGGTGGCGCGGCGCCGCCGGACGGGGCGGTGGTGCGCGCGGCCGGCGCGCCGATCGCGCCCGATGGTGGGGTCGCGGTACTGAAGGGCAACCTCTGTCCAGATGGCGCGCTGATCAAGCTCGCCGGGCTCCGGACGCTGGTGCACGAGGGTCCCGCCCGCGTGTTCGAAAGCGAAGGCGACTGCGCCCGTGCGGTCGAGGCGCGCGCCTACAAGGCAGGCGATGTACTGGTCATCCGCAACGAGGGGCCGGTCGGCGGCCCCGGCATGCAGGAGATGCTCGGGGTGACGGCGCTGATCTATGGCCAGCGGATGGGCGAGGCGGTCGCGCTCGTCACCGACGGGCGGTTTTCCCGGCGCGACGCGCGGCATCTGCGTCGGCCATGTCGCGCCGGAGGCGGCGGTCGGCGGCCCGCTCGCGCTGGTGCGCGACGGCGACATCGTGCGCATCGACGCGGCAAGCCGGCGCATGGACCTGTTCCTCGGCGATGCGGAAATCGCCGCCCGCCGCGCCGCCTGGCGGCCGCTGGCGCCCCGCCACAAGGCGGGGCTTCTCGCCAAATACGCCGCCCAGGTGGGTCAAGCCAACAAGGGCGCCGTGACGCACGCCGGGGCCGCCGATTGGCCGTGGTTCGACCGCTGATGCGGGCGTGCACCATCGCCGGCAGGCCCCACTCGATTTGACCGATGAGGAGACCGCAGCGGCTGGTGCGGCTACTCCGCGTGTCGGACGACAGATAAAACTGGACTGCTGACGGTCCGGTGGCAATTCCGGTGGCAGGGTACCAGCCCATGGAAGCGGCGCTCGACTGGGATAATCTTTACCAAGGCGGGGCAAACAAGAAAACTCGCCCGTATATTGGCGGCTCTCTTTAGAGGAGTTTAGTAGTACATGGACGGCGAAGAGCTCATGCATTCAATCATCGCGGAAGATAACATGGAAAATACTCGACGATACCTTACACACGGTCGACGTTTTCAACATCTAGATATTAACGCACTAAAACAACGCTGGACCACATCTTATAAAGCATTAGCATGCGATATTGAGAATCACCAGGCCCTTTACGAATATATTGACGCGGACGCAGAATTTCAGCTTCGCAAAATCGAGCCCCCTCGCGACACTATAAAGGCGGACACGGAAAAACTAGTTGCTGCCATACCCTCGGAAGAGGAAGACCCCGAAAGCTGGGCACGAGTGCGCCAAGCTATTGGCGACGCTCTCGCAAGACGGGAGGACGAGACTCACCATTAACTCGGCGCCGGCAGCCGGTCCTAAAAAAATTCGGTCTGACGGCGCCCGCCGTGACCTCGGCCATTAGTGGTCGTCTTAGGACGACCTGGGGCCGGGCGCAAAACTCAGGTTCGGGGCAATAGCGATGCGGGTGAAGACTAACCGCACGCCGGCTGCTTTCGACCAGGCGCGGTTCGCGCTAATTTGGCGGCTGGCTCAATCGGAAGCGCAGAGAGCGAGCAGCATGGCCAATGACACCTTAGCGGCCGCGACAGGCATCGGGCCGATCGTCGAAACTGTCTCGGGGAAACTGCGGGGTTCGCTCGACAATGGCATCCACATCTTCAAGGGTGTGCCCTACGGTGCGTCGACCGCGGGCCACAACCGGTTTCGGCCGCCGCAGCCACCGCCCGCCTGGAGTGACGTTCGCGAGGCCCTCGCCTATCGCGGCCGCGCCTGGCAATTGCCAGGCCGTCCGCCTCGCCGGCCGGTGCTCGAGACGTTACTCGGTCCCGCCGACACGACGCCGGAAACCGAGGACTGCCTGACCCTGAACCTGTGGACGCCCGGCCCCGGCGATGGCGGCACACGGCCAGTCATGGTTTGGCTGCATGGCGGCGCCTTCGCCTATGGCTCGGGTAACCGCGCCGTAACCGACGGCACCAATTTGGCGCAGCGCGGCGACGTTGTCGTGGTCAGCGTCAACCACCGTCTGAATATCTTCGGATTTTTGCATCTCGACGACATCGCCGGAGCCGGCTGGATGCACTCGGGCAATGCCGGCATGCTCGATATCGTCGCCGCACTGCGCTGGATACACGACAACATCGCGGCTTTTGGCGGCGATCCCAGCAACGTCACGGTTTTTGGCGAATCGGGTGGCGGCGGCAAAGTCAGCGTGTTGCTGGCGATGCCGGCAGCAAAAGGCCTGTTCCATCGCGCCATCATCCAAAGCGGAGCCGCCATCCGCGTCTCGACGCGGGAGCGGGC
>DASYNT010000080.1:0-2504 GCA_036008405.1 Xanthobacteraceae bacterium
GCGCAACGCCCGCTCACGTTCGGGCCGGACGAGATGACCCGGCTCAAGGACATCGTGCTCGGCGCCGAGTTCGACCTGCCCGGCGGCGGCGCCTATCGCTTCGTGGAGAATTTTCCGGCCCGCTACATCGCCGACCTCACCGAGCGGCCCAAGCTCGCGCGCCGGCTCAAGGTGGTGGCGGCGTGCGGCAACGGCACCGCCGGCGCGTTCGCGCCGCGCGTGCTGGAAGCGATCGGCTGCGACGTGGTGCCGCTCGACTGCACGCTGGACCATTCGTTCCCGCGCTACAACCCCAATCCGGAAGACATGGCGATGCTGCATGCGATCCGCGACGCGGTGCTGGCGAACCGCGCCGATGTCGGCCTCGGCTTCGACGGCGACGGCGACCGCTGCGGCGTGGTCGACGACGAGGGCGAGGAGATCTTCGCCGACAAGGTCGGCGTCATGCTGGCGCGCGACATGTCGAGCCTGCACAGAGGCGCGAAATTCGTGGTCGACGTGAAATCCACCGGCCTGTTCGCCACCGACCCCGTGCTGATCGGGAACGGCGTCGTCGCCGACTACTGGAAGACCGGCCATTCCTACATGAAGCGCCGCACCCACGAGACCGGCGCGCTCGCCGGCTTCGAGAAGTCCGGGCATTTCTTCTTCAACAGCCCATTCGGTCGCGGCTATGACGACGGCCTCGTCTCGGCCATCGCGATCTGCGACATGCTCGACCGCAATCCCGGGAAGAAGATGTCCGAATTACGAAAAGCGCTGCCGAAGACCTGGCAATCGCCGACCATGTCGCCCCATTGCGCCGACGAGGTAAAATACGGCGTCATCGAACAGGTGGTGAAGCATTTCGAGGCCGCGCGCAGCCGCGGCGACATGGTCGCCGGAGAGAAGATCCGCGATCTCGTCACCGTCAACGGCGTGCGGGTCACCGTCGCGGACGGCACTTGGGGCCTCGCCCGCGCCTCCTCCAACAAGCCGGAACTCGTGGTGGTCGTCGAAAGTCCGGTGTCGGAAGCGCGCATGCGCGACATGTTCGCGGCGATCGACGCGGTGCTGCGCACGCACGAGGAGGTCGGCGCCTACAACCAGACGCTCTGATCGTCATTTGGGCAACACCGCCCGCGAATCATGCAGAGGCGATAATGTCAATGTCTTACATTGTTAGGTTTTTCCTATTAGGTTCTGATTCGTCGTCAACCAACTGAAAGGAGGTGATCCAGTGTCTCATTGTCAATTGCCGTGGTCGCCGGCACCCGTGAGCTGGATCCCAACCTTTACCGGGGTCCAGGCCGCGTGACACCACGCGTCACGGTCCGTTTGCTGGACCAAGGCTCGACAATGGAAGGGCCGCCTCGCAAGGGCGGCCCTTCTTGTTGGGACTCGCCCGCCAATTAGCGCTTCATCGTGTCGTGCGCGGCATGTTCGTTGCTGCTGCAATTCGGTCCCGCTGCCATTATCTGTGGGTCTCACCGCGCGGAGCTTCTGTCGCGGTCATGCAGGTTTCGGTGCGATGAGCGGCGTTGGCGCAAGCCCGATCGATGATGCACCCGCCGGGATCGCCATCCTGGTCGATGCCGATGCCTGCCCGGTGAAGCCGGAAATCTATCGGGTCGCCGAGCGCCACGGATTGCGCGTCCAGGTCGTCGCCAACAGCCCGATCATGGTACCGCGCGATCCCCTGATCGAGCGCGTCATGGTGGGCGCCGCGCCCGATGCCGCCGACGACTGGATCGCCGGCCGTGCCGGCGCGCGCACCATCGTCATCACCAATGATGTTCCCCTGGCGAGCCGTTGCATAAAGGCCGGCGCCTGCGTAATCGCCGCCAATGGACGCCCGTTCACGGAAGCGTCGATCGGCATGGCGCTCGCCATGCGCAACCCGATGGCGGATCTGCGCGAAACCGGCCAGATGAGCGGCGGCCCGGCGGCGTTCTCGCCGCGCGACCGCTCCGCCTTCCTCGCCGAACTCGACCGCACCATCCGCCGGCTGCATCGCCGCCAAACAAACCGCGACACCGGAGCGGCCTGATGGCGCCGCCGCTGCTCCAGCTCGGCGGCATCGCCCTGACCTTCGGCGGCACGCCGTTGCTCGAAGGCGTCGACCTCAGCGTCGCCGCGGGCGAACGGGTCTGCCTGGTCGGCCGCAACGGCTCGGGCAAATCGACCTTGCTCAAGATCGTCGCCGGACTGGTCGAGTTCGACAAGGGAACGCGGTTCCTGCAGCCCGACGCGACCATCCGCTACCTCCCGCAGGAGCCCGACCTCGCCGGCTTTGCCACCGTCGGCGAATATGTCGCGGCCGGGCTCGGCCCCCATGATGACGGCCACGCGGCACGCTATCTGCTGGAGCAACTCGGCCTCACCGGCGACGAAGATCCGGCCCAGCTGTCCGGCGGCGAGGCCCGCCGCGCCGCGCTCGCGCGCGTGCTCGCGCCGGAGCCCGACATCCTGCTGCTCGACGAGCCCACCAACCATCTCGACCTCCCCGCCATCGAATGGCTGGA
>DASYNT010000081.1:0-1656 GCA_036008405.1 Xanthobacteraceae bacterium
ACCGCGGAGGGCAAAGTCCTGGTGGCGAACGGTGCCGCCGGTGGGGGCACCCGCGGCTGGCTCGCTGCGCTCGACGCCAGGACCGGCAACGAGCTGTGGCGCTGGTATTCGATTCCGAAGCCGGGCGAGCCCGGCAGCGAGACCTGGAAGGACAAGAACAACGCCTGGAAGACCGGCGGCGGCGGCATGTGGCAGACCGGATCCTATGATCCCGTCAACAAACTGACGATCTGGGGGACGGGCAATCCGGTGCCGGAATACGATCCGCAGGCGCGCCCCGGCGACAACCTCTACACGAATTCCGCCGTGGCCATCGACGTCAACACCGGCAAGCTCGTCTGGTACTATCAATACCTGCCGAACGACTCCTGGGACTATGACGAGGTCGGTGTCCAGATGCTCTACGACATCAACGTCAACGGCGAGCCCCGCAAGGTGTTGGGGCATTTCGGGCGCAACGGCTTCTTCTACACGCTCGATCGCGCCAATGGCAGCTTCGTCAAGGGTGGCCAGTACGTCAACGATCTCAACTGGACCAAGGGCCTCGATCCCAAGACCGGCAAGCCGCTCGAATACGATCCCGGGCTCGACGTGCAGAAATACGTGCCGGAAGCCCGCGCGCTGCGCGGCGATCCGATGAAGCGGACCTGTCCGACCTGGCACGGCGGCGTCGCCTATCAGCCGACCGCCTACAATCCGGTCAAGCAGATCGCCTACGGCGTCGGCGCCGAGGGCTGCTTCAGCGGCAACGGCGCTGCCGCCGCGTTCAAGGGGCCGGACGGCGGGCTCGACCGGGCCAAATTTCAGAAGCGAAGCTACACCAGCGATCTCTACTACGGCGCGATCACCGCATATGACGCCGTCACCAGCAAGGTGCTGGCGAAGACGGTGACGGACATCGAGGTCCGTTCCGGCGCAACCGTCACCGCGGGCGGCCTGTTGTTCTCGGCGCTGCAGGACGGCTGGGTGGTCGCCTATGACGACGAGAAGCTGCAGGAGTTGTGGCGCTTCAATGTCGGCACGCCGCTCAAGGGTGCGCCGGTGGTCTACGCAATCGGCCCGAAGCAATATCTCGCGGTCCAGGCGAGCGGACGCCACCAGCATCCGGTGAAATACGACAACCTCGAGCACTCGAGCTATCTGTTCGTCTTCGCGCTGAACTGATTGTCGCTCCGGCGATCGCCATCCCGTGGCGATCGCCGGAGAAGCCAGGGGTGCGGCTGTTCACGCCGTCCACGTTGCCGCCGCCGGGGCTGTCCCGGCGGTCTCGATGGCAAGGAGCGGTGAACGCCGCTTAGCTCCGCACAGTCCGCTCCGGGGCGTCTCCGCGCGATCCGATTGCCAGCGGGGGGGCCAATTGGATTCCGGGTACGCCGCTTTGCGGCGCTCCGGAAGGACAACATCAATTCGGGAATGCCTTACAGGGCTCGGTTTCCGAGCCCCAGAACTCGATGCATTTGGCGTGATCCATCGGGCCCTTGCCGACGACCTTGGCGTACAGGAAATCGACGATGTAATCGACCTCGCGGTTCTGCAGGGTCGCGGGCGGATCGCTCATGCGTTGGCCGGCTTTTACGAGGTCCGCCTGCTTGAGGCCGTAGCAGCGGCCGTCGCTGTAGGCGAACTTGTCGAACGGCGGCATTCCGGTCCCCGGCA
>DASYNT010000082.1:0-3870 GCA_036008405.1 Xanthobacteraceae bacterium
CCGGTCTGCACCACCGAACTCGGCACCATGGCCCGGCTCAAGCCCGAATTCGACAAGCGCAACGTCAAGATCATCGGCCTCTCGGTCGATCCCGTCGTCAATCACAGCAAGTGGGCGATCGACATCAAGGAGACCCAGGGCTTCGCGCCGAACTACCCGATGATCGGCGATACTGATCTCAAGATCGCCAAGGCCTGGGGCATGCTGCCTGCGGCCGCCTCCGGCGACGCCGGCCAGCGCACCGCGGCCGACAACCAGACCGTGCGCAACGTCTTCATCATCGGGCCGGACAAGAAGATCAAGCTGATCCTGGTCTACCCCATGACCACCGGGCGCAATTTCGACGAGGTGCTGCGCGTCGTCGACTCGCTCCAGCTCACCGCCAAGCACAAGGTGGCCACGCCCGCGAACTGGAAGCAGGGCGAGGACGTCATCATCGCCGGCTCGGTCAGCGACGACGATGCCAAGAAAATCTATCCGCAGGGCTGGAAGGCGCCGCGACCCTATCTGCGGATCGTGCCGCAGCCGCGCTGACGGCATTCGCAAGAACCTGCTCGCATAAGAACCTGCTCGCACAAGACCTGCTCGCAGCGCAGGCGCGGCCGGCGGCCGCGCCTTTTGCATGCCGCTTGCTTCCGGCGTTCTGCTTCCCTCTCGTGGCTCGGACCGACCCATGAATGCCGATGACGACGCCGACCTGCGCATCCAGGCCATCGCCGCGCAGCAACCGCCCTTCGCCCGGTTGATGGGGCTCGAACTCGTCGAGGTCACGCGCGATCGGGTGGTGGCGCAGGTGATGGTGCGCGAGGAACTGACCAACCGCAATGGCGGCCTGCATGGCGGCGCGGTGATGGGGATCGCCGACAATCTCGGCGGCACCGCCACCTTCGTCAACATGCCTGCGGGTTCCGGCACCACCACGATCGAGAGCAAGACCAATTTCTTCGCCGCCGTGCCGGCGGGCGACACCATCCGTGCCGAATGCACGCCGCTCCACCGCGGCCGCACCACCATGGTGTGGCAGACCCGCATCATTCGCAGCGACGGCAGGCTCGCGGCCATCGTCACCCAGACTCAGCTGATCACTGCGCCACGCGCGGGATGACCAGCGCCACGACTGCTCGCCTCGTTTGAAGCGCCATGCTTGAGAGCGGCGCCAAGTGACCAAGTGTTGAGCCGAGCCGAGGGGGTAAACCTCACCACCTCGCGTGAAACGCGTCGAAGGCTGCCAGCGCCGCCGCCTTCTCCCGGTCCGTCATGAACGACCCAATGAAGGAGTTTCGCGCGAGCGTTGCGATCTCGGCCTCGGTGAGCATCAGCGCCTCCTGGACCGCGATGAAGTTCTCGTTGACGTAGCCGCCGAAATAGGACGGATCGTCGGAATTGACGGTCACGAGCAGCCCGTCCCCGAGCACGCGCCGCAACGGATGCAGCCGCAGATCAGGACACACCTGGAGGCGCTGGTTGGACAACGGGCAGAGCGTCATCGGTATTTGCTCGCGGGCGATGCGGGCGACCAGCGAGGGGTCTTCGAGCGCGCGATTGCCGTGATCGATGCGGCGGACCTGCAGGAGGTCGATCGCCTCGCACACATAGGCGGGTGGCCCCTCCTCGCCCGCATGGGCCACCGGCACGAACCCCTCGCGGCGCGCCTGCGCATAGACGCGCGCGAATTTCGACGGCGGATTGCCTCGCTCCGAGGAATCGAGCCCGACGCCGAAGATATGCGCCTTGCACCGGCAGGCCTGCGCCAACGTGTCGAAGGCCTGTTCCTCGGGCAGGTGCCGCAGAAAGCACATGATCAGCTTGGATGTGATCCCTAATTCCCGCTGCGCCCGCTCGAAGGCGTCCGTCAATCCGGACATCACCGTGTCGAAGGAAACGCCGCGCCCGGTATGCCCCTGGGGATCGAAGAACACCTCGACATGCCTCACATTCTGCGCCGCCATCCTGGTGAGGTAGGCAAAGGCGAGATCGAAGAAATCCTGCCGGGTCCGCAGCACCGACATGCCGGCGTAATAGAGATCGAGAAAATCCTGGAGCGAGTTGAACCGATAGGCCGCCCTGACCGCGTCGACGTCCGCATAAGGCAGCGTCACGCCGTTGCGGGCGGCGAGGTCCATCATCATCTCGGGCTCGAGCGTTCCCTCGATGTGAAGATGCAGCTCCGCCTTCGGCATGGCAGAAATGAAGCGATGAAGCCGCGCCTGATCCATGGGAGCCCCCTTCCTCCTTGCAACGACACGCCTTCCGGAACGCTGGCCCTTCGCATGGCAAGACCGTCCGGGCCACAAGGCCCGTGCGAGCGATGTCCGAGATCGCGCCTTCTTACATATGGACCTCGCTGGCCGCCGAGAAGACCCGTCGCATTTCCCCGTTCCCTGCCGCGCGAAACCGACTAGAATGGCTCAACCTAGGACTCCAGGAGGAAGTCGACATGAGAGATTCGCCGCAAGATCACGAGCAGGTGGCGGGCAACGGCCTGCTGCATCGCCGCATGTTCCTGGCGGCAAGCGCAGCTGCGGTAGGCGCGAGCGTCGCGCCGTCCGGCGTCAGTGCCGCGCCGCTGCCGGTCGAGCCGTGGATGAAACTCCCCGGGGCGGGCTTCAACGGCTACGGGCAGCCCTCGAAGTTCGAAGAGAAGGTCGCGCGCACCTGGGCCTCGGCGCCGGGAACCACGGGCACGGGATCGTCACGCACGCCGCATCAGCAACTCAACGGCATGATCACGCCGAGCGGCCTCCATTACGAGCGCTCCCACAGCGGCATTCCCGATATCAATCCCGACGCCCACCGCGTCGTCATCCATGGCCTGGTGAAGCGGCCGCTCGTATTCACCCTCGACGACCTCGCGCGCTATCCGCTGCAGTCGCGCATCGCCTTCGTCGAATGCGCCGGCAACAGCGGCGCCCTGTTCCAGAAGGACCCGGCGGCGGCGAATATCCAGGCGATCCACGGCCTGTTGTCGTGCTCGGAATGGACCGGGGTGAAGCTCTCGGTGCTGCTCGAGGAAGCCGGCGTCGATCCCGGCGCGAAATGGGTGCTCGCCGAAGGCGCCGATGCCGCCGGCATGAGCCGCAGCTTCCCGCTCGAAAAGGCGATGGACGACGCCATGATCGCGCTCTACCAGAACGGCGAGCGCGTGCGCCCCTCCAATGGTTATCCGGTGCGGCTGCTGCTGCCCGGCTTCGAAGGCAACATGAACGTCAAATGGCTCCGCCGCATCAAGCTGACGGAGGGGCCGACCATGACCAAGGACGAGACCTCGAAATACACCATCCTGCTGCCGAGCGGAAAAGCCTTGCAATTCGTGTTCCCGCTGGAGGCAAAATCGGTGATCACCCACCCCTCGCCCGGCCTCACCATGCGCGGACCCGGCCTCTACGAGATCTCGGGGCTCGCCTGGTCGGGATACGGCAAGATCGCCAAGGTCGAGGTGTCGGCAGATGGCGGCAAGAGCTGGGGCGCGGCCGCCCTGCAGGAGCCGGTGCTGTCGAAGGCGCTGACGCGGTTCCGCATGCCGTGGCAGTGGGACGGCGCCCCCGCGGTGCTGCAGAGCCGCTCCACCGACGAGACCGGCTACGTCCAGCCGAACCGCACGCAACTGATCGCGCTGCGTGGCGACCGCGGCAACTTCCACAACAACATGATTACCAGCTGGGGCGTCTCGGACAAGGGCGAGGTGAAGCATGTCTATGCGTAAGCTCATTGCGGCCGGCGCGCTGCTCGCCGCGTGTTCCGCGGCATCGGCCCAATCGCCCAATCTCGGAAAGCCGATCTCGCCGGAGGATCTCGCCTCCTGGGACATCAGCGTCGGCCCTGACGGCGCCGGGCTGCCGCCCGGCAGCGGCACCGCCAAGCAGGGCGAGG
>DASYNT010000083.1:0-4874 GCA_036008405.1 Xanthobacteraceae bacterium
CACCGCGCCGGCGATGGTCGTCACCGCGCGGTCGCTCGACCCGGCCCGGGGCGAACGCACTGCCGCCGAGGGGATCGCGGTGATCACCGTGCCCGACACCCGCTGGGCGCGGGTCGACATCAAGTCGGTGTCGTTGCTTCCCAACGTGCTGGCAAAGCAGGCGGCCCGCGAGATGGGCGCCCGGGAAGCCTGGTTCGTCGATGCCGAAGGGTTCGTCACCGAGGGCTCGTCATCGAATGCCTGGATCGTGACCGCGGGCGGAGAAGTCGTGACGCGGCCGGCCGACCACAGCATCCTCAACGGGATTTCCCGCGCCGTAGTGCGCGATGCCGTCGCCGCCCAGGGACTTACGCTGGTGGAGCGCGCCTTCACCACCACGGAGGCATGGGCGGCCAGGGAAGCGTTCGTGACCGCCGCCAGCCAGATCGTCCAGCCGGTGGTGCGGATCGACGGCAAGCCGGTCGGAGACGGCCGTCCGGGCCCGGTGGCAACGGGCCTGCGGCGGGAATTCCATCGCCACGCCGAGCTGAGCTAGACGCAAACTCCGGGATCTTGGGGCATCTTGCCTGCGATCCCCCGCGCAGAAGGCCGGCGCTTCCGGCGATCGAGCCCCCGAAATGTGGTCGAAAATCTACGTTTCGCCGGCCGCTTGGGCTTGCATGGCGTTGAAACGTACCTTCTAATGACATGTTCGATCTTTCATCGTGCGGTCATGATGGGGCCGGACGGAAAGCGGTACGATTGATCGCAGCGGGGGCTGCGTAACAAAAAGCGGAAAAAACGGCCATGGCAGCCGATCGCGCACAAAATCTTCAAGACACTTTCCTCAATCACGTACGCAAAGCCAAAATCCCGCTCACGATATTCCTCGTGAACGGAGTGAAGCTGCAGGGGGTGGTGACCTGGTTCGATAATTTTTGCGTGCTGCTGCGGCGGGACGGACATTCCCAGCTCGTGTACAAGCACGCGATTTCGACCATCATGCCCGGGCATCCGGTACAACTGTTCGAAGGCGGCGAAGAGGGCGCTGCCGTGGAAAAAACCTGATTGGAGCAGCGTCGACGCGACCAGCATCAGCCGCCGTTGAGCCCTCCCGAGGGCTCGACCGGGCGCGCCATGGTCATCGGGCCCTATTTGCGGGTACGCGACGCCGCGGGCGGCGAAGGCAGGTCGCCCGATGCCCGGCTCGACGAGGCGGTCGGCCTCGCCCGCGCCATCGATCTCGACATTGTGGCCTCCGGTCTGGTGGCATTGTCGCAACTGCGCCCGGCGACCTATCTCGGCAAAGGCAAGGTGGAGGAGCTGGCCGGGGTGGTGAAGACCCACGAGGCCGGAATCGTGGTCATGGATTGCGCGTTGTCGCCGGTGCAACAGCGCAACCTGGAAAAGGCGTGGAACGCCAAGGTGCTGGACCGCAGCGGCCTGATCCTCGAAATCTTCGGCCGGCGGGCGCGGACCCGGGAGGGCTCGCTCCAGGTCGAACTCGCCCATCTCAACTATCAGCGCAGCCGCCTGGTGCGGTCGTGGACCCATCTCGAGCGCCAGCGCGGCGGCTTCGGCTTTCTCGGCGGCCCCGGCGAGACTCAGATCGAGACCGACCGCCGGCTGATCGCGGAACGCATCGCCAAGATCGAGCGCGAATTGCAAGGCGTGAAGCGGACCCGCAAGCTCCATCGTGATAGCCGAAAACGCGTGCCTTATCCTATCGTTGCACTGGTCGGTTACACCAATGCCGGAAAATCGACCCTGTTCAATCGGTTGACCCGCGCGACCGTGCTTTCGGCCGACATGCTGTTTGCAACCCTCGACCCGACCCTGCGCGCCGTCGTGCTGCCGCGGGGCAACCGGATCATCCTGTCGGATACGGTGGGATTCATCTCGGACTTGCCGACCACCCTGGTTGCCGCCTTCCGCGCCACACTCGAAGAGGTGATCGAGGCCGACCTGATCCTGCATGTCCGCGATGTCTCCCATGGCGACACCGAGGCCCAGTCCCACGATGTGGGCGAGGTCCTGCGCGACCTCGGCATCGAGCCGGCCGATCCCCGGATCATCGAGGTCTGGAACAAGATCGACCGCGTCGATGCCGCGGAACGGGCGCGGCTCGAAAACCTGGCGGCCCGCCACAAAGAGGGCCTCGGCCCGGTCCTGGTGTCCGCGATCACGGGCGAGGGGACCGACGCACTGATTTCCGCCATCGAGGCGCAGCTCGCGGTGGCGCGCGTGACCCTCGAAGTGGCGATCGATGTGGCCGACGGCGCCGGGATGAGCTGGCTGCACCGCCATGCCGAGGTGCTCTCCCGCAGCGCCGATCCCGATGGCCGCCTCCACGTCACCATAAGGGTCGACCCCGACCAGGCGGGGCGGGTGCGGGCGAAATTCGGCGCGGACAACATCGCCGGGATGCCGGCGGGGTCGTGAGGCCTCTTCTCCCTCCCCGTCTTCGGGGAGGGCTGGGGTGGGGTCTTTTCGGCGGCACTGCGCTCCCGGGAGGAAGGCCCCACCCTAACCCTCCCCGAAAACGGGGAGGGAATAGAAACCCATCGGACCCCTCGCTATTCCGGGCCCGGTCCTTTGCCTTCGGCCGCCTTGGCGGCGTTCCATAGCCCATCCATTTCGTCGAGGCTCGACTGTTCCGGCGTCTTGCCCCGGGCCGCCAGTGCGTGTTCGATGAAGGCGAAGCGGCGCTCGAACTTGGCATTGGTGGCGCGCAGCGAGGCCTCGGGATCGGCGTCGAGATGGCGGGCGAGATTGACCACCGCAAACAGGAGATCGCCGGTCTCGGCTGCCGCGCCGGCATGATCGCCTGAGGCGAGCGCGGCCGCGATCTCGTCGGCCTCTTCACGGATCTTCGCCAGCACGGCGTTCGGATCGTTCCAGTCGAACCCTACCTTGCCGGCCTTCTGCTGGAGCTTGAGCGCGCGGGTTAGGGCAGGGAGCGTGGCCGGCACCCCGGCCAGCGCGCCGGTGCCGGAATCATCCCCGCCGCGGCGGGCCGCGCGCGCGGCCTTCTCCTGCAACTTGATGCGCTCCCACAACTGCTTCACCGCCTCCGGCGACAGATCCCGGGCATCGCCGAACACATGGGGATGGCGCCGCACCAGCTTTTCGGTGATCGCCTGGACCACATCGCCGAAGGCGAAGCGGCCCGCTTCCTCCGCCATTCGGGCATGGAACACGACCTGCAGCAGGAGGTCGCCGAGTTCATCGCGCAGATCGTCCAGGTCGCTACGCTGGATGGCATCGGCGACCTCATAGGCCTCCTCGATCGTGTACGGCGCAATGGTCGAGAAATCCTGCTCCAGGTCCCACGGGCAGCCGCTCCCCGGCGTGCGCAGCGCCGCCATGATCTCGATGAGGCGCGCAATATCGGGGGAGGGCTTCATGGGGCACCTGGGCGGCGGACGGGCGGCGGACGGACGGGTGGACAAGCCGACCCAACTTGCAGATGGTTTGGCATATGTCCATGGAGCGGTGTTGATCGAAATGATTGCGGACATAGCCGGCACGAGCCTCGGGATGGATCGCGGTCGCGGCATCGCCGTCGCGATGCCGGTAATGCCGTCCGTCCTTGGCATCCCGGATGAGCGATGACCGATGTCTATGTGATCCTCAGGCTCGCCCATGTGATCGGCGCCTGCGTTCTGTTCGGCACCGGGGCGGGCATCGCCTTTTTCATGTGGATGGCGAACCGGACGGGGGAGGCGGGCATCATTGCCGCGACTGCCCGTAGCGTCGTCATCGCCGACACCGTATTCACCGCGACCGCGGTGGCGGCCCAGCCGCTGACCGGCGCAGCGCTCGCCTGGACCAGCGGTATTCCGCTGCTTTCGCCATGGATTGCGGCGTCGCTGTTGCTCTACGCCTTTGTCGGCGCCTGCTGGCTGCCGGTGGTCCGGATCCAGATCGAACTCCGCGATCTTGCCCGTGCCGCACGGGACGCCGGCGAACCGCTGCCGACCCGGTACCACAGGCTGTTCCGCGTCTGGTTCATCCTGGGCTGGCCCGCGTTCGCGGGCGTCATCGCGATCCTTGCGTTGATGATCGCCAAGCCGAGATTTTAGCCGGGCAGGCCGGAGGCTGGTGCCTGGCCGGAGGCTAGTGCCTGAGCCCCATTGGGTTGATTCGCATAAGAGATATTATGGAATATTTATTCAATCCCTCGGAAATCCGGGCATTTCATCGGTCCGCCACCGGCCGAACCGCCCCACGCTGCTCATCCCGCAAACGCCGTGCGCAGCCCGTCATAGCCGGGCTCCACGTGCGGCGGCAGCCTGGCGCGCAGCTCCTCGAAGTCGAGATCGCTGTGCATATTGGTGAGGATGGCGCGCCGGGGCTTGATGCGTTCGATCCATTCCAGCGTCAGGTCGAGATGGAAATGGCTGGGATGCGGCCGGTACCAGAGTGCGTCGACGATCCAGAGGTCGATGCCTTCCAGCAAAGCGACGCTTTCCGGCGGCAGGTCGATCAAGTCGCTCGAATAGGCCATGGAGCCGAACCGGAAGCCGAGCGAAGCTATATCGCCATGGTCCTGGAGCAGCGGCATCGCCGTGACCGCGCCGCCGGGCCCGGCGACGATGACGGGCTTGCCCGGCCCGATGGCGCGGTGGTTCGCGATCGGCGGGTATTGGCTGCCGGGTGGCGTCACGAAACAGTAGCCGAACCGTAGCGCCAGCACCCGCCAGGTCGGCTCGTCCGCATAGATGTCGACGCGCCGGCGGTTGCCGATGAAGAGCCCGCGCAGGTCGTCGATCCCATGGGTGTGGTCGGCATGCTCATGGGTGTAGAGCACCCCGTCGAGCCAATCGACGCCGGCATCGAGCAGTTGCTCGCGCAGGTCCGGCGAGGTGTCGACGAGGACACAGGTCCGGCTG
>DASYNT010000084.1:0-24081 GCA_036008405.1 Xanthobacteraceae bacterium
CAGGACGTTTTCGACCGGCTCCGCCGCCATGTTGAAAGCGCGCGCGGTCTGATCGAGGGTCAGTTGGCCGCTGTTGACGCCGGCCAGCGCGAACCCGACCATGCCGGCGACGCCACGCAGGCTCGGATCGGTGACGAGGGCGCGGACCAGGGGCGCGGCGCGGGTGAGCGACTTGGTGATGCCGGCGAGTTCTTCGGCCGGGAGGAACAGGAGGCCATTCTGGGTGAAGAACGGGCTGCCGCCGGGCTGGCTCACCGATTTGAATCGGCTGGTGTCGGCGGTGAGCTTGTCGGCCAGTTCGGCCCGCGCCAGGGTGGCCAATTCGGGGGTGGGCGCATCGACCACCGCGAGGATGTAGCCCCCGTTGCGGTCGGGAAACAGTTTGTCGAATTCGATTTCCCGTTGGCGCCAGGGGATGTCCCTGGCGATCAGCTTGGTAATATCCGTGTTGATGGCAAAGTGGCCGACAGTATAGTACGCGGCAAGGCCGGCAATCAGCAGGGCAAAAGCGATCGTGCCGTAAGCAAATCTGGTGCAGAAATCGACGGTAGAGACTATGGCTGCTTTCAACATCTATCTGATTTCCTGCTGCAACCCGGCGAGGCGCGCGGGCTCGACCGACCGTGACCACCACCCGACGCCGTTTAGACGCTGACCGGACGAGAACCTTATACTCAAAAATTCGAAATCGATGGACCAATTTGTGTCGCCGCGTCTGATCGCGCCGGCCAGGCGCGGCAATGCGGCAACGGCCCGCGAAAATCGCCTGCGACCAGGGCCTGCCGTGCTTGAACCCCGTTCAGCCCAAAGCGTTAACGTGTTAGGGAAGGAATGCGTGATTGGTGCCCGTCATTCGTCTATCCATTAGGCCGCGGTGGAATTCGATGCGCCGGAAGGCCATAAGGATGAATAGCGAATCGCGGCGAGCAGGGGGTGCTTGCCAGCGCGTCTTCGAGTTTCTTACAGAGCAGGACCAATGAAAATACCGTACTTCAAGGAAGTGAGAATTGGGGCTTACCTCCTCAAGCAGAAACTGCTCGGGCGCAAGCGCTATCCGCTCGTTTTGATGCTGGAACCGCTGTTCCGCTGCAACCTCGCCTGTGCCGGCTGCGGCAAGATCGACTACCCTGACCCGATTCTCAATCGCAGGTTGTCGGTGGAGGAATGCCTCGAGGCGGTCGACGAGTGCGGTGCGCCGATGGTGGCGATTCCCGGCGGCGAGCCATTGATCCATCGGGATATCGGCGAAATCGTCAAGGGCATCGTGGCGCGCCGGAAATTCGTGTCGCTGTGCACCAACGCCTTGCTGCTCGAAAAGAAGCTCGATCTGTTCGAGCCGTCGCCCTACCTGTTCTTTTCCGTGCATCTGGACGGATTGAAGGAGCACCATGACAGGTCGGTGTCCCAGGAGGGCGTGTTCGAACGCGCGTTGAGCGCGATCAAGGCGGCCAAGGCGCGCGGCTTCATCGTCAACGTCAACGCCACCATCTTCGACGGTCATTCGGCGCCCGATGTGGCGGCATTTCTCGACCTGACAGAGAAGCTCGGTGTCGGAGTGTCGATCTCGCCCGGCTATGCCTATGAACGGGCGCCCGACCAGGATCACTTCCTCAGTCGTCGCAAGACCAAGGAATTGTTCCGGCAGATCTTTGCGCTCGGCCGCGGCAAGCGCTGGAACCTCCTGCATTCCAGCCTGTACCTGGACTTCCTCGCCGGCAACCAGTCCTACCACTGCACCCCCTGGGGCATGCCTACCCGCAATATCTTCGGCTGGCAGAAACCCTGCTATCTGCTCGGCGAAGGCTATGTGAAGACGTTCCGGGAATTGATGGAGACCACCGACTGGGACGCCTACGGCACCGGCCGCTACGAGAAGTGCGCGAATTGCATGGCCCATTGCGGCTACGAGCCGACCGCCGCGGACGCGAGCTTCGCCAACCCCTTCAAGTCGTTGTGGATCGCCTTCAAGGGGGTGCGCACCGAAGGCTCGATGGCACCGGAAATCTCGCTCGAAGGCCAGCGCCCGGCGCAATATGTGTTTTCACGCCACGTCCAGCAGATGCTGGCGAAGATCGGCCGGCCCAAGGTTCGCGCCAAGGAGCCAGCGGCCGGGAGCTGAGGCGCATCACCCACCGAGAGAGCCCGGCCACGATTATTGTCCGTGACGCTCCTTCCGAACGAACCGACACAGAGCGCGTTTCCCGGCCGGTCCATGGGACTCGTTCGCCGCGCGGCTTCGTATTCAACGGCGAAGGCCGGAAAAAGCCGGGGCGCGCACAGGGCCGGCCCCGGCAATCCAAGTACGATTCTCGATCCGCGCGGTTATGCCCGCGTGAACGAATTGTATACGTTTTTCACGAAGTTGACCGCAGCCTGCGGGTTCGTCGGATTGCCCCATTTCGCGTCGAGATCAGCCAACGGCTTTGCCGCAACGACCTCTGCCTCGGTCTTGCCTTCGTCGCGCAATTTGCGGATGCGGTCGCGTGCCGTTACCAGCATGTCGCGGTACTCTTCGAGGTTCTTTTTGGTGGCGAGTGCACCATGGCCGGGCACTATCTTGGTGTTGTCGTTGGCAACCTTGAGGAACAGGTTGGTGGCGTTGATCATGCCGTTGATACTGCCGCCGCTGCCCCAGTCGAGATTGGGATAACCTCGGCTCGCGATGTCGCCGGTGGCGAGCACGTTGGCGTCGCGAAAATAGACCCAGCTGTCACCGTCTGTGTGGGCGCTAGGGAAATGAGTAACCTCGGCGACGCGGCCGCCGACTTCGACCTTCTTGGTGCCGCTGAGATAGGTGTCGGTCGGGATCGCATCCGCCGGCTGGGGCGCCGACCTCTGCCCGGTCAGACCGTTGGTGCTGCCGGCGACAAGACGCAGCCGGATATTGTCCTGCGCCACGATGGTCGCGCCGTCCTTGTGGAAAGCAGCATTGCCGCCGGTGTGATCGCCATGGAAATGGGTGTTGATCACGTATTTGATCGGCAGCGGCGAGATCTTCTCGATCGCGGCCTTGATCTTGTCGTGGAGCGGCGCGAACTGGGTGTCCACCATGACGATGCCGTCGGTGCCGACCGCGACCGTGATGTTGCCGCCCTGGCCCTCGAGCATATAGGTCTTGTTGCCGAGGTCGGTGGCCTTGATCTCGACCTTGGAAAAATCGATGTTCTGCTGGGCGTTGGCCGCGCCCGCGAAAAGCACGGCGGCGCCGGCCAATGCGGCGACTGTGATCCGTTTCATGATCGTGTCCTCCTGTGATGATGTAGACATGACCGAATTGGCGCTGTTGCTGCGTCCGGCGCTTCTCCCCGGTCAAGGGTCAAGCTAATACGCGATAGGGCCGAACCGGACAAGGCGAGATGGACGGGTAGAGATCCGGTCCGGGGTCCGGCAAGCCAAGTGCGGCAAAACAAACGCGACAAGACAAGTGCGACAAGAAAGGTTCATTCATGTCCAGCAGGATACGACATATCGCCATCATCGTTCCCGATGCCGAAGAAGCCGCGAAGTTCTACGAACATGCATTGGGCCTCAAGCGCGCCGGAACCGCGCGCCGCGGCATCTACATGTCCGACGGCGTCGTCAACGTGGCGCTGCTGACCAGGGAGCACGAAAACGAGAAGCTCGGCCTCTATCATTTCGGCGTCTGGGTCGACGACCTCGACGCCTCCGAGAAGCAGGTCGTCGACGCCGGCGGCGCCTATCTCGCGGGCCGGCCGACATCGCCCAATTCCTTTTATGAGGCGAAGTACCGCGATCCCAACGGCGTCGTGTTCGATCTCACCCACCACGGCTGGGCCGGTGCCATGAAGGACGTCGTCGCCAAGCCGTGAGCGGTCGCATCTCCGGTCCGGTTCGCGACCGCGGCGAGCGAGCTGCCATGCCTCGAGCGTCCGATCGTATCGTCATCGTGGGCGCCGGACCGGTCGGCCTGTGCCTGTCGCTCGCATTGGCGCAACAGGACGTTCCGGTCACGCTGATCGAGGCGCTGGGCGAGGACAATGTCCTCGAGCAGGTCCCGCGGGCCGGAACCAACCATCCCGCCACCCTGGAATTGTTCGACCGGATCGGCCTCTACAAGAGGCTCGAGCCGCGCGGCATCATCGCGCCGGTGTTCCATTACTGGGACCGCGCCGACAACGAGCTGATCGCGGCCTTCGACCACATTCACCTCGTGGACGACACGCGGTTTCCCTACGTCCTGCAATGCGAGCGCATCAAGATCGTCGAGGAGGCGCTCGCGATGGCAAAGGCCCATCCCGCCATCGATCTGCGATTGTCTTCTACCTTCACGGGCTTTGCCCAGGGCGCATCCGGCGTCACCGCGCGATTCACCAATTCGGCGGGCGAGGTCGAGACGATCGCCGGCGCCTACATCGTCAGCGCCGAGGGTGCGCGCAGCATCGTGCGCAAGGAACTCGACATCGAGTTCGAAGGCTTCACCTATTCCGATCTCGTGCTCAACATCGAGGTCGCCTACGACTTCCGCCGCCACGGTTATGCCGAGCGCAACTACATTTCCGATCCCAAGGAGTGGTCGAACCTGTTCCACTGGAAGGGCCCGCCCGACCGCTGGCGGGTGCATTTTCCGGTCGAGCCCGGCGACGACGAGGCGACGATCAGCCGGCCCGAGGCGTTGCAGGCGCGGCTGCAGGCGTTCCTTCCGACCGGGCGGGACTTCGAGATCGTCGGCAGCAACCTCTATACGGTGCATCAGCGGGTGGCGAAGAAGTTCCGGGCCGGCCGCGCGATCCTCGCCGGCGATTCCGCCCACGTGAACAGCCCGATCGGCGCCATGGGCATGAACAGCGGCGTCCACGACGCCTTCAACCTCGCCGACAAGCTGGTCGCCATCTTGCGCGGCGAGGCCGACGAAGACGTGCTCGATCGCTATGAGCGGCAGCGCCGCCATGTGGCCGTGCAGCACACCCAGGCCCAGACCATCCGCAACAAGCGCCTGCTGGCCGAAACCGATCCGGCCGTGCGCAAGCGCAACCAGGACGAACTGCGCCGCACCGCCGAAGATCCGGCGCGGGCGCGCGCGTTCCTGCTGCGCGCCTCGCTGATCGAGAGCCTGCGCGAGGCGGAGCGGATCATGTAGGTGAGGCGAGCCTTGGCGACTGACGATTCTCAACTGAGATCGTCATTCCGGGCCTTCCTTCGCGCGAACCCGGAATCCAGGCTTCTGCGCAGGCGGCGAGGCCCTCTGGGTTCCGGGTTCGCGCAAAGGCGCGCGCCGGGATGACCAAGCACGCGGGTAGGCGGCCTAAATGACCTCCTCGACCCGCACGCCGCGGCAATCGAGCTCGAATTCGAGATCGCGGACCGGCGGGCGCGCGTAATGCCAGATGAGGCCGGTGCGTGCCGCACCGCGGCGGACGATCTCGTCCGCCATGAAGGGATGGATGTCGCGGATGGTATAGACCTGGGTCGCGGTGACCTCACGCCAGCCGACCCCGAGCAGCGCGAGCCGTGCGGCGACCTCGTCCATCACATAGCGCACCTTCTCGCGCATGGCGTCATCGCCGGCCTCGCCGAAGCGCACGATGCGCTCGCGATAGCTGGCGTCGCCCTCCCGCGCCTCGGCGCGCCCGGAAATCACGAAACTCGGCGCGCCGACCGCGGCGGGCATCGTGAACGAAAACGCATGGAAGCTCGGCTCTGCAGGCGCCTCGATCTCCGGACACACGTTGCTGCGCGCGACCGGATTGACGTTGCCGTCGAACACGCCCCATTTGCGCAGCGTGACCACATAGCCTTCGTTGAAGGCGCGAAAGCCTTGCTCGGTGAACTGCCCCGGCGAGCGCAACTCACAGGCGCAGAACGCGGTGAGCGGGCGGCCGGCGCCCATGATGGTCTTCTCGATGCGGGCGAAGCCGTCCATCAGCGGCACCGGCGCACGGAAGCGGAAGCGCTTGATCTCGAATCCGGTCGCGGCGGCGACGCCGCCGGAAAACTGGAAGCCGCCGGGAATGAAGCGATATCCCCCCGCCGGGAAATCGTGCGCTTGCGCCATGTCGGAAACTCCTTTGCGCCGTTAAAGCATGTCCCCATTCTCATGCATCATGGCCGGGCTTGTTGCGCGTGGAGGAATGCAAGCCGTGGGCCGCTGATGCGCCGCTTAATGAGGGCGAACCGGCAGTGCGTCAAGCTGGAGCGGATTCGCGAGGATTCGCCGCGACTGCGCCTTCCCGCCCCGGCCAAATGCGGCTACCATGCCGCGCAGCCGGCGGGATGCTCCGCAATCCCGGTCCGGGGATCGAAATCCAAACGACCCAGAACAAGGAATACGGAGGAAGCAGATGAAGCACACGAACCCGAATGCCGTCGTGATTGCATTGGTCGCTGCGGCCGGGATGGGCGCCGCCGCGCTGATGCCGACCGCTGCCACGGCGCAGACCGCGGCCCAAGCGCAGACCCGCAGCGTTCCGACCTTCACCATCGATCCCGCGTGGCCGAAAGTGCCGCCGCAATGGAAGCTCGGCGACGTCTCCAGCATGACGAGCGACGCCCAGGGCAACATCTGGGTGCTGCACCGTCCGCGCACTCTGAAGGGCGACGACCTCGCCAAGGCGGCGCCGCCGGTCATGGTGTTCGACCAGGCCGGCAACTACGTCAAGTCGTGGGGCGGCGATGGTCCCGGCTACGACTGGCCGCAGCGCGAGCATGGCATCTATATCGACGGCAAGGGCTTCGTCTGGCTGGGCGGCAACAACTGCCCGAGCAATGGCCTGGAAAGGCTCAAGCCGGTGGCCGACGACGCGCTCCTGAAGTTCACCCAGGACGGCAAGTTCGTCATGCAGATCGGCAAGAGCAACCAGAGCAAGGGCAATGCGGACACCGCCAACGTGCACCGCGCCGCCGACGTGCAGGTCTATCCGCCGACCAACGAATTGTTCGTCGCCGACGGCTACGGCAATCATCGCGTCATCGTGTTCGATGCCGACACCGGCGCGTTCAAGCGGATGTGGGGCGCGTTCGGCAACAAGCCGGAGGACGACGACCATTGCGAGATCGTGCGCAAGACCAACTTCGATCTGCCCGGCCCGCAGCAATTCAGCGTCGTGCACTCGCTGCGCGTCGCCCATGACGGACTGGTCTATGTGGCCGACCGCGAAAACCATCGCGTCCAGCTGTTCTCGAACGACGGCAAGTTCATCAAGCAGCACCCCAAAGGCGCCGCGCAGTTCGCAAACGCCGTCGCATTGTCGACCGACCCGGATCAGCAATTCCTCTATGTCGGCGCCGGCAAGGAAATCGCGATCCTCGACCGCAAGTCGCTCGACCAGGTCGGTTCCATAAACCTTCCCGGCATGCTCGGCGGCCATCTGATCACGACCGACGCGAAGGGCAACATCTACATCGCCGCGACCGGACAGGGCCTGCAGAAGCTGAACTACCAGGGCATGTCGGCCAGAGCGGCGAAGTGACCGCGCGGGCTTTTGTACATTCACACTAACAATGTCGTGGCCGGGCTCGTCCCGGCCACCTCGCTTTTGGTGGCTTGGTGGAAACGTGGCGCCGGCACGAAGCGTAGACCGGATTGAGAACTCGGAACGGGCCTCCCCGGATGTCCGCTTCGCTCCCATACGGGCTTCTGCTGCACCCTCAATCCCATTCCGGTGCGTAGGCGGCAGGGTTCGCGACCCGGCCATCGGGCCGCTTGAGCGCGGCGATGCGCTCCATCTCGTCGGCCGTCAGCCTGAAGTCGAAGACGTCGAGGTTCTCCGCGATGCGCGCGGGATTGGAGGAGCGCGGGATCGGGGCCACGATCTCCTGCTGCACCAGATATCGCAGCGCAATCTGGGCGAGCGTCTTCTTGCGGTCGTGGGCGATCTCGCCGAGCACGGGATCGCCCATCAGGCGGCCGCGGGCAAGCGGACAATGAGCCGTGAGCGCCATGTCGTGCCGGCGCAGCGCCGCGAGCATCCTGGTCTGATCGAGATAGGCATGGCACTCGACCTGGTTGGTGACCAGCGGCTCGGGGCAGGCGCGTATCGCCTGCTCCAGCAGCTTGGTGTTGAAATTGGCGACGCCGATATGCCGCGCGAGACCGGCGCGCTTGGCCGCGGCCAGCGGGCCCATGCAATCGGCCACCGGAATGCGAGGGTTGGGCCAGTGGATCAGCAGGAGATCGACATAATCGACCTGCAGCTCGCCAAGGCTCGTCTCCACCGAGCGGGCAAAGTCGGAGGCACGCAGGTCGACATGGGACACCTTAGTGGTGAGGAAGATCTCGGCACGCGGCACGCCGGAGGCGCGGATGCCGTCGCCGACGCCGCGCTCGGTGCCGTATTTTCGTGCCGTATCGAGGTGGCGATAGCCGAGCCGCAGGGCGATCGCGACCAGCTCCGCGGCATCCTCGCCGAGGCCCGAAGTGCCGAAGCCCAGCACCGGGATCTCGGCGCCGTTTGCCGAAAGGGTGGCGGGAGTGCTCATGTCCGCGGTCCGAGCCGCTACGGCGAGGCGGCGGTGGCGTCGAATTCGGGATGCCGGCCGCGGAACTGGTCGAGCCAGCCGACCAGGGCCGGGAACTGCGGGCGCCAATCGACCTGCTTTCGCACGTCGAGATAGCCGAGCATGCAGGCCGCCGTGACGGTGCCGACGTCGAACCGCGCCGCATCGGGCGGCTGCCTGGCGAATGCGGTGAGGCCGCGCACGACCTTGCCGCGCTGATAGTCGAGCCACGGCTCGTGGCGGAGCGCCTCTGGACGGTGGCGGGCTTCGTAGACGATCAGGATGCAGGCATCCATGACGCCGTCGCACATGGCCTGCAGCGTCAGGGCCTCGATCCGCGCCGGCCACGCCGTCGGGATGATCTTGCCGCCGCCGGCGACATGGTCGAGATATTCCAGGATGACGCGGCTGTCGAACACCGGCTTGCCGTCGTCGGTGACCAGCGTCGGAATCTTGCCGAGCGGATTGTCGCTGCGCAGGGGATCGGCGGGATCCATCGGATCGGCCTTGACCGATTCGATGCGGTCCCACAATCCGAGGCGGGAGATCGCCATGCGGACCTTGCGGCCGAACGGCGACAGGGGCGTGACGCGAAGCAGCACGGCAAATCTCCATGACGGTTGTTACGGCCAATCTCCATAAGCGTTGTCACAGCGATTTACAAAACCTCGAGCCGTCCTACGCGGCTTGTCCCGCGGTTCCCGGTTGCCAAGGCACTACCCTGCGATCGGGATGGCGGGGACCAGACTGGACGAGCCCGGCCATGACGGTCGGCGTGTGTCACGAGAAAAAAGATGGCTCCACTTCGGTCACCCGTAAAGTTTGTTGACGCGATCGTTCGCGTCGATTCTATAGTGCACTGAGGACACGTCATTGGAGGCTTTGAATTGGAAGTCAGGAGCGAGGCGGCGGACGGCGCGGCCGCCTATCGCATCATCGGCAGAATCGACACCTTGACCAGTGACGATTTGGAATCGGCTGCCGGTCCCGCCGGGACTTCACGTATTGTTTTTGACTTGAATGAAGTCGACTTTATTTCTTCCGCCGGCTTCGAGTCATTTTGGTGATGGCAAAGGACGCCTCTCGAATTTCGGGTTCAGCCTGCGGTCGTCGAGGTCTTCGAGATTTTGCATCGTATCGGACGAAACGGAAGCGCGCGCGATGATGTGAGAAAGGCGTGAATCATGAAACATCTGACACTGGCCGACGAGATCATCGTGCTGATGCTTCGCGACGATACCGGGGCGATCAAGCCTGCCCGGGCCGCTTCAGCCAATATCGCGATTGCGGGGGGCCTTCTCATGGAACTCGCACTTCTCGGTCGGATCGATACCGACCTCACGTCACTGTTCATCGTCGATCCGAATCCGGTGGGCGACGAGCTTCTCGACCATGTCCTTCGTGAGATCGCTGCCCAGCCTGTTAAGCGGTCGAGCATGTGGTGGATCAACCAGCTTGGGGTTCACGGCGGCGATCTCTCCGGGACAGTGCTTGGCCGCCTCGTCGAGGCGGGCATTCTTCGCGAAGAAGATCGGCAGTTCCTCTGGGTCTTGTCGCGACGCGCCTATCCCAAGAATTCCGGGCGCGAGGAGCGCGAGGCAAAGGCGCGCCTCATGTCCGTTATTTTCGATGACGTGGTGCCAACTCCACGCGACACACTTCTTCTCGGCCTCGCGGATTCGACGGGCGTATTGGAAGACATGTTCTCCTCGGGAGAGATGGACAAAGCCTCGACGCGCATTGCGCAAGTCGTCGCGCTGGAGGAGATAGGGCGCTCGGTGCGGGCGGTGGAGTCAAATCGCCGGTGGCCGCCGGGCGAGGTGGTCGTTACGGGCGTCTAAGAATCACTCCCCACGCAGGCTCCGCCTTCGCGGCGCATGCCACCGCAGATTTCGCACCGAGCGGCCACAGTCCGCGCGCCGGATCAGGCCGCCTCGATGTTGAACAGCCGCATGGCGGTGCTACCGGCAATCGCCGCTCGCTCGGCATCGGTGAGAGGGAGCGCATTGACGATGTGCATCGGCTCGAAGTCGCCGATCGGGAACGGATAGTCGGTGCCGAGCACGATCTTGTCGACGCCCGCCATGCCGCACACCAGCCGCAGCGCGTCGACGTCGAACACCACCGTATCGAAATAGAGGCGGCGAAAGCTCTCGGTCGGGTCGGCCGGGCCGGCGGGGTGGGCGGCGTGGGCCTTGGCCAGCCGTCCCAGCACCATCGGCAGCGCGGCGCCGCCATGGGCGATGACGAGCGTGGCGCCGGAGTACGTGAGGAGGTGGCCGGAATGCATGAGCCGCGCCACCGCGGTCGAGGTGTCGGTGACGCGCCCGAGCGCATTGACAAGGCCATAGGCGCGCAGACGTTCGTCGTCGCATCCATACATGGGATGGATGAACAGCGTCGCCTTGCGGGCGTGGGCGACTTCCCAGAACGGGGTCAGGTCGGGATCGTCGAGCACGCCGCCGAGACCCTTGGGCTGGGTGCCGATCATGGCGCCGTGAAAGCCGGCATCGAGCGCCTCGTCCAGCACCCGGGCGGCATGCCTGCCGCTCTGCATCGGCACGGTCGCGAGCGGGACCAGCGCCGGCAGCGCCTTCACACCCGCCAGCAGATGTTCGTTGTAGAAGCGGCTCCAATCGGCGCCCTCGTCGGCAGGAAGCTCGTAGCCGAAGCTGTCGAGCCAGCCGCCCACCACCTGGCGGCCGATATTCTGCCCGGCCATCCAGGCGCGGCGCTTCTCGATGTCGCTCAACGGCGGCATGACCGGCCTGGTCATTTCGGCGCCGGCAAAGGAAAAGCACAACTGGCCCTTCTCATCCCTGGTCTCGAGCGAGGGGAACAGGCGCTTCTGCGCCTTGACGTCGGCAAGCAGCGCAGGCGGAACGAAATGGGCGTGGGTATCGATGATCAAGTCGTGCACTCCTGGAAGAACGATGTCCGGATGATCCGATCCGAAAAGTCAGCGCGTTTTCGGGAATCGGGCTCCGGCGCCGGCGGGCTGAGCGCGCCTGATATGGGCACGCTTCGGCTCGCCGCCGCGCCCCGTCATACCAGCGTGGCACCGTGCCTCATAGGCGATCCGGGCCGGCGGCGCGAACATTGCCGAACGCTCCGACATTGCGCCCGGAATTTCAGGGCATGGTTTTCGATCAGCGTGATGATCCGCCGCAATCCGCGCGAAGATGCGGTCACGCCCACCGTCACGCCCGCCGTTCGGCGACGAAGCGGGCGGCGGCCTTGAGCATGGCGGCACGCGGTCCGAACGGGGCCAGCGTCGCCTCGGCCTCGGCGACGAGGCCGAACAGCTTCTGCTTCGCGCGCTCGACCCCGAGAACGGCGACCGCAGTCGCCTTGTGAGCGTCGGCGTCCTTGCCGGTCGCCTTGCCGACCGTCTGCGGATCGCCTTCGACGTCGAGAATGTCGTCGGCGATCTGGAACGCCTCACCGATGATCGCCCCGAAGCGGTCGAGCGCGTGGCGCTGGCCGTCCTCGGCGGCGCCCAGGATCGCGCCGGCGAGGCAGCCGAAGCGCAGCAGGGCGCCGGTCTTCATCGCCTGCAGTTCCTCCACCTGGGCAAGGCCGAGCCGGGGCCATTTTGCCCCTTTGGTCGCTTCGCCAGCCCCGAACTCGACGACGTCGATGCCCATCTGGCCGAGGATTGCGAACACGGCCTCGATTCGGTCGGAGGTCACCTCCTCGGAGGGCAGCACCGCGTTGATCTCCCGGTGGGTGACATAGCCGCGTTTCTCGGCATTCTTGATCATCTCGCGGACGGCCGCGTCCGAAAGGTCGAGCGGCGGAAGCTGGACATCCGGCGCATCCCGGACGTCCTCGTCCGGGGGCGCCTGCGCGAAGCGGCCTTCCGCGGCGAGATCGAGCATCTGGCCGCCCGCCATGCCGCCGAGACCGGAAGCCCGGGCCAGGGCCTGGACCAGCGCGATGCGGATCGCGGGGTCGGGATGGGTCTCGGTGCGCGACAGGATGTCGAAGGCGAAAGTCAGCAGGCTGTCGCCGGCGAGGATCGCGGTCGCCTCGTCGAACGCCTTGTGCGCGGTCGGCCGGCCGCGGCGCAGATCGTCATTGTCCATTGCCGGCAGGTCGTCATGGACCAGCGAATAGCAGTGCACGCATTCGAGCGCCGCCGCCGCCATCAGCGAGCGCTCGCGCGGCACCGCGAACAGGGCCGCGCTCTCGACCACCAAGAACGGCCGAAACCGCTTGCCGCCGCCGAGTGTTGCATAACGCATCGATTCGACGAGACGCTCGGGTCGCGCCCGCTCCCCCGGCATCGGCGCGCCGGCGAGCAGGCGGTCGAGAAGCGCTTCGGTCGAGGCCGCAATCTCCGTGAGACGAGCCACGAATTGGGTCCCGCCGTCGTTTACCGACATGACAAATCCTGCGTTGTGGGCCGTCGATTCCGCACCACCGGCGACGTTCAAACAGCTAGATTAGGGCATGGCACCTCGGACCTCGCAGGCGTTATATTGCCTAACGGTTTCAAGTTACAACAGGTCCCGCCGGCGAACGGGGCGGGGCATTGCGAGCCGGCGACAGGATGGTCTTCGATTTCCTTGCATTACTCGCATTTGCCGTCTGGCTCTATCTCGCTTTCGGGCGCGACGGCTTCTGGCTCGGCGCTGAACGCGATGATTTCGATCCGCCATCACCGGCGCAAACGCCGGAGGTGACCGCCGTCATTCCCGCACGCAACGAAGCCGAGGGCGTCGGCGCATGCGTCGAATCCCTGTTGCGGCAGGACTATCGGGGGCTGCGCGCGGTGGTGCTCGTCGACGACGAGAGCAGTGATGGAACCGCGATGGCCGCGCGGCAGGCGGGCGCGGCCTGCGGCGCCGCGGATCGCCTGACGATCGTGGCCGGCACGCCGCCGGCCCCGGGCTGGACCGGCAAGCTGTGGGCGATGCGGCAGGGCATCGCCGCCGCCACGGCCGGCCCGCCGCCCGATTTTCTGCTGCTCACCGACGCCGACATCGTCTATGCGCCGCAGGTCCTGGGCTGGCTGGTCGCCCACGCCAGCGCGAACAGGCTGGTGCTGGCGTCGTTCATGGTCGAGTTGCGCTGCGACAGCCTCCCCGAGCGCGGTCTCATTCCGGCCTTCATTTTTTTCTTCCAGATGTTGTATCCATTCGCCTGGGTGAATCGGCCGGCCGCCGCGACGGCGGCGGCCGCGGGGGGATGCATGCTGGTGCGGGCTGACGCGTTGCAACAGGCGGGCGGCATCGACGCCATCCGCAGTGCGCTGATCGACGACTGCGCCCTGGCCGCCGCCCTCAAGACGCAGGGGCCGATCTGGCTCGGGCTGACCGGGCGCGTGCGCAGCCTGCGCCGCTATCCGCACTGGTCGGACGTCGGCCACATGGTCTCGCGCACCGCCTATGCGCAGTTGCGCTATTCACCGCCGCTGCTGCTGGCGACGGTCGCGGCGCTGGCGTTCGTCTATTTGCTGCCGCCGGTCGCAACCATCTTCGGCGCGGGCCCTGGCCGCGCCTTCGGCATCGGCGCTTGGGCCATCATGGCGATCCTGTTCCAGCCGACGCTGCGGTCCTACCGGTTGTCGCCTCTGTGGGGCTTCGCGCTACCGGCCATCGCCGCCGCCTATCTCGTGTTCACGGTCCAATCGGCGATTGCATCGATGCGCGGCAAGGGCGGGCTGTGGAAGGGCCGGTTCCAGGCGGCAGCGGGGTCGAAATGACCGCGGCGGACCTCCGGTCGGGAAAAGGCCATCGGGACGAGAATTTCCCGGTCGCTTCGGTGCTGATCGGCGCGCAGCATCGCGGCCCGATCCTCGCCTTTTACGAATTCGTCCGGACCGCCGACGACATCGCCGATCATCCGACGCTTTCGAGCGCGGAGAAGCTCGCCCATCTCGATGCCCTCGAAGCCGACCTGCTCGGCCGCGGCGACCACAACGCCGTCGCGCGACAGCTGCGGGCAGCGCTGGCGGAGCGCAAGTTGCCGCCGCGCCACGCCCAGGACCTTCTCGCCGCCTTTCGCATGGACGTCACCAAGCTGCGCTATCGCGACTGGGACGAACTGATCGAATATTGCAGCCTGTCCGCGATGCCGGTCGGCCGGTTCGTGCTCGACGTCCATGGCGAGCCGCGCTCGACCTGGCCCGCGTCCGACGCGCTGTGTGCGGCATTGCAGATC
Organism: Xanthobacteraceae bacterium; assembly: GCA_036008405.1. Taxonomy (GTDB): domain Bacteria; phylum Pseudomonadota; class Alphaproteobacteria; order Rhizobiales; family Xanthobacteraceae; genus JAJPKK01. Next base: position 14,623 of record DASYNT010000084.1, read on the forward strand.
AACAATCACCTCCAGGACTGTCACGCCGATTACTGCAACCTCGACCGCGTTTACGTTCCGCTGGACGCGCTCGCCGCCGCCGGCGCCGGCGTCGAGGACATCGGCGCGGCGCGATCCTCGCCACAGCTGTTGCGCTGCCTGCACGGGCTCGCGCACCGCACCGCGGCCCTGCTGACGGAGAGCGAGGGCTTTGCGGCATCGATTTGCGATTTTCGCCTGGCTCTGGAGGTGGCGGTGATCACGGCGATGGCCCGGCGCATCGTCGGCCTGATCGCCAGTCGCGATCCCCTCAGCCAAAACGTGCATCTGACCAAGTTCGGCGCGATGCGGGCGGCGCTCGCCGGGGTGGCGGGCGGAACGCTCACCCGCCTGCGGCGCAACGGCGTCGCCGCCGGCCTCTCGAGGGACGCATGAGCGCGGCGGCGGCGAACGGCGCTCTCAATGCCGGCCGGGCGTCCGGCAGCTCGTTCTATGCGGCGATGCGAATCCTGCCGAAGCCGCAGCGCGAAGCGATGTACGCGATCTACGGATTTTGCCGCCAGGTCGACGACATCGCCGACTCCCCCGGTGCGCGCGACCTGCGCCTCGCCGCGCTGGCGGCGTGGCGCAGCGGCATCGAGGCGCTCTACCGGGGCAACCCGACCGCGGAGACCGGCGACCTCGCGCAGCCGGTGCGGACCTTCGGGCTGCAAAAGGACGACTTCCTGGCCGTCATCGACGGGATGGAAATGGATGCGCGCGCCGACATTCGCGCCCCGTCCTGGTCGGAGCTCGATCTCTACTGCGACCGGGTGGCGAGCGCGGTGGGGCGGCTGTCCGTGCGGATCTTCGGTCTCGATATCGGAGTGGGCCGCGATCTCGCCCATCATCTCGGTCGCGCTCTCCAGCTGACCAACATCCTGCGCGACCTCGACGAGGACGCCGCCGTCGGGCGGCTCTATCTGCCGCGGGAGGCGCTGCATCAAGCCGGCATCGAAACCACCCAGCCGGCCGCGGCCCTGGCCAGTCCGGCGCTGGACCGGGCCTGCGGTCCGGTCGTCACGGCGGCACGCCGGCATTTCGATCGCGCCCATGCCATCATGGCGGCATCGTCACGCCGCGCGGTGCGCGCACCGCGCATCATGGGCGAAGTCTACCGGCTCATGCTCGAGCGCATGGCCGAACGGGGCTTCGCGCCGCCGCGACCTCCGATCCGCCTGGGGCGGGCGCGCCTCGCCGTCATCCTCATGCGCTACGCCTTCATCTGATGGCGCGCACCGTCCACATCGTCGGCGCCGGACTTGCGGGACTGGCGAGCGCGGTCCGCCTCGCCGCGCGCGGCGTGGCGACCGTCGTCCACGAGGCGACCGATCAGGCCGGCGGCCGCTGCCGCTCCTATTACGACGCCGCCACCGCGATGCGAATCGACAACGGCACCCACATCCTGTTGTCGGGCAACAATGCTGCGCTCGCGTTCCTGGCGGACGTCGGCGCCGGCGCACGCGTCACCGGCGCCCCTGCGGCCCGCTATCCTTTCGTCGATCTCGCGACCAACGAACGCTGGACACTCGACCTCGGCGCCGGCCGGCTGTCGCCGTGGATGTTCGATCCGAGGCGCCGGGCGCCCGGCACCCGGGCGATCGACTATCTGCCTCTGATCCGCCTGCTGTGGCCCGCGCACGGCAAGACCCTCGGCGAGATCATGCCGTGCAGCGGGCCCGCCTATGAGCGGGTGGTGCGGCCGTTCCTGCTCGCGGCGCTCAACATCGACCCCCGCGAAGGGTCGTCCGACCTCGCCCGCGCGGTCGTCCTCGAAACCATCGCAGCGGGCGGCCAAGCGTGCCGGCCCTATCTCGCGCCCCAGGGCCTGAGCGTGGCCTTCGTCGAGCCCGCGATCGAATTTCTCCGCAGCCGCGGCGGCGTGGTCGCGTTCGCGCGCCAGCTCCGCCGGCTGGTGGTCGATGGCAGCCGGGTGTGCGGATTGGATTTCGGCGACAGCATCACCGCGGTCGGGCCCGAAGCGGCCGTGGTTCTCGCAGTGCCGCCTTACGCCGCGGGAGGCCTGGTACCCGGGCTGCAGACGCCGGACCAATATCGCGCCATCATCAATGCGCATTTCCGGTTGTCGCCGCCGGACATTGCGCCCATGATCGGCGTGGTTAACGGCGTCGCCGAATGGGTTTTCGCCTTTGATGACCGCATTTCGGTGACCATCAGCGATGCCGGCCGTCTGCTTGAACTTTCCAGGGACCAAATTGCACAGATGATCTGGCAGGATGTGCAACGCGTTACGGGCATCACCACCGCGCTTCCGCCGTGGCAACTCGTGCGCGAGCGACGGGCCACCTTTGCCGCCACGCCGGGCCAGAATGCCCGGCGTCCGGCCGCCGTGACGGCATGGCGCAATCTGGTTCTGGCAGGCGACTGGACCGCGACCGGCCTGCCCGCCACGATCGAAGGGGCCGTCCGCTCCGGCAACCGTGCGGCCGACCTCATCCTGCAGGAACGTTCTCGCCCCTGAAAATCCGGATCTCCGCCATGGCCGCATCCCCACTCGACCCGCCCGCCCTGCAACGCGCGATTGAGGCCGCCACACGGGCGGTGCTCGCCTGCCAGCGCGACGACGGCCATTGGGTGTTCGAGCTGGAGGCCGATGCGACCATCCCTGCCGAATACGTCCTGTTGAAGCATTATCTCGGCGAGCCGGTGGACCCTGCCCTGGAAACGAAATTCGCCCTTTATCTGCGACGCCGCCAGGGCGAGCATGGCGGCTGGCCGCTGTTCCAGGACGGCGCCTTCAACATGAGCGCCAGCGTCAAGGCCTATTTCGCCCTCAAGATGATGGGCGACGACGTCGATGCGCCGCACATGCGCAGGGCGCGGGAGGCGATCCTGGCGCGCGGCGGCGCGATCCATGCCAACGTGTTCACCCGGTGCCTGCTGTCGCTCTACGGCGTGCTCAGCTGGAAGAGCGTGCCGGTGATGCCGGTCGAGATTATGCTGCTGCCGGCGTGGTTTCCCTTCCATCTCACCAAGATCTCGTATTGGGCGCGCACCGTCATCGTTCCGCTTCTGGTGTTGCAGGCGCTCAAGCCGCGCGCCAGGAATCCGCGCGGGATCGGGATCGACGAGCTGTTCGCCGAAAATCCCCGCGACATCGGGCCGCCACGCCGCGCGCCCCATCAGAGCGCGGGCTGGTTCGCGTTCTTCCAGGCCATCGACGTGGTGCTGCGCGCCGCCGAGCCGTGGTTTCCGGCCGTTCCGCGGCGGCGCGCGATCGCCCGGGCGGTGGCATTCGTTACCGAGCGGCTCAACGGCGACGACGGTCTCGGCGCTATTTTCCCGGCGATGGCGAACAGCGTGATGATGTTCGTGGTGCTGGGCTATCCGGAGGACCATCCCGACCGCGCCGTCGCGCGGGCCTCGCTCGACAAGCTCGTGGTCATCGGCGACGAGGAAGGCTACTGCCAGCCCTGCGTTTCGCCGGTCTGGGACACCGCGCTGGTCTGCCACACCCTGCTGGAAGCCGGCGACAAGCGCTCGGTCGCCAGCGTGCGGCGCGGCTTGCAATGGCTGCTGCCCAAACAGGAGCTCGAAGTGAAGGGCGACTGGGCGGCGCGGCGACCGCAGCTGCGTCCCGGCGGCTGGGCCTTCCAATATGCCAATCCCCACTATCCCGATCTCGACGACACCGCGGTGGTCGTGATGGCGATGGACCGCCTGCGCCGGCTCGAACCGACCCGGGAATTCGACTCCGCAATCGCGCGGGCGCGCGAATGGATCGGAGGAATGCAGTCCGGCAATGGCGGCTTCGGCGCGTTCGATGCCGACAATACGCACTTCCACCTCAACAACATCCCGTTCTCGGATCACGGCGCATTGCTCGATCCGCCGACCGAGGACGTCACCGGCCGATGCGTGTCGATGCTGACCCAGCTCGGCGAGCGAGCGGGCGAGAACGTCGACGTCGACCGTGCCATTGCCTATCTGCGCGATACCCAGCTGCCCGACGGCAGCTGGTACGGGCGCTGGGGCATGAACTACATCTATGGAACCTGGTCGGTGCTGTGCGCGCTCAATGCTGCCGGCCTCGACCCGCAATCCGATGTGATGCGCAAGGCCGCGGATTGGCTGGTCGCCATACAAAATCCCGACGGCGGCTGGGGTGAGGACGGCACCAGCTACAAGCTCGACTACCGCGGCTATGAAGTGGCGCCCAGCACGGCGTCCCAGACCGCATGGGCATTGCTCGGGCTGATGTCGGCGGGTCGGGCCGACCATCCCGCGGTGCGGCGCGGCATCGCCTATCTTGCCGCGACGCAGGCGGCCGACGGCTTCTGGAACGAGCCGCGCTTTACCGCGACGGGATTCCCGCGGGTGTTCTACCTGCGCTATCACGGCTACCGCCGATTCTTCCCGCTGTGGGCGCTGGCGCGCTATCGCAATCTGCAGGCGACCAACAGCGGCGCCGTTGCCTTCGGGATGTGAACCGGGCGCGGCAGCCCCCGCCGCCTCCTGCCAGGACCGTATCGCCATACAGGCGCGTTATTTTATATGTCCCGTTTCTCTTGAAGATTCAGGACTATGGCCGCCGCAGTCGGTGGCAAGCGAAGGATCGCCGGGCCCTTCCTGCCCAGGATTTGAACAGATTTGCCGCAGCTCTGCCCAACGACGCGGCGAGCGCTCCGGACTTACGATTTCCGCGTACGCCATCGTTTCGGATCGAATTCGACGGCGCTCTGAAGTCTCTGATTTTGATCGTGTTCTCAGATATGCCTGCGGCTTTTCCCGATCCTCATCGAGGTCGGGCGACGCCGGTGGCACGGGGCTTGCGTTTTGGCTTACGCTGCGACGCCGGACCGACTTCTGGCGCAGGTGAAGGAACGGAGTTCCGTGTCGAGCCATTTTGCGCCTCCGTCCCGGTGCGGGCGAGCCGCCCGGGAGCCATGCCGATGACGCGCCGCCTGGAAGTGCTCTCGCCCCGTCGTCCGGAGGAGACGAACCCGCGGATGCGCCCGCTGTCGCGGCTGCCGGTGTTCCTGTCGCTGGAAGGCAAACGGGCGGTGGTGTGCGGAAACGCGGCTGCGGCCACATGGAAAGCGGAGTTGCTGTCGGCCGCCGGCGCCCGCGTCGCGGTATTCTCCGATGCACCCAGCGAGGAGCTGCGCGCGCTCGCCGCCGCGCCGCCCCAGGGCGCGATCTCGATCGTGGGCCGCGCTTGGCAGGCCGGCGATTTCACCGGCGCCGCGGTCGCGATCGGGGCAATGACCGAGGATGCCGAGGCGGAGCGCTTCGCCGCCGCCGCGCGCGGCGCCGGCATCCCCGTCAACGTTATCGACAAGCCGCGGCTGTGCGACTTCATTTTCGGCGCGATCGTCAATCGGTCGCCGCTGGTGATCGGCATTTCGACCGACGGCACCGCGCCGGTATTCGCCCAGGCGATCCGCGCCAAGATCGAAGGCCTGCTGCCGCGCGGTTTTGCCCGCTGGGCCGAGGCGGCGCGGCGTTGGCGCGCGCTGGTGCAGGCGACCGACCTCCCCTTCGCGGCGCGCCGGCGCTTCTGGCAGCTGTTCACCGCCGCTGCCGTATCGAGCCCGGATCGCGAGCCGGCGACCCGCGATTTCGATGCCCTGCTCGCCACCACCCGCGCCGACCCGCTGGCGAGCACCGGGCGGGTGACGCTGGTCGGCGCCGGACCCGGCAATCCGGAACTCCTGACGCTGCGCGCAGTGCGCGCCCTGCACGCGGCCGATGTCATCCTGTTCGACGACCTGGTGGCTCCGGAAATCCTCGAATTCGCCCGGCGGGAAGCCAAGAAAATGCTGGTCGGCAAGACCGGCCACGGCCGGTCCTGCCGGCAGGATGAGATCAACGCCCTCATGGTCTCGCTGGCCCGGAGCGGCAAGCACGTGGTGCGCCTGAAGGGCGGCGATCCCATGATCTTCGGCCGCGCCGACGAGGAGATCGACGCGTGCCGCGCCTGCGGCATTCCGGTCGAGGCGGTGCCGGGAATCAGCACCGCCCAGGCTGCAGCGAGCCGGCTCGGCGTCTCGCTGACCCATCGCCGCGACGCCCGCCGGGTGCAGTTCGTGACCGCGCATGCGGAGAACGGCAGCCTGCCGGACAATCTGGACTGGGCGAGCCTTGCCGACCCCGCCGCAACCACCGCCGTCTACATGCCGGGCCGCACCATTGTGGAGTTTGCGCAGCGTGCCATGGCCAACGGCCTTGATGCGGACACCCCCGCCGTCGCAGTGGCGGCGCTCGGTCGCGCCGCCGAGCAGATCGTCAAAGCCACGCTCGGCGACATCGCGAGCCGCCTGCAGGAGGAGACGCTGCCGACGCCCCTCCTGGTCCTGATCGGCCGCACCCTCGACCGCGCCGGCATCGCCGCCACAAAGCACGCCTATCTGGGGGCACGCGCCGCACCCGACCCGACCGCCGACCCGCCGCAGGAGAACGGCACGAAGTAGCGCTGCGGCCCTCCTTCTCGCATTCCCCTCTTCAGGGCTTTCCGCGGGACGATGGGGTGACGGTCCGATCGCCCTCCTCAATTCGCGGCACGTGCCGCCATCGATCGCATCCCCTGCCCTCCCCCCCTTGGCGTTGCGCGGAAGGCGGAGCGGACGACGCGCCGCACCCCGATCCCGCCGGCCCCGCGCCATTGCTGGCCGCGGAAATAACCGCTACTGCACCCCTGAATGGCGCCCGGGCGCCTCGCGCGGTCGAACCGGCGCGACCTGTCGAGATGGCGATATGACGGATCAGCTCGTTGTTCCGGTGATTCTGTGCGGCGGTGCCGGTACGCGCCTGTGGCCGGTATCGCGCGAGAAAATGCCGAAGCAGTTCGTGCCGCTGATCGGCACGCTGTCGACCTTCCAGCAAGTGCTCGACCGCGTCACCTGCGAGGGCCTGTTCGCCGCGCCGATGATCATCACCAATTCCGAGTTCCGCTTCGTGGTCGCCGAGCAGGCGCGCGCCCGCGGCGTCAAGGCCGCCATCATCCTGGAGCCGCAGCGCCGGGACTCCGCGGCCGCCATCGCCGCCGCCGCCGAACTCGCCATGAAGACGAATTCCGGGGCCGTCCTGCTGGTGGTCGCCGCCGACCATCTCATCCCCGATACCGAGGAATTCACCGCGGCCTGCCGCGCCGCCCTGCCGGCCGCGATGGCGGGCGCGATCGTCACCTTCGGCGTCAAGCCCACCTACCCGGCGTCGAGCTACGGCTACATCCGGCCCCAGCCGAGGCCGGACGGCGCGGCAGTCTGCAAGGTGGAAGCCTTCGTCGAGAAGCCCGACGCGGCGACGGCCGCGCGCTATGTCGCCGACGGCTATCTCTGGAACAGCGGCAACTTCATGTTCCGCGCCGAAGTGATGCTGCGCGAGCTCGCCCGCCTCGAGCCGGATATCCGGAACGCCGCCAAGGGCGCAGTCGACCACCTCATCTCGGATCTCGATTTCTACCGCCTCGCGGAAGGCCCGTTCGCCCAGGCGCCCAAGAAATCGATCGACTATGCGGTGATGGAGCGCACCGCGCTCGCGGCGGTGTTGCCGGTCAGTTTTCGCTGGTCCGACATCGGAAGCTGGAACGCGGTGTGGGATGCCCAGCCGCAGGATTCCTCCGGCAATGTGATCGAGGGGCCCGCGGAGGTGATGAGCACCCGCAACAGCCTGATCCGTTCCGAGGAAACCGTGCTCACCACCGTGGTCGGCCTCGACGGCATCATCGTCATCGCCACCGCGGACGCCGTGCTGGTGGTGGCGCAGCAGCATGCGGAGCGGGTCAAGGACCTGGTCGAGCAGCTCAAGGCCAGAAAACGGACCGAGGCGCTGGAGCACCGGCGCGTCTACCGCCCGTGGGGCTTCTACCAGAGCGCCGACTCCGGGGCGCGCTATCAGGTCAAGCGCATCTGCGTGAACCCCGGCGCGCGGCTGTCGCTGCAGAAGCACTTCCACCGCTCCGAACACTGGGTGGTGGTGCACGGGGTCGCCGAGGTCACGATCGGCGAGGACGTGCGTCTCTATCACGAGAACGAATCCGCCTATGTGCCGATCGGCGCGGTGCACCGCCTCGCCAATCCCGGCAAGATCCCGCTGGAGCTGATCGAAGTGCAGGTCGGCAGCTATCTCGGCGAGGACGACATCTTGCGGCTCGAGGACGTCTACCGCCGTCCCGCCGTGGAGTGAGTGCGTCATGTCCGGGTTGCGGCCGTCACAGACCGCTTGACCTTAGATCAAGGCCATATTACTGCGCGGGCTTTGCTGAAAGCCGCCGATCGACTGGCTTCCTGCCGCGATAAAAATAACTACGGGGAGACCGATGGCATCGAAGAAGGTTGCCGACGCCGGTACCAAGCTCAAGCGAAAGGCCTACGAGGCCGAATTGCGCAAGCTGCAGGTCGAGCTTTGTCACCTGCAGGAGTGGGTGAAAGCCGAAGGGCGCCGGATCATAATACTGTTCGAAGGTCGCGACGCCGCCGGCAAGGGAGGAACCATCAAGGCTCTCACCGAGAAGGTGAGCCCGCGGGTGTTCCGGATCGTCGCCCTGCCGGCACCGTCGGATCGCGAAAAATCGCAAATGTTCGCGCAACGCTACATCGAGCAGTTTCCCGCCGCGGGCGAGATCGTCATCTTCGACCGTAGTTGGTACAATCGCGCCGGCGTCGAATTCGTCATGGGCTTTTGCACGGAACAGCAGCACCGGCGCTTTCTCGAGCTTTGCCCGCTGATCGAAAAAATCGTGATCGACGGCGGCGTCATGTTGATCAAGATTTGGCTGGAAGTCGGCCAGGCGGAGCAGGAACGACGCTTCAAGGCGCGCATCAGCGACCCGCTGCGGCAATGGAAACTCAGCCCCATGGACCTCGAATCATACCGGCGCTGGTACGACTACTCGAGTGCCCGGGATATGATGCTGTCGATGACGGACACCGAGCATGCCCCTTGGCATATCGTGCGATCGGACGACAAGCGCCGGGCGCGGCTCAACTGCATCGCGCATATTCTGAAACTGATTTCGTGCAAGAAGATATCGCGACCCAAGGTCAGCCTGCCCAAGAGATCGAGCAAGCACAAGTACGATGATCGGGCATCTCTGGTGGGGCGGAGTTTCGTGCCTGAGGTATTCTGACCCTCCGCGGTGCCTTAGCGGGCGGCGCGAGACGAAAGCAGCCCTACGGTATGGCGCGCGATCATCAGTTCCTCGTCGGTCGGCACGATATGGATCGCCAGGCGAGCATCGCTCGCCGATATGAGGGGGGCCCCCGAAGCATTCGCCGCCGGATCGAGCGCACCACCCAGCCAGACCAGCTTTTCCGCAACGCGCGCCCGCATGCCGGGCGAGTTTTCACCGATTCCGGCGGTGAACACGAACCCGTCGACCCCCCCGAGCGCCGCTGCCAGCGAGCCGGCAAGGAGTCCGACCCGATAGGCGAAGTAATCGAGTGCGAACCGCGCCCGTGGATCGGCGCTCGCTTCGAG
>DASYNT010000085.1:0-14736 GCA_036008405.1 Xanthobacteraceae bacterium
GACGAAAGCGACACTTTCACTTCGGTGCGGCTATTGCGTTATCCCAGTTCAGCAAAATGGGCCTGCCATCGGGGGTATTCAGCGGTATTACCCGTTCGGTGCCTTCTTTGTCGCCAATCGCGATGGCGCACAGAGTCGGGCTGCTGCGGACGTTTCCATTGAGGCTGACCTCGATTTCAGCGATAACCAATCGTACGTCTGCCAGCACCTTTTTCACCCGCATGAACGATCCTCCGGTTACATTCCACAGCGCGAGAGCGCGGAAAGAGATAAAGTCTATGCGGCGAGGTTGTGGCGGACAACGCCCGCTCGATTCGGTGCTGTTCGATTCACCGTTCGACTCTGAATCGGATATGCCGGCGGACTGCGGCAGTCCTCACAGAGCGTTCTTGCAGGTGACGCCGCCGCGCATGATCATGTCGATCCGCTCGCCCTGACCGATCAGCACCCCGAGATCCTCGAGCGGATTGCCATCGACGAGCAGGAGGTCGGCGAACGCGCCCGGCTTCAGCACGCCCAACCGGCCGGAGCGCTCCAGGAGCGCGGCGTTGACGACCGTGGCCGACCGCAGAACGTCCGCGTTGCTCTGAACCTGGGCCCGCAGCGTGAACTCCCGGCTCTGCGCCGAATGGGTTTCGCCGAGCAGATCGGTGCCGAATCCCACCTTCACGTTGGCCCGCAGCGCAGTCTCAATCGCGCCCGCGCCGGCTTGCGCCACGTCCTGCAGCTTTCGCAGGCTCGCCTCTGGGAATTTGAGCGTCTTGCCGAACGCCGCGATCTGGTCATAGGTCACCAGGGTCGGCACCAGGTAGCAGCCGCGTTCCGCCATGAGACGCGCCGAGGCCTCGTCGACCAGATTGCCGTGCTCGATGGAGCGCACGCCGGCCCGCACCGCGCGCTGGATCGACTCCGGAATGTAGGCATGGGCGAATACGTAGGTCCGTCGCGCCTTCGCCTCCTCCACCGCGGCGCGGATTTCCTCCTCGGTGTACTGGACCATGTCGATCGGATCGGACGGCGTGGCGACCCCGCCGCCGGCCATGATCTTGATCTGCTGGGCTCCGCCCTTGAGTTCCTCCCGGGCTGCCCGTCGCACCGCATCCACGCCGTCGGCGATGTGGCTGAAGGCCGAGGTCCGGATCGAGCAAGCGCAGAACTGAGGGTGTTCGCCCACCGGTTCCAGGTCGCCGTGACCGCCGGTCATGCTGAGGACGCGGCCGGACCGAAACACCCTGGGTCCGTTGATCAGGCCGCGTTCGATCGCGATGGGAATGCCGGGATCGAGGCCGCCCGCGTCGCGCACCGTCGTGAAGCCGCGACGCAGCATGGCTTCGAGGATGAACTTGGTCTCGATGGCGATCCAGGACGCCTGCCGGCGCACCATCGCGGCGAGGTCCACCGTGGTGATCGCCGCATGCACATGCGCATCGATCAGGCCGGGCATCAAAGTCCGGCCCTCGGCATCGATGACCGGAACGTCGGCGCCGCCGGTGATCGCGCGACCGTCTTCGGCGATTTCCGCGATCACGTCTTGTTCGATTCGGATCGATGCTCCCGGGCGTAGCTCCGCGGCTTCGGTGTCCAGGAGCTTGGCGTTCTTGATGATTAGGCCGGGCATTGGCTGCTCCTTGACTCGCGAACATTGCGGGGGCGGCGCCGTCGAATCGAACAACCTTATCACCGGCGTCGTGTCGCAACTCCGCCCGCATCGATCGCGTGGTGTCGCGCCGTTTCTGCTCGCTCGCGCGGTCCGGATTTTGGATACTGGAACCGTTTTGTATCCGCAGGATTACGCCCGCCTCTCCTCGGCATGAATTGTTGGCAATACTCCGGCCGCACAGCCTTTTCCAGTGAACGCCGGCACTGCGCTCCTCGACGGATGGACGGGATGGGCAGAACGCCCATCCACCAACAGAGGAGAAATCATCATGTCGCGCAAAACCATCTTCGCTCTCGTCGCGGCCGCCGCTCTCGGCGCCGCCGCACTTGCTCCGACCTCGGCATTCGCCCGGGGAGGACACGGCGGCGGTTTCCACGGTGGCTTCCATGGCGGTGGGCATCATGCCGGATGGAGCCACCGGGGGTACGGCTACCGCGGCTGGGGCCATCGGGACTACGGCTACGGCGGTGGGGGGCCGGGGTGGTGCTATTACCATCCGCGTCGCTGCCGGTAACGGCGCCAACAAGGCCGGGCCACTATGGCCCGGCCGGTGGTTTCGTGGGCGTCGCTGTCCGGGTCGCCGACGTCGCCGGATGCACCGACGACAAGTGATTGCCCGATGCGTGGATTGCTGAGAGCGCCATCGCAATGCCCCCCAGGGACATCGATTCGATCACTCGACTTTGATGTGAGCCGCCGCGATGACCTTGCCCCACAGCCGGGTTTCCTCGGCGAAGAACATGGCTGCATCCGCCGGCGAGCCGGGCATCGGCTCCAAGGTGAGGGCGGCGAGGCTCCGCGCGACCTGCGGCCGCGCGAGGCTCGCGACCACGTCGCGGTTGATCTTGTCGGCGAGCGCCGCAGGCGTCGCCGGCGGCGCCACGATCGCGAACCATGTGACCGAGCGGAAACCCGGAAATCCGGATTCGGCAAACGTCGGCACCTCGGGCACGACCGCGGAGCGTTCGGTGCTGCCCACCGCGAGAATTCTCACCTTGCCGCCGCGATACATCGGCACCGAGGTGGTGAGGGTATCGAAGAACATGTCGATATGTCCGGCGATCACGTCGTTGAGCGCCGGCACCGCGCCGCGATAGGGGACGTGAACCATCTTGATGCCGCCCTGTATTTCCAGCTGGCTCGCGGAGAGATGGGCGGTCGAGCCGGCGCCCTGCGAGCCATAGGTCAGCTTGCCGGGATTTGACCTCGCATAGGCGACCAGTTCCCCGACATCGGCGGCCGGGAGATCGTGCCTCACCACCAGCGCATTGGCGACCCTGGCGAGCAGCGCGACCGGCACGAACTGCAGGGGATCGTAGGCGAGGTCGCGGTACAGCAGGTGAGTGAGCGTGATCGGCGACGGCGGGCTCACCATCAGGGTGTAGCCGTCGGGCGCTGCGCGATACGCCTGGGTGGCGCCCACCACCATGCCGCCACCGCTGACGTTTTCGACCACGACCGGCTTGCCCCAGGTGCGGCCGAGCTGCTCGGCCACGATCCGCGCCAGCGTGTCGGTGGTCGACCCGCCCGCAGCGGGGACGAAGAGCTTCACGGTGTGCGACGGGAAGCGCTCCTGCGCGCGGCCGGGTGCGGAACCGAACACCAAAGTGGCGAGCGCAATCGTTGCGGCGCGCCGCACGAACTGCGTCATCGTCCCGCTCCGATCGAAGTCATTCATCTGTCCTCGGCCGATGCAGCCTCGCTCGACGTCGCCGAAATATATCCCTCCGCAATATCGCGGTCGATTGCGGCACGGTCGCGCGCAAGCGGGTCGCCATAACCGCCGCCGCCGGCAGATTGCACCAGGAAGCGTTCGCCGGCGCGCATTTCGTAGCGGCCCGATGCGGGCGCCTCGAATTCGTCCGCCGCGCCGAGGCGCACCACGAAGCGGCTGCGCCCGCCCGGCTCACCGCCGGCGAGGCCCTGCGGCGGAAACCGCGATTTGTCGAACCGCCGCACCACAGTGGCATCCTCCAGCAGCTCGTATTCGCGCCGCATGCTGGCGCCGCCGCGCCACCGCCCGGCGCCGCCGGAATCGGGAACGAGGTCGAATCGCGTGATCCGGCACGGGAACTCCGCCTCGAGAATTTCGATCGGGGTGATGTGCAGATTGCTCAGATGGGTCGCCGTGGCCGAGGCGCCGTCGTGTCCCATCCCGCCGCCATAGGCCGAGCCGATGATCTCGTATTGCATGCTCGATTGGCCGGGGCGGCCGTGCCGCCATGCGATGCCGAGCGCGCTCGACGAGCCCGCATTGGCGATGGCCCGGGCTGGATTGAACTTCGACAGCGCCTCCAGGATGACGTCGACCAGCTTGAGGTTGACCATCTGGTAGTTGGAGACCGCGGCCGGAGGCTCCGCATTGGTGACCGTGCGCGGCGCAAAGACGAACCGCACCCCCTCGCGCATGCCGTCATTGAAGGCGAGCGCCGGATCGAGGCAGCCGATCAGGCAATAGAACACGCAGGCCTCGACCATGGAGGGACGCAGATTGACCGGGCCGCTGGCCTGGCGATCGGAGGCGGAGAAATCGAACTCGACAATGCCGTGGTCCACCGTGACCGTCACCGCGAGCTTGATCGGCCGGTCCACCACGATGCCGTCGCTGTCGAGCAGGCCTTGCGCCGACGCGGTCGCACCCGTCGGCAGCCGGGCGATCGCGGCGCGCAGTCCGTCGGCGGCAGCCTTCAGGATGGCGGCGAAGGCCGCGCACAGGGTCTCGGCGCCGAACCGTGCGCACAATTCACCGACCCGGGCGACGCCCATTTGCGTGACGGCGATCTGCGCGTGCATGTCGCCGCGCACCAGCGCCGGCTGGCGGCTGTTGCCGAGGATCAGGCGCTCGATGTCGGGCAGCGGCCGGCCCGCATCCCAGATCTTGATCGGCGGGATCAGCAGCCCCTCGTGATACATCTCGGTGGCGTTGGCGGAGGTCGAGCCCGCGACGGTGCCGCCGAGATCGGCCTTGTGGGCGATCGATCCCGCAAAGGCGACGATCCTGCCGCCGGCGAACACCGGCGCGACGAACGCCATGTCGGAGACGTGGGGCAGGCCGCCTTCATACGGGTGATTGGAAACGAACACGTCGCCGTCGCTGATGCCGTTGTCCGCGTCCGCGCTGTAGAGCGCGAGGATGCGCGCGACCAGATGGCGATAGACCGGGGCATGGAAAAACATCGGCGGCGCGATGATCAGCCTGCCGTCGCGGTCGAGGATCACGCAGGAAAAATCCCGCGATTCGCGGATGATGGTGGAATAGCCGGAGCGGTAGAAATGGTAGTGCATTTCTTCCACCAGGCTCGCGATCTTGTTGCGCAGGATCTCGACGGTGACGGCGTCCAAACCGGCGTCCATCTTTCACGCCTTCTGTTTCGTCAGGATCAGGTTGCGATAGGCGTCGACGGCGGCGACCCAGCCCGGCGGGATCGCGGTGGTGGCGTCGAACTGCTCGACGATCGCGGGGCCCGCCAGCGTGGCGCCGGGATCGAGCCGGTCACGCTCATAAAGCGTCGACAGCATCGCCCGCGCGCCGTCGAAACACACGGCCCGCTCGCCTTTGCGGGCATCTCCGGCCGGGCGCGGCGACGACGATCGCTCTTCGCGCTGCTCGAATTTGGGCACCTCGACGCGCAGGCGCAGGCGATAGCTGACGACCTCTACCGGCCGGTCACCGGCGCTGTGACCGTGAATCTGCGCGTGGCGGTCATCGAAACGAGTCCGCGCGCGGGCGAGCGTGTCCGCCGTCACCCGCACGGCAAACAGGCCATCGAGCGGCGTGCGCAGCTCGTAGCCTTGCCCGGCATAGCGCAGATCGAGTTCGCGCCAATAGCGGGCCTTCCTCGCATCCAGGCCCTCGGATTTGATGTCGTCGCGCGCCTTCGCTTCCAGCGCCGCGAACACCTGTTCGGCATGGTCGGCGCCGACGTCGGCGAGCGGCTTGAGCTCGCTGCGCAGGTAATCATGGACGACGTCGGTGCAGATGAGCCCCAGCGCCGAGAACGCGCCCGGGCGCGGCGGCACCAGGATGCGCCCCATGCCGAGTTCGTCGGCGACCGCCGCCGCATGCACGGCGCCCGCGCCGCCGAACGGCAACAAGGTGAACGCGGTGAGATCGACGCCGCGCTTGGCCGCGAACACCCGCACCTCGTCCGCCATGCGGATGTCGACGATGCGGCGGATGCCGGCTGCGACTTCGAGCACGCCCATTCGCAGCGGCGCGGCGATGTGGCGCTGCAGGGCCGCCTGTGCGGCGGCGACATCCAGCTTCTGCAAGCCGCCCAGGAAATAATCCGGGTTGAGGAAGCCGCACACGAGGTCGGCGTCGGTCACGGTGGGCTGGGTTCCCCCGCGCCCATAGCATGCGGGGCCCGGATCGGCCCCGGCGCTGGTCGGTCCGACCGTCAGGAATCCGCCGCCGTCGACGGCCGCAATCGATCCGCCGCCCGCCGAGATCGTGGTCAGGTCGAGCGCCGGCACGTCGACCTGGCGGCGGCTGATGACGCCCTCGGTGACCTCCAGCGGCGCGCCGCCCTCTATGAAGGCGATGTCCGCGCTGGTGCCGCCCATGTCGAGCGTGACCAACCCGCGTTTGGCGTCTTCGCGCGCCAGATGGGCGGCAGCCTGCGCGCCGGCCGCCGGACCCGACAGCAACGTATGCACGGTCCTGCCGCCGGCGATCGCGGCCGCGAACGGCATCACGCCGCCGTTCGACTGCATCAGAAACCGCTGACTGGTGCCGACGCCGGCGGCGTCGAGCCCGCCGTCGAGATCGTCGATGTAGCGCACCAGCACCGGCTCCAGATAGGCGTTCACGAGCGTGGTCGAGAGCCGCGGCCATTCGCGCACCCGCGGCAGCACCTCGCTCGACAGCGAGACGTGGACTCCCGGAAGCTCCGCTTCGATCAGCGTGCGGGTGTCGTGTTCGTGGGCCGGATTCATGAACGAGAACAGGTAGCAGACCGCGATCGACTGGACCCCTTCGGCGGCGAGCTCGCGGGCGGCGCGCCGCACCGCCTCGCGATCGAGGTCGACCAATACGTTGCCGAGATAGTCCGAGCGCTCCGCGATCTCGCGCGTGAGGCTTTGCGGCGCGATCGGCGCCGGCTTTGCGTAGAAATAGTCGAACAGGTTGCCGTCGCGGGCCTGATTCTGGATCTCCTGGATCGCGCGGTAGCCCTTGGTGATCATGAGCCCGACCTTGGCGCCGCGCATTTCCAGGAGCGCATTGGTCGTGATGGTGGTGCCGTGGGCGAAGAACTCGATGTTGGTGGGATCGATGCCGCGACGAACGAAATTCACGATGCCGGCGAGCACGCCGGCCGCCGGATTGTGCGGCGTGCTCGCCACCTTCTCGACCAGCAATGCCCCGGTCGCCGCGTCGTACAGCACGAGGTCGGTGTGGGTTCCGCCGACGTCGACGCCGAGACGATAGCACGGCGCGGTCATGGACGCGGCGGCGTCAGGGGCGCGCGCGGGCCGTCGCCGCGAACGTCGATCATGCGGACTTTTCCCCGACCATCATGACGCTGACGCCGCCGTCGACGAACAGCATGTTGCCGGCGATGAAGTCGGAATCATCCGACACCAGGAAGAGCACCGCGCGCGCCATGTCGAGCGGCACGCCGGGCCGCCCGATCAGGTTCACCACCGGCCGGGTCGGATCGAACTCGTCCCTGCCGACCGGCGAGCCGATCTTGTTGGGGACGACGCCGTTGACCCGGATGTTGTAGGGGGCGAGCTGCACCGCCATGGCGCGCGTGAGGTTCGCGACCCCGCCCTTGGCGGCGGCATAGGCGATGGCGCGCGAGCGGCCGAAAAAGCCCGATGTGGAGCCGACATTGACGATCCTGCCGCCGCTGCCCTGGGCCACCATCCGGCGCGCCGCATGCTGGCTCATCAGGAACGGGCCGGTCAGCGTCACCGCGATCACGGCGTCCCACTGCTCTTTGGTGATGTCGAGGATGTTCTTGTTGTCGGAGATGGCGGCATTGTTGATCAGGATGTCGATCCGGCCCCAGCGCTCTACGACCGCGGCAACCGCGGCGGCGATGTCGGCCTCGGATGCCATGTCCGCGACGAATGCCGCCGCCTCGCCGCCGGCATCCCTGATCTCGGCTGCGACTTTTTCTCCGCGCCCCTCGTCGAGGTCGACCACCGCCACCTTGGCGCCTTCGGAAGCGAGCGTCTTCGAAATCTCTTCGCCGATATTGCGACCGGCGCCGGTGACGATCGCCACCCGATTGGAGAGTTTCATCGTTCGATCCTGGTTAACAAGCTCATTCCGCGGGGGCGCGGCCGTATTAACACAGGCGCCGAGCCGTCGCCAATGACAGGTCGCCGGCCTTCCCGCTTGGAATCGCGCAGCAGAGCCGAAAATGAAACGGCGGGGGTCGAACCCCCGCCGCGTCATTGCGATCGCATCCGCGGCCGCATCGGCCGCTAGCCGAGGCTCATGATTTCGGCGGGTTCTTCGGCGACCAGCGCCGCAGATTGAGCGTGTTGGTGTAGCCGCCATAGATGTTGCCGGCATCGTCGGCAGCGACCGCCTCGACGCCGTTGACCTCGACGGATTCCAGGATGAAGGACCGCACGATGCCGTCGTGTACGCTGCCGACCCGGATGCCGGAGCGGTAGGGCGGGTTGAGCTCGTCCGGCGAATTGTCCGCCACATAGAGCATGTCGTTCTTGTCGATGAACAAGCCGCTCGGCCGACCGAATTGGCGCCACTCCAGCAGGAATTTGCCGTCCTGGTCGAACACCTCGATGCGGTTGTTGCCGCGATCGGCGATGAATAGCCGCCCGGCGGAATCCATCGCGAGACTGTGCGGCACGTTGAATTCGCCCGGGCCCCAGCCCTTCTTGCCCCACTCCTTGATGTACTTGCCGTCTTTGTCGAACTTGACGATGCGGTTGTTGCCCTGCGGGCCGCCATGGCCGTCGGCGACGAAGATGTCGCCATTGGGCGCGACCAGGATGTCGGACGGCTCGCTGAAGGTGTCCGGGCCGCTGCCGGCTACTCCCGGCTTGCCGAGCGTCATCAGGAGCTTGCCGTCCTGGTTGAACTTCATGACGGTGTGGCCCTTGCCGTTGTTCATGGCGCGGCCGTCGCTGACCCAGATGTTGTTGTCCTTGTCGACATGGAGCCCGTGCGGATAGTTGATCATGCCGCCGCCGAAGCTCTTCACCACCTTGCCGGAGGAGTCGAATTTCATGATCGGGTCGAGGTTCGACTTCGAGCAGTCGGTCGCCGACTCGCAGCGGTCGAACGCCCACACGCTCTTGCCGTCGCGATCGATGTCGACGCCGACCACCGCGCCGAACTTGCGCCGGTCCGGCAGCTTGGCCCAGCCGTAGTTGAACTTGTAGAGGTTGGGCGCGTCGTTGGGCCCGTAGGGCTGCTGCGCCGAGGCGCTCATCGCCGGCAATGCAATGGCTGCGATGACGGCGGCGCAAAATACGAAGCGGTGTCGACGTGCATGGTGCATGGGGTTTTCTCCTCGTGCCGCGACCGATTCCGGTGCGTTGGCCGGCCGGCATCTTCCATCTATTCGGGCCGATATTCAACACGCCAGTCGGTCAACACGCCGCCCGATCCGCCGGCCGGGCCGGCGCGACCTCACGCGCAAGAACCGGTTCGCCGCCGGCTCAGAAATCCGCCTTGTCCGCCCGCGGCACCGCGGCGAAGGAGGGCTGATGCTTCGGCGAACTCGTTGGTAACGTCCGAAATTCGGTGGATCAGCGAACGAAAAAAGGAAGAAGTCTCGTCATTGCAAACTGTGCGAATGACCCAGAGGAGACCGACGATGTTTTAGCGATGGCCTCGCTTCTCGAACTGCGAAAAGTGACGAATCTGGATTTATTACAAGTCACTTCGCACTTCGAAGGTCCAGTGTTACGTTTTGCAGACCGAAACCGCTCCCGTCACCTGCCTCGTCATGATAGAACAAAGTATTCCACCGCTTAGTAGTAGGGTCCATGGCGATTATATCATAGCACATCGGCCGGCCGCCCGCCCCAGTCGTTGACCCGCAACCCACAACGACAACCTCGTGGGACATTCCAAGGGCAGTTATTTTAGCGTTCACCAAGTGCGGAACGTGCTTATGCCCATGCAAAACCAAAGATATGCCCCTTGCAGCGCACCATTGCATGAATTGTTCGGCGCCATCAAATGCTACGAAACGGTCCTCGGAGCCAAACAGGCCCGCAAGAATTTTCTCGTAGAGCGCCGTCGGAGTCGTATCGTATGCATATGGGTGATGGTGAACAAGTGCAATCTTCATGAAGCTTGAGACATGCGGGTTCCGGCGTTCCTCCCTATCAAACAAAGCACTTCGATCCAAACGTTGCCGTTCTCCGACAGACCCTTTGGCGAAGTTTCCACTCTCACTCGAATTGAATGAAAAAAAGACGGTCTGAAGATCGTTGTCAAATACAACGGGCTCCCATCGTAGGTCGGTCACGTATTCAGAATTCCTTCCTAGGCGCCCGAGAGCGTTGCCACCGCGACGAACATCGTGGTTTCCAGGAATTACTAGTAGGTCGTTCTTGGTGATTGACTCAATGTCAGTTCGGAATTCGTCGAACGATTCCCGAAGCGGCTCCTGCGGGTTGTCGAATAAGTCGCCGGTTACAACCACTCTATCTATAAGTGGCAGTTCACGCGCCAGTCGTTCCTTTAGCCAACGCCGCCTGCGTGCGGCTTCCGGCGTACCAAAATGCAGGTCACTTAAGTGGAGGATGCGCTTTGATCGCTGGCGAGCGGCTGCGCCTTTGATCAACCGATCCACTTCGCTGGGATGTCTGTCCAGAGACCAGATCAGGTCTCTGCGAAAAAAGTCGAATGCGTCATGTAAGGGAAGCACGCATGAACTTCCTAAGGGGTCCAGAACACCGCTGCGGGTGGCGAAGTCGGGCATTCGGCTAAAACCCGCAGCGCGGGGAATGGATCGACGACACTTGTCAAATCGTGTGACTGTCCTTCAGGCATCAAAACAAGTGCATTCGAATGGGAAGCCACAGCAGCTTCTGTAAAGAAGCGGAAACTATCTCTGTCCTCCTCCCATGATCCGGATGGGAGAACCATGGCGTACAGTGGGTAGTTCGTGAAATACGTCCGAAGGGGATCAAGCCGCTGAGCAACCTCGACTGAGTCGAGAACTTCGTCCGTCCACGACAATTCACTAGCTTCTCGGTCGGCTGCTCGGGAAATTCTTCTGGTCCAATCGTCCCGCGTTCCCTGGGTTGAGCTAATTAGCCCGCCCCCATACGCGAGCGCCATAAGGAAGTTCTTAAGTGTCCCCTTGTTCGCCCGGGGGGCTGTCGCGTTAGGACCTGCAGTTAGATACCCGACGAAATTAGCGTGGTCGATTTCAAAACGCGCACCCATTTCAGCTCCCCAGAGGCGTCGGCTTGCACGTGTGAGTAGTATATATTGGTTTTGCTCCCGAAGCTAGAGCCTCGATGCTGAAGCCTCGTTCAGCGTGTCTGCAACTCGCCCATAGCGTCGGTCGCAGGTACGCAACGAATCGGTAGCGATCTGAGGCGTAGCGGACCCAGCTTGAATGAGGTGCAGACGCGATGATGAGGGCTCGCCTTTGGCTAAAGAGGTATGGCATCGAGCGGCCAACTTTCACGGTCCCATACATAGAAGACTCAAAAATAGTTCAATTACATCAATATGTTGATATTATCGCCGCCGGCTCAGAAATCCGGCTTGTCCGCGATCGGCACCTCGGAGTCCTTCTTGTAGTAGTATTCATGGATGTTCTCGGCACAGGCGAATTCCGGCCAATCGCCGAGGGCGCGCCGATAGGTCATGGTCGCCGACCACGGCATGGTGAAAACGCCTCGGTCCTCGACGGTGAATTGGAGCTGCAGCCCCTTGCCCTGATAGTCGGGGTCGACGATCAGGCCGGAGTCGTTGAGGGGGATGCGGATATTCTCCTTTTGGGTCCGTTCCTGGGCTTCCTTGACGGCGTCGTAATCGACCAGGCGATAACGTTCCACCACGTGCAGAGCCTCGGTGTACGGCGTGCCGTAAATGTCGACCATGGCGAACGGCCGCCCGGTCTTGATGCCGACGGTGTCGACCACCAGCGTGTCGCCTTCGTAATGGCCCACGGAATCCCCGTACCATGACGGCGTCACCTGCGCCGGATGCGGCTGGTTCAGGCGCACGCGGCGGACTTCGTGATCGGGGTTGCTGTAGAGGATGGTGACCTGGTCCTGCTGCTGCAGCATTTGGATGCCGATGGTCCAGAAAATATACGGCACGGGCTGCGGCCAGCACTGGTTGGCCGGGGTCGGATAGGTCACGCCGGCCAATGAAATCTCGCCGTGCTTCCTCACGACTTCCGCTGCCTGGGGCTTCAGGATCGGATTGGCATAGTCGCCGACCAGCTGATTGCTGTTGCCGGCGCCAGTGGGCAGGCGCGACTTGTTCACCACCGGGCCGGGACCCGATAGCGGCGGGTCGAAGCCGGGCCAGTAGGGATGGGTCCACACGCCCGAGAAATCCGGGTTGGATGCGGCGCCTTGCGGCACGCCGCCGGCCGGCCCTGGCGCCGGCGCCACCGTCTGCCCCCACGCGGACGTCGCGACCGCTGCCGCCAACGCCGCCAACAAAAGGATCTCCCGACGATGCGCGCTCATGCCGCCCTCCCTTGGTTGGTGCAGGACCGTGGGCATTTTATCCGAAAAGCGGGCGCGGCGCACGAGCATCGCAGAAAGTCAGCGCCGCGGTGCGCCCCTGCGCCCCAGAGACATGCGAGGGGGGCAATCTCCGCTTGACGGGGCTTGCCGATATGAACAGCATCGCCGGGTCGAATGATCGGCTTCCACCGGCGGACGCAGAGACCATGTACGGCCATCGCGCGCGCATCGGCTATACGTCGCCGCCGCTCACGACCGAGATATTTCCCTACGAGTTCTACCGGATCGCTCCGGACGGGGTGACCCTCGTCGTGACCTCGCTCGCCATCGTCGCGCGCAGCAAGGCCGAGGTCGATCAGTCCTACGACATCAGCATGAAGGCCGCGCGCGAGATGGCGGCGGCCGGCGTCGATATGGTGGTGCTCGGCGGCGTGCCGATCAACCTCTCGCGCGGCCACGACAACGCCCAGGCGATGATCGGCGACCTCGAAGCCGAACTCGGCGTGAAGGTCTCGACCAGCGCGTCCGCGCAGGCCGCGGCGGCGCAGGCACTCGGCTGCAAAAAGGTGGTGGTGGCGCAACCCTACGAGGCGAGCGAAACGACGCGGATCGCCGGCTATGCCGTCGATTTCGGCTGCGAGGTGCTGGGCGCGACCGGCTGGGGCAGCGCCTTCAACCAGATCGGCCGGATTCCCCGCACGGCCGCGCTCGAAATGGGCCGCGAATTGATGCGCCGGCACCCGGACGCGGATTCGATTCTGCTGCCCTCGCCGCACTGGCCGACCATCGGGGCGATCGAGCCGCTGGAGCAAGAATTCGGGGTCAATGTCATGACGGCATTGCAGGCGATCGTCTGGTACGCGCTGCGAAGCGTCGGAGTGAACGACCGCATCGAGGGTTACGGCCGGCTGTTTCGCCAATTCTAGCGATCCGCGGCACAGCGTCTCGGGAGGAAGCGAACGTGGAGAAGGACCATCGCAATGAACATCGATGCGGATCGCGTGCCTGCCTCGCCGTGCTGGCGGTGCTGCTCGCCGGATCGGGGCACAAGGTGGCGGCGGCGGAAATGACCCCGTTCAAGGTCGGCATCTCCGAGTCCGTCAATACGGTGCTGGCGTTGTGGATGGCGCAGGCCGGCGGCTTCTACGCCGCCCAGGGCCTCGCCGTCGAGATCATCAACATGAGCGGCGGCAGCCGCGGCGCCACGGAACTCCAATCCGGCCGCATCGACGCCATGCATGTGGGGCTGTCCTCGGTCGTGAAGCTCGACCGGGAGGGCGGCGACCTGCGCACCATCGCCTCGCTCAGCAACGTCATCCGCTTCACATTCTTCACCGCGCCCGGCGTGAAGACCGCGGCCGATCTCAGGGGCGGCGTGGTCGGGGTGAGCGCGTTCGGTTCGGAGAGCGATTCCACCGTCACCCTCGCCCTGGCGCGGCTCGGAATGCGCCGCGAGGACGTCGTGCTGAAGGAATATGGCGGCGGCATGCGACGCCTCGACGCGCTCAAATCCGGCGAGATCAAGGGCACCGCGATCAATGAGCCGGTGGCCAGCCTCGCCCACGAGCAGGGTCTCAATGCTATGGTCGATCTCGTCGCCGAAAAAATCCCATGGCTGTTCAGCAGCATCGTGGTGAGGCGCGGCGCCATCGCCAGCCATCGCGACGTGCTGGTGCGGTTCCTCAAAGCTTCGATCGAGGGAAATTACCTGGCGCTCACGGACGAAAAACGCGCCAAGGACGTGCTTGCCAAGGCGGTCGGGATCACCGATCCCAAGATCATCGACATGAGTTATGACGACTTCAAGCAGCAATCGCCCATCAACCTGGAGCCGTCGCGACCGGGAGCGCAGAACATCATCGATCGGTTCCCCGCGCTCGAGAGCCGCAATATCGACGATTACGTCGACACCACGGTGCTCGACGACCTGAAGAAAGAGGGATTCTTCGCCGCGATGGAGCGCAAATATGCAAAGCATTAGCGCGTAGCGATGGCGCGCCCGAGGCGCACATGGCGACTGACCCGATGATCCTCATGCCGACGCGGCGCGTCTTTGCGTGGATAGCCTTGTTCGCGGCGACGTGCTGGCTGCCCGCCGCCGGCCGCGCCGAAACGGTGGAGGAGTTCTACCGCGGCAAGCAGGTCGTGCTGCTGGTCGCGAGCGGCGCCGCGCTGATCGAGCCCACCGCACGAAATGAGAAGTGAGCCGCCTTGCCTACCGTCGATCGGGCCCAGGCGGTGAAGCCGGCGCTCGATCCGACTGGTTCGCCGGTTCGATCTTGACGCCGCGCCGAAGGACGGCGCCACGTTCGGGGTGTTCGGCAGCGACATCGCGATGATCGGCCTGGTCGGCGCTAATCCCGCCGTGCAGTTCGACCCGCGCCGGTTCACCTGGCTCGGCTCGTCGTCGAGCTTCGGCAACG
>DASYNT010000086.1:0-6139 GCA_036008405.1 Xanthobacteraceae bacterium
CGACGTCACGGCCCTGAAGGAGCACCTCGAGAACGGCGGGTGCGCAGACCAAATAACCAATGGAGTTTTTCGACAGCTCTTCCAATAATGAATCCACATTCGGATGCCAGCAATTTATATGCTTATTGATGCCGCCCTTTATCAATGCGCCCAGCGGCCCGAGCCAGTTTTCCGTCACCTCGACGGTAAATCCGGTTTTCAGGCCATTCCGCAGATTCTTGAACTCGTCACGGGAAGAGCTGCGCAATCTCGTCCTGTTGAGAGCCAGATCCCGTCCTTCCATGAAGTACTGGGCAATCGACCTGACCTGGCTATAGTCGCTGTTCATATGAGAGATGAAGAATTGAAGAGGCGTTCCGGAGGAGCCGGACGTCGAATGCATCTGCACTCCGAGTCCGTCGCCTTGACGGAGCAGGGAACCTTCGCCCTTGACCTGCTGGGCGACCTCATTCCTGGTGAGAATCGGCAGATCGGACAGTTCCAGGTCATTTGCTTTTCGCGCTCCCATTCGCTTGCGCCAGAATGGAGATCGCTCATGGGCATGCTTGAGCAGGTTTCTGAGCTGCGCCTTCTGCCAATTCTCGCGCGCCTTTCGCTTTCCGGTTTCGATCGCTATGACGTCGACGATCGCCGACAGAAACGATTTCGGCTCCGCATTGCCGAATGTCATCGGCTTCTCGCTGAACGCTCTGTTCTTCAGTGGCAGCTCTGAGAAGTCGAACTTCATTTGCTTCATCCGCGGCTGGTAACCTGGTCGTGCTCCGCCGCCGCCCGGCGGCAATCCATGCCCCAAATCATGGGGGCAGCGACCCTACACTGCATCGTCGGCCCTTCACCATCAACCCGCCTCGTGTCATGGTCTTGCGGCGTCAGGGGAAACCGGTGGTGCCTGCCCGGCCTCGCGCGATGCTGTAGGAATGCCCTCGAGATTGCGCGAGCCGCTGGGAATCGCGGCGCTGCTGTTTTTGGGCGCCCGGCGATGTCGCGCTCGGCATCATGGACGGCCGCAAGGTGGTCCGGGACGGCAGGCGGGCGACGCTCGAATTGTCCCGCCTCTATTGCTGCGCCGCATGCGCGGCCTTCAGCGTCGCGTAACATAAAAAATAATTGCAAACCATCCGCAGCCCGTCGCGTCGTCGGGCCGGTTGCGGTATTATGTCACTGCATCGACGATCTCGCGCTTGGCGACGACAATGACAAACGAGTGGACCACTGCTCAGGGATTCATCGCCGGTTCGGTAGGCATGATCGGCGGAGCCTTGGTCGGCGGGATCACCTTTCTGATCGGCGCGCCGTGGTGGTCGCTGCCGGTCTGCGCCGCGGCCGGCCTGTTGATCAACCGTCTTTTTCCTGCCGAAGAGGCCGTCGTTGGTTCGCCGCTCGCTGCGGCCCTGCGGCTTTGCCGATCGCTGCCGTTGTGGGATCGTCTCGCCATGTCCGCGCTGCTGGTGGTTGCTGCCGCGGCGGTCTATATCGGCCTGAAGGAACTCCATATTTTGTGGGCGATCTATCTGTTCCTGCTGCCGATCGTGCTCGCCAGCCTCCTGTTCGGCGCGCGATGCGGTTTTGCCGCCGCCTTCGTCAGCCTGATCGCCATCTATTATTTCGCCATCCCGCCGAAGAACAGCTTCGCCCTGCAAGGGCTGCGGGAACTGTGTCTCCTCGCCGCTTTTGCGCTGCTGGCGTTCATCACCTCGGCCACGATGGCGGTCCAGAGCGACCGGGCCTGGACCCGCGACCAGCGCGAGCCCCTTCAGCAAAGCCGGCGCAGAGGCGTTTAGGCCGCCAGCATCTTGCGGGCCTCCGCAGGGGTCGCGACGTAGTCGCCGAGGATCTCGATGATGCCTGCTGCCTTCTCCACCAATGCCGCATTGCTCGGGGCAAGCTGGCCCTTGCCGAGATAGATGTTGTCTTCGAGCCCGACCCGCACATGGCCGCCGAGCAGCACCGCCTGGGCCACCATGGGAAACTGGTGGAGCGAGATGCCGAAGGCGAACCACGGCGAGGCAGGCGGCAGCATGCCGCGCATGTAGTGCATCGCCTCCGGCGTCGCCGGCTGGCCCCAGGCGATGCCGAGACAGATCTGGAACATGCCCGGCGGCTTGATGTGGCCGGCCTCGATCATACGCCTGGCGAGCAGCAGATGGCCGGCCTCGAACACTTCGAGCTCGGGGATCACGCCGGCGTCGCGGATTGCCACCGCCATGGCTTCGAGATAGTTCGGCGGGTTGACGAAGACATAGGAGCCCATGTTCATGCTGCCCATGTCGAGGCTGCAGATGTCCGGCCGCAACTCCATGATGTGCTCGACCCGCTGGGCCGGCAGCTTCATGTTGGTGGCGGGGCCGGGCTTGAACGGATCTTCGGCGCCGGGTGTGAAGCGCGCACCCGGGCCGGTGGTGAGGTTGATGAGCACGTCGCTGCCGCTGGCACGGATGCGCTCGACCACTTCGCGATAGAGCGCCTTGTCCATGCTCGGCCGCGCGGTCTGGGGATCGCGCACATGAATGTGCACGATCGCGGCGCCGGCCTTGCCGGCGTCGATCGCGGACTGGGCGATCTGGGACGGCGTCACCGGAACGGCCGGGTTTTTGGCCGGCGTGTCCGCCGACCCGGTGACGGCGCAGGAAATCATCACTTTGCGTTGCATTCGGCATCCCCGGCGTCTGTGCGGCCGACACCTTAGCCGGCGGCAGCGGGCGCGCCCAGTCCGGGATCCCGAAACCAGCGGGTGCCCCCTCAAATCAGGCGCTGCATCTCCTCCGGCGAGGGCACCTGACCGCCGGGCGTGAGATGGTCGACCAGTTCGGGCAGGTGCTCGCTGAGCCCATCGAGCAACTCCTCGCGGGACAGGCCGTATTCCGACGTGAGCAGGCCGATCTGATCAGCCCCCAGCGCGGAGCCGAGATCCTTCGGCGAAATCGGACGGTTCGGTCCGGTGCCGACCCAGGAATTGGCGGCCTCGCTGTGACCGCTCTGCTGCAACTGCTTGAGCAGGTCGTTGAGGCCGCCGCTGAGCACCGTGCCGGCTGCGCCGCCGGCGAGCAGGCCGCCCAAGCCGCCCTTGAGCAGGTCGCCAAGTCCACCGGCGCCTCCTCCGGCACCTGCACCAGGCGCGCCGGGCATGCCGGCCGTGACGGTGCCTCCGGTCGGCCGGGCCGGCGGTGCGGGCTGCGGCGCCGGAGCGGGCTTGCTGCCCCCCAGGCCCTTGAGCGCCTTGTAAGCGAGCAGGCCGAGCAAGGCCATCATGATCGGCGACATCCCGCCGCTGCCGGCGCTGGTATTGGTATTGGCGGGTGCCCGCGCGCCGCGCGGGCCATTCTGCATGCCGTTGAGAACATCCATCAATCCCATTTGTCGCCTCCGTCCTTGCCGGGAAACCGCGACATAAATGGCCCCTCCCAATGACAACGGCAAGTCGTGGGCTCCCGTAATGCGTGCATGGCGGCGTGAGCCGGCTGCCGGCACCTGCTATGCCGTTCCGCGCATCAGCAGAGGCAATGCCCTGGACGGGGCAATGCCTTCGCGCATGACGGCACGGCGCACCGGCCCGATGCGGTCGAGGGCATAGAGGCCAAGGCCCCGCAGTCCCTGAACGGGCAAAAAATCGGACAGCAGCGACCGGTTGAGGAGGTCAATCGCAACGGCGCGGCTGGCGATGTCGGGCCGCCGACGCCGCGCGTATTCCGCCGTCACGTCGGCCGCGCCGACATCGCGTCCGCCGCGCCAGGCAGCGCCGGCGACCTCGCCGAGGGTGACGGCGTCGCGCAGGCCGAGATTGAGACCCTGGGCGCCGATCGGCGCGAATACATGGGCGGCCTCGCCGACCAGGGCGATGCGGTCAGCGGCGAGCCGGCTCGCGGTGGCAACCGTCAGGGCGAAGGCGCCATGGCCGGGTTCGACCTGCACCTTGCCGAGGATCGAATGGCAGCGCCGTTCGATCTCGGCATCGAGCGCACCGCCGCCCAGCCGGGCAAGGACCTCGGCCTGGGCCGGCGCGACCACGCAGACCAGGCTGGAGCGGCAGGAGGGTAGCGGAACGACCGTGAATGGACCGTCGCCGGTATGAAATTCCGTCGAAACATCATGATGGGGGCGGGAGTGGGCGAGAATATAAGTGAGGGCGGTCTGGGGGTAGCTGTGCTCCTCCATGCCGATCCGGGCTGCGGCCCGGCAGACCGACTGGCGGCCATCGGCGCCGACCACGAGCCGGGTCTCGAGCGGCGAACCCTCGGCGGGGATGATGGTCACAGCCGAACTTCCGATTGCAATCGACTGAGCGGTGGAGTCGACATGCGCGAGTTCGGGAGTGGCCGAGACCCGGTCCCACAGCGCCGCGACGAGATGCCTGTTCTCGATATTCCAGCCGAACGCTTCGAGCCCGATCTCGGCGGCGTCGAACCGCACCTCCGGCGCACGCCACAGCCGCCCGGTGTCGTCGGCAATGCGCAGCACCCGAAGCGGGGCGGCATGGGCGCGGCAGGCCGCCCAGACGCCGAGCGCCTCGAGCGCGGCCACCGAACTCGCCAGCAACGCCGTGGTGCGATTGTCGACCTGGGTCGGCCGCCTGGCGAGCAGAACCGCGGGAACGCCGAAATGGGCGAGCGCCAGCGCGGCGATGAGTCCGGCGGGCCCGCCGCCGACGACCGCGCAGGTTTGCGATGCTGGAGCGCTATCGGTCATGTTCGCCTGCCGGCGATGTCTATCATGGGTGGCCCCACAGTGATATTGACCGGGTTGAAACCGGGGCACCCGGTGGGCATCCCCGCTTTCGCAGCGGTCCGGGCTCAGCTATTCTTCGCGCCGGGGAATGGGTGGCGTGACCCAGCATTCGGTTCCCCGATGTCGGCCGGACCAGGGGGGCGACTCGTCAGATGAAGACCTGTGGGCGCCTCGGCGAGGCACTGGCGGCAACGCTGTTGCTGCTGGCCCCCGCGCTATGGAACGGCTTTCCTTTCCTGCAATATGACAGCGGCGGCTATCTTGCGCGGTGGTTCGAGGGCTATCTGGTGCCGAGCCGCTCGACCGTCTACGGCCTGTTTGCCGTCGCCGGATGGCCGCTCGATTTCTGGCCGGAAGTGTTGGTGCAGGCGGCCGTCGCGGTGTGGATCATATCGCTGGTGCTGCGGGTGTATGGCCTGCGCGACCGCCCATTGGCGCTGCTCGGCACCGTGACCGCGCTCGCCGCCACGACCTCGCTGCCGTGGCTCGCCGGCATTCTGCTCACCGACATTTTCGCCGGCACCGCGGTGCTGGCGCTGCACCTCCTGCTGTTCGCCCCGGCCTCGTTGAGCCGGCGGGAGTCCGCCGGACTGGTGCTGCTGGTCGGCTTTGCCGGCGCCACCCACAGTGCGACGCTCGCGGTGCTGATGGCGATCGTTGCGGCGGCAGGTCTGGCGCGACTCTATTGGCGCGACCTGCAGCCGCTGCCGGCGCTCGGACGTGGCGCCGGCGCACTGACGCTCGGGGCCGTCATGCTGCTGGGCACCAACTTCGCGCTGTCGGGCCAACTCGCCTGGACGCCGGGCGGCTATGGCATCGTGTTCGCGCGGATGATGGAGGACGGCATCGTGGCGCGCTACCTCGACGACCACTGCCCGGATGCGCGGCTCCGGCTGTGCCCTTATCGCCACAGGCTTCCGCGCACCGCGGACGAGTTCCTGTGGAGCAAGGGCCCGTTCGACGAACTCGGCCGTTTCGCCTCGGCGGGGAAATGCGCACCATCGTGCTGGAGAGCCTCGCCGAATATCCGGGAATGCAGGTCGAAACGGCGGCGACGGCCGCGGCGAGGCAACTCGTCAAGGTAGAAAGCGGTGAGGGTGTGCTCACCACCATCTGGCACACCTACGGCATCATCGAGCGGTATATGCCCTCCGTCGTGCCCGCGATGCGGGCGGCGCGGCAGCAGCATGGCGAGGTGAGCTTCCGCGCCCTCAACGACGTCCAGGTGCCGGTGGCCCTGATCTCCATGCTGCTGCTGCCGGTCATCCTGATCGCCGCGCGCGGCGAATACGGCGATCTGCGGCAGCTCGCCGCGACCGTGATTGTGGCGCTGCTCGCCAATGCGGTCGTATGCGGCGCCCTGTCGAATCCCCATGACCGCTACGGCGCCCGGCTGGCTTGGATCGCGACCTTCGCC
>DASYNT010000087.1:0-23556 GCA_036008405.1 Xanthobacteraceae bacterium
GGCCCAAATCGCAAGGACCGAGGCTCGATCTGATCCTGCTCGATCTGATCGGTTGCCCCCTCGCATTGAATGGGCGGAGGGCGCCGGCCGAGGGATTCCGGGAATGCCGCTTCGGCTATGGCCATTCGCCGCGCTGCCGCCTATCTAAAGGGCGTCGCGCGGCGAGCCGCTTTGCATTCGGGACATCATGACGATCGACGAGATCAGCGAAAACTTTGCCATCCTGGATGAATGGGACGACCGCTATCGCTACCTCATCGAGCTCGGGCGCACGCTGGCGCCGTTGCCCGAGGCGGCGCGAACCGATGCCAACAAGGTGCAGGGCTGTGCCAGCCAGGTCTGGCTGACCACCAAGGTCACGCCCGGCGCGTCCGGACCGGTGCTGACCTTTGCCGGCGACAGCGATGCCCACATCGTGCGCGGCCTCATCGCCATCCTGTTCGCGATGTATTCGCAACGGCCCGCCGGCGACATCCTGGCGACCGACGCGCTCGCCCTGTTCGATCGGCTCGGGTTACGCGAGCATCTCACGCCGCAGCGCTCCAACGGATTGAAATCGATGGTCGGGCGCATCCGCGACGAAGCCCGCAGCGCCCTCGTCGCCGCGGGCGCGTGATCGCGGGCGGTTGCAATGGACGACTCGAAACGCCGGGCGCGCCCGGAATTCTCCAGGGCAAAGCGATGAGTCGGCGGCACGACCATCAAACGCCGACGGGCTCCACCCAGCGTTTCCAATTCAGCCGATTTCGACGCACCAAGTCGTCTCTCTGCCGCGCACGATCCTGCCCGGAGGCCCACAACTTCGGTTGCACCGCAAAATCAACGCGCGCGACGCCGGCGCTGCTGGCCGAGGCCCATCTGCTTGGCGAGTTGGGAACGCGCTTCGGCGTAATTCGGGGCCACCATCGGGTAATCGGCGGCGAGGCCCCATTTCTCGCGGTAATGCTCGGGCGTCATGTTGTATTGCGTGCGCAAATGACGCTTGAGCGACTTGAACTTCTTGCCGTCCTCCAGGCAGATGAGATAGTCCGGCGTGATCGATTTCTTGACCGCGATAGCGGGCTTGAGGGCCTCCGACACGACCTCGGTCTGCCCGTTGGAGACCCGCAGCAAGGCCGAATGAACCTGGCTGATCAGCGCAGACATCTCTCCGGTGGCCACGGTGTTGTTGCTGACATAGGCCGAAACGATGTCGGCGGTCAGTTCGATGTAATTGCTCGACGACTTGTCATTCATGGCCTTCCCCACGCAATTGCTCGATGATTTCCCTGCCGTTCCCGGTCCCGCCTCATCCTCAACCCAGAGCATCTCAAGATGCGCTCCGGCTGTGTCTACTATCCTTTTCAATTGTAGACAAGAATATGAAAGCACAAATCAGCGCCCACACAGGTTTTTGCAAAGCAAAAGCCAGATTTCGTGGGCGCGGCGTCGGCCACCGACGCGCCGCGGTACCCTGGTATCGAAACCTATGGCGCGAAATCCCAGCCGGTCGCTCCGTTCAAGGAGAGATGAAAAGACAGGCCGCGATCGCAATTTGTGACCGGGCCCGCCGGGCGGTTAGGTTGGCCGCTCGCCCCATGCGAAGGCAACCGGTATGAGTTCGACCACCAAGGCCTCCGACGCCAAGCTCGATTCCGGCACCGGCCGGCCGGGCTTTTTCGCCCCGGTCGATGGCGTCGCGGTGAGCGTGCATGCCGACGGCTCGCTCTTCATGCGCCGGACCGAGTGCGCTGCACCGCCTGCGATGCCCATCTCGGATCACGTCTTTCCCGATCACCCGCGGCCGACCGGCTGCGCTACTGCATCAACGTGACAACCATTGATTTCACGGAACGGACTGCAGAAAAACTGCAAAAATGATTGTGCGCGGCCGTCCATCGCGTGCGGCCGCACAGAGGGTCGTGTCCGTTTGAGTTTCTGATGCCGCCACAAGCGCCAATCAACGGCATACGTGAATGGCTTGACCCGACGCCGGCGCGCGCTGCGTTCGGGCAGCACCGCCGGTGCGCACGGCACCGGCCTGTGCTTCTTACCCGTGTTCCATCTCGTTCAACGTAACTCGGGCGCGACAACGATCCGGCATCGCGCCCGCTCGATTACAGGCGTGCTGGGCGATCAGTAGCCACCGCGACGATACCAGCCATACTTCGGCCAATAGGCGATGACGGATTTGGGGACCGCATAAGGCGTCCCGATGAGCTCGACGTAGCTGCTGTTCGGATAAAGCAGCGGGCCGGTCGCCCAGCCAAAGCCGTAAGAGGAATTGTCCACCGTGACGTTGTGCACCGCCGGGAATTTACGCGCGGAGGCCGGGGCAACCGACATCGCGACGACAACAACCGCAGCGGCGAGAATAGGCAGCTTGCGAAACATCACCATTCTCCCTGGTAAGAACCCTTGCAATCGAGGGCCAGCCAACATGGCCGATAATTATCTGACGATCAACCGGCCAGACCTATGCGGCGGTACCTGGGCATCATGATTTTGATTACTAGCATTAATACATATTATTTATATAAGCCAAATTGGTGTGGATGCGCCACTAAACAGTTTTTTGCATTTTCCGAATAACACGAACGTCCGGCCGACTGATCGCGGCGGTTTTGACAGGGGTGGAACGCCATTGCGACTCCGGCGCTGGCCGTTGCGCCTCTGACGGCTGCGGCCCAAGTCCGATGCCCCACGCTGGCTCCAGCGGCGGACCGACGCTCTGCCTCGAACTGGGGCGGATCATCGGCATCGCGTCGCCGCTGAGACTTGTGCAGCGCGGCGAACGTCGCAATCAGAAGTTTAACCAAGACAGTCACCGGGGCAGGCCGGCCGTTTGCGCGTCGGGTCGGGCCCGACTAAGAATTGAGCATGAGTTCCACCGCGTTACCGAGATTGGCCCCGGCGGACCCGACGGCCCCAGCGCCGCCGCGTGCCGTACCGCGCCCGGCGAGCGTGGTGCGGCACGGCATCACGCTGACCGACGAATTCGCCTGGCTCAAGGATCCTGATTGGCAGGCGGTGATGCGCGATCCGGCCCTGCTCGACGCCGATATCCGCGCCTACCTCGAAGCCGAGAACGCCTACGCGGACGCTGCTCTCTCCGGCACCGTCGCCTTGCAGGACGCCCTGTTCGCGGAGATGAAGGGGCGGATCAAGGAAGACGATGCGAGCGTGCCGGCCGCCGACGGGCCCTATGCCTATTTCAGCCGCCATCGTGAAGGCGGACAGCATCCCCTGATCTGCCGCGAGCCCCGGGGCGGCGGCGCCACCGAGACGATCCTCGACGGCGACGCGCTCGCCGCCGGCAAGCCGTTCTTTCGCATCGGCGCCACCGCCCATTCGCCCGACCACCGGTTGCTCGCCTGGAGCGCGGACGACAGCGGGGCGGAGCTGTTTTCGGTCCGCGTCCGCGACATCGCCGGCGGGGTCGACCTTCCCGACCTCGTCACCGAGACGACCGGCGGCATCGTTTGGTCGCTGGATGGCGCCGCCCTCTATTATGTCCGCGTCGATCGCCACCACCGTCCCGTGAGCGTGCATCGCCACCACCTCGGCAGCAACCCGGCCGACGACGTCGAAATCGTCGCCGCCGAGGACAGCGGCTTGTTCGTGTCGCTCGCCAGGCTGCAATCCGGCCGGTTTGCCGAGGTCTCGCTGCATGACCATGAGACTTCGGAGAGTTGGCTGATCGACCTCGCCGACAGCGGCGCGAGGCCAGTGGCGGTGGCGCGGCGCGAGACTTCGATCCGTTACGGGGTCGAGCATCATGCCGACGCCGGCGGCGCACCGGGCCTGTTCATTCTCACCAATGCCGGCGCTGCCGAGGATTTCAAGATCGCCTGGACGCCGCTCGCGGCGAGCGGCCGCGAGCACTGGCACGACGTCGTTCCCCATCGCCCCGGGGTCTACATCCTGAGCTTCACGGTCCTGGCCGGCTGGCTGATCCGGCTCGAGCGCGAGGACGGTCTCGCGCGCATCGTGGTGCGGCGCCTCGCCGACGGCGACGAGCATGTCATCGGCTTTGACGAGGAGGCCTATTCGCTCGGCTTCGACGCCGGATACGAATTCGACACCGACGTGCTGCGCTTTAGCTATTCGTCGATGACGACCCCGTCCGAGATCTGGGACTACGATCTCGCCCGTCGCACGCGCTTGCTGCGCAAGCGTCAGGAAATCCCGAGCGGGCATGATCCGGGCGCCTATGTCACGCGGCGCGTGCTGGCACCGTCCCGCGACGGCGAGACGGTGCCGGTCTCGCTGCTGTACCGCCGGTCGACGGCGCTGGACGGCAGCGCGCCGGCCCTCATCTACGGCTACGGCGCCTACGGCATTTCCATCCCGGCCGCATTCGTGCCCAACCGACTCTCGCTCGCCGACCGCGGATTCGTGGTCGCCATCGCCCATGTCCGCGGCGGCACCGAGAAGGGCGGGCGCTGGTACCGGGAGGGAAAGCTCGCGAGCAAGCAGAACACGTTCCGCGACTTCATCGCCGCGACGGAATTCCTGGTCGCGAACAGGTTCGTGTCGCCGCGCAAGGTCGTCGCCCAGGGCGCTTCCGCCGGCGGCATGTTGATCGGCGCCGTCGCCAATGCCCGGCCCGACCTGTTCGCCGGCCTCATCGCCGAAGTTCCGTTCGTCGATGTGCTCAATACCATGCTCGACGAAACCCTGCCGCTGACACCACCGGAATGGCCGGAATGGGGTAATCCCATCACCGATGCCGACGCCTTCGCCGTCATCCGCAGCTATTCGCCCTACGACAATGTGCGCGCCCAGGCCTATCCGGCAATGCTGGTGCTGGCGGGACTGGCCGATCCGCGCGTGACCTATTGGGAACCCGCCAAGTGGGTGGCGCGGCTGCGCCGGCTCAAGACCACGGACAGCCCGCTGGTGCTCCGCATCAACCTGGACGCAGGGCATGGCGGCGCGGCGGGACGGTTCGACCGCCTCAAGGAAGTGGCGCTCGCCTACGCCTTCGCCGTCGAGGCGGTGAAGGACCCGGTTCCGGCACGGGCTTGAGCAGCCCGCCGCTGCAGCTGATCGCGAAGATTTGCGACGAGGTTGAAGGCTCTCCGGCTCGATTGACGGGAGCGCTCTGGCCGCGCAGCGGCGTCACCCGTGCTGGTCGAGATGGCGACGC
The DNA here is from genome assembly GCA_036008405.1 of Xanthobacteraceae bacterium. Taxonomy (GTDB): domain Bacteria; phylum Pseudomonadota; class Alphaproteobacteria; order Rhizobiales; family Xanthobacteraceae; genus JAJPKK01. Next base: position 5,132 of record DASYNT010000087.1, read on the forward strand.
AGATCCTCGATCGAGGAAAATCGCATGGTGCCATCCGGCATCTGGGCTTCGATCGAGCCGTCGGTGAACAGGGTATAGGCCATCTCGTCGATCACGCCCGACTTGAGGATCGACAGCGGCCGCGGCTGCGGCCCGGGGCTCGGCTCGGGCCGAGGCTCGGAACGCGGCTCCGGCCGATGCTCGGAGCGCGGCTCCGGTCTGGTCTCGGAACGCGGCACCGGTCTGGCCTCGGAACGCGGCTCGGGCCAGGGCTCGGAGCGCAGTTCCGGTCTGCCTTCGGAACGCGACTCAGGCCTCGACTCGGAGCGCGGTTCAAGCCGTGCCTCTGAGCGCAGCGTCGGGATGGACTGCGCCGCCGGCGCCGGCCTCGGCTCGATCGGCCTGATCGCGGGGAGCGCGCTCGCCTCGGGTCGCGGCTCCGGCGCTGGCGCCGGCGCGGTTTCGCTGGCCGGCCGGCGGCGGTCATTGGTCCAGACCATGTCGAATATGTTGGGAGGCGGCGCGGCGGCCGGCCGCGGCGGCGGCCGATCGGGTTCGGGCTCCTCCGCGGGCGGCGCGCCAACAGCGGCCGGCGCGGGCACAACCGGCACCCTCGGCCGGGCCCAGCCTTCCTGCATGGGCGCGCGCGCGCCGGCATTTGGTCGGGCGGCCGGAGCCTCGGCGGACAGCGGGCGACGGGCCGGCTGCGGCTCGTCATAGCGATACTCGTCGTACGGATCGATCGGCGGCTGAGCCCGCTGGGCCGGCTGCTCGACCGGAGGCGGAACCGACTGGATCTCGGCAATCGCCCGCCGCAGCCAAGCCGGACCCGGTTGGCCCGGAGGCGGGCGCTGGTCGGCACGGCCGCTCGATTCGACCCGGGCGCCCATATTGGCCCGGGCGTCCATATCAGCTCTTTCGCCGGCATCCGCTCGAACCTCGGCATCGAATGGCGGTTCATCGATGCTGTCCGGCGGCGGAAACTGCGCGTCCGACCCAGCACGGTTCGAAAACAAGGCCCGTTGCGGCGGCGGGCGTCGGTCACCGTCCCTGCGTTCACCATCCGTGCGAACACCATCTTGGCGATCACCATCCTTGCGATCGAGCGGGCGAAGCGGGCGCAGGCCGGCCGGCATCCTGCGAACCGCAAGCACCATCCGCCGCAGTTCCTGCACCGCGGCGGCGAGGCCCACGAGGATGAAGCCGCCAACGAGGGCGACCGTTCCGGAAACCAGAAGGGCCGTGCCGAACGGGGTGTCCCGGATCGCCATACCAAATACGATCGCGAACAAGCCGGCGAGCGCGACGACGATGCCGGAGATTAGCAAGAAGTAAATCATCACCTATCCGCTCACCCGCCCTCGCGGATGGTCGGCTGCGGATGGGCCGAATCTCCGCGAGAAGTCCTGCAAAAAGTAAGAATATGCCCATAAAGCCATGAGAATCAAACTGTTCTCCCGGGCAATACCGGTCCGGTGCCGGCTGCGCAAGCAAATCTGTTGTCGTCCGGTCCGGCGGATGCGATGAGCCGGGAAGTTCCACGCCGGCGACGGTTGCCGCCTTGCCCGCCACATCCTAATTAAGGGCCTCTGACCCGCCGGTTCGGTCGTCCATGGGGATGATCGGCGACGTCGACCACGATTGAGGAGAGCCCGATGTCATTTTCCCTGCCCGACCTGCCCTATTCCTACGACGCGCTGGCGCCCTACATGTCCCGTGAAACGCTGGAATATCATCACGACAAGCACCACCTCGCCTATGTCAACAACGGCAACAATCTGCTCAAGGGCACCGAGTGGGAAGGCAAGTCCCTCGAAGACATCGTCAAGGGCTCGTTCGGCAAGAATGCGGGCCTCTTCAACAATGCCGGCCAGCACTACAACCACCTCCACTTCTGGAAATGGATGAAGCCCCATGGCGGCGGCGACAAGATCCCCGGCGAACTGGAAAAGAAGATCGTCGCCGACCTCGGCTCGGTCGCCAAGATGAAAGAGGAATTCGTCCAGGCCGGCGTCACCCAATTCGGTTCGGGGTGGTGCTGGCTCGCCGTCAAGGACGGCAAGATCGTGGTTGCGAAGACGGCCAACGGGGAAAGCCCGCTCGTGCACGGCGGCAAGCCGATCCTCGGCTGCGACGTCTGGGAGCACTCCTATTACATCGACTACCGCAACCGCCGCCCCGACTATCTCAAGGCCTATGTCGATCACCTCGTCAATTGGGAGTATGTGGCCGAGCTTCTCGCCGCCGCGGCGAAATAGGTCTTTCGCTCGGTTTACCGCGCGCAACCCGACCGCGACTGGGCTGCGCCGGCGACCGGCCTGCAATTCATGCCCTGTTCATCGGCAGGGCCGCACAGAGTACAAGCAAATTTCGCCTCCGCTGATCCGAGGAAACCGCACCGCAACACGTCTGGAACCATGTCGAGCTCCCGGCCGGAGGGGCGATCGGCGGAACGCGTCGCGGATGCGCTTGCCCTGTGCATCCTCGTCGCGGTCGCAATCATCGCAGCCCTGACATTTCGCGATTATGGCCTCGGTTGGGATGATTACACCCATGCCGAATACGGCGGACTGCTGCTCAACCTGTATGCGTCCGGCTTCTCCGACCAGCGGGCTCTTTCCTTCGTCAATCTCTATGCCTATGGCGGCGGATTCGACATGTTGTCCGCCCTTGCCGCCAAGGTGCTCCCGTTCGATCTGTTCGAGACGCGGCGGCTGGTCGGCGCCATCGTCGGGCTGATCGGCATTTTCATCACCTGGCGCCTGGCGCGCCGGGTCGGCGGCCCGCTGGCGGCACTCATTGCCGTCGCCCTGCTCGCCACCTGCCCGCTCTATTACGGCAACATGTTCATGAACGCGAAGGACGCGCCCTTCGCCGTCGCCATGGTGTTCCTGACGCTGGCGCTGGTGCGTGCCTTGGAGGAATATCCCCGCCCGTCGCCCATCGCCTGCGCGATGGTGGGCGTCGGGGCCGGACTCGCCATCGGCACCCGCGTACTCGGCGGGCTCGCCGCGATTAATGCGCTCGCCGCGCTGGCGCTGATCGTCGCGGTGGAGACCCACCGCGCCGGCCTACGCGAAGCCGGCGCCCGTCTCGGCGCCTTCGCTGTCCGCTTTCTGCCCGCTTTGCTGGTCGGCTACGCGGTGATGGCGCTGGTATGGCCATGGTCGGTCGCCGAGCCGCTCAATCCGTTTCGGGCCGTTGAATACTTCTCCCATTTCTTCGAGAAGCCGTGGAAGGAGATGTTCGACGGAATGGCGCTGCCGGTGCCGGAGATGCCGCGCCAATACGTGCCGCAGCTGTTCCTTCTCAAGGAGCCGGAAATCTTCCTCGCCCTGGGAATCGCCGGCACCGCGGGGGCCGTGGTGGCGGCGCTGCGTCGCGACATCGCGACACCGTGGCGCGCGATCTATCTGTTGCTCGCCTTTGCCGGGGTGTTTCCGATCGCGCTGGCGGTGCTCACCAGGCCCGCCATGTACAACGGCATCCGCCATTTCGTGTTCGTGGCGCCGGCAATCGCGGTGCTGGGCGGGCTCGCCGGCGCCTGGATCGGTGCCGCGCTATGGCGCAGCTGGCGGCCGGCGGCGGGACTGGCAGCCGCGGTGCTCCTGGCCGGCCTGTTCGTGCCGGTGAAGGAGATGGTGAAGTTGCATCCGTATCAATACACCCATTTCAACCTCATCGCCGGCGGCATTCGCGGCGCCGACGATCGCTACATGCTCGACTATTGGGGCCTCTCGTTCAAACAGGCGGCGCAGGAGCTGCGGGCGCGGCTGACGGAAGGGTTGCAGACCCCGACCGACGGGCGGCGCTGGCGGGTCGCCATCTGCGGACCGCTGCGGCCGGCGCAGGTCGAGCTCGGGCCGGAATTCCTCACCACCTGGGACACCAGGAACGCCGATTTCGCCTTCACCATGGGCGAGTTCTACTGCGCCAACCTCCCCGCTCCGGTCCTGGTCGAGATCGAACGCGAGGGCGTCGTCTATGCCCGCGTCTACGACATCCGCGGACGCACCTTCACCAGCCTGAATGCGATCCAACCTTGAGGATCATTCCGCCAGCGCCGCGAGGATCCTCGCCCAGCTTCGCGTCCCCTTGTGGAAGCTCATGAGATCGTATTTCTCGTTGGGCGAATGAATGCGGTCGTCGTCGAGACCGAACCCGATCAGCAAAGTGTCCATGCCGAGCAGCCGCTTGAAATCGCCGACGATGGGGATCGAGCCGCCGCATCCGATCAGCAGTGCCTCCCTGCCCCATTCCCGGGTCAAGGCCTCACGCGCCGCGGCGAGTTGCGGCATGCTCCAGTCGAGCGCGATCGCCGGCGCGCCGTGGTCACGGCCGACGAACTCGACCTTGCAGTCGGCCGGCAGGCGGGATCGCACGAAGGCGTGGAACGCTTCGCGGATTTTCGCCGGCTTCTGGTCGCCGACCAGGCGGAACGAGATCTTGGCCGAGGCCTCGGCGGGAATCACGGTCTTCGCTCCCGGGCCGGTATAGCCGCCCCAGATGCCATTGACGTCGCAGGTCGGCCGCGACGAAACCTGCTCGATGACGAGGCGGCCCTTCTCACCGGCGGGAACGCCGAGCCCGACCTGGCCGAGAAACTTCTCCGCCGTCATGCCGAGCGCCTGCCATTCCTCGCGCACCGCGTCGGGAAGCTCCTTCACGCCGTCATAGAAGCCGGGAATTGTGATCCGGCCGTCATCGTCATGAATGGCGGCGATGATTTTGGCGAGCACGCGGATGGGATTCTGGGCGGCGCCGCCGAACATGCCGGAATGCAGGTCGCGGTCGGCCGCCTTGATCTTGATCTCCTCATAGAGCAGGCCGCGCAGCGCCGTGGTGATGGCGGGCGTGTTCGGGTCCCACATGCCGGTGTCGCAGACCAGCGCGACATCGCCGGCGAGTTCGCCGCGATGCGCCTCGACCCAGGCCGGCAGGTGCTTGGAGCCGCATTCCTCCTCGCCCTCGATCAGGAAGGTCACGTCGAGCGGCAGCGACCCCGTCACCGCCCTCCAGGCGCGACAGGCCTCGAGGAACGTCATCACCTGGCCTTTGTCGTCGCAGGCGCCGCGCGCCATGATCGCCTTGCGGCCGTCCGGGAGCGTGGCGATCCGCGGCTCGAAGGGCGGCGTGTGCCACAGCTCAAGCGGATCGACCGGCTGGACGTCATAGTGGCCATAGAACAGCACGCGGCGGCGATTTTCCCCCGCCGGCGCGCCGACCGACGGGCTTTTGGCGAAGACGACGGGGTGACCGTCGGTCGGATGCACCTCGGCGGCGATGTCGAGGGTCGAAAGATCGGTGGCGAGATGCACCGCCGCGGCGCGGCAATCCTCGGCATAGGCGGGGTCGGTGGAGATCGACTTGATCGACAGGAACCGGAACAGCCGGGCGAGGCTGGCATCGAGATCGGCGTCGATTTGCGCCAGCACGGAATCGAGCGTGGTCATGCTAGCGTCCCTTTCCGCCGAGACTTCCGAGTACGCCGCGCACGATGGCGCGGCCGACTTCATTGCCGACTTTCGACGCGACCGAGCGCGCCATCTGCTTGGCGACGACTTCGGAAGTGGACATGCGCCCGCGCCGGGCGCCGGCAGCACCACCGCCGAAGAGGCCGCCGAGCATGCCCCCGAGAGTGCCGAGAATTCCGCCGCCCTCCCCGGCCGCAGCCGGCTGCCCGGCGGCGCCGCCACCGACGCGCTTCTGCAGGATTTCGAACGCGGATTCCGGATCGATCGCGGTGTCGTATTTACCCCGCAGCGGGCTCCTGGCGATGATCGCCTTGCGCTCTTCGGCCGACACCGTGCCGACCCGCGCCGACGGCGGACGGATCAGCGTGCGGTCGACCATGGACGGCGTACCGTTGCCTTCCAGGAACGATACCAGCGCCTCGCCCTTGCCGAGCTCGGTGATGACCTTCGCGGTGTCGAGCTTGGGATTCGGCCGGAACGTCTCGGCGGCCGCGCGCACCGCCTTCTGGTCGCGCGGGGTGAAGGCGCGCAACGCGTGCTGCACGCGATTGCCGAGCTGGGCGAGAACCTTGTCGGGAACGTCGAGCGGGTTCTGGGTGACGAAATACACGCCGACGCCCTTGGAGCGGATCAGGCGCACCACCTGCTCGATCTTGTCGAGCAGCGCCTTGGGCGCATCGTTGAACAACAGGTGCGCCTCGTCGAAGAAGAACACCAGCTTGGGCTTGTCGAGGTCGCCGACCTCGGGCAGCTTCTCGAACATGTCCGACAACAGCCACAGCAGGAACGTCCCGTATAGGCGCGGATTCGCCATCAGCCTGTCGGCGGCGAGAATATTGATGTAGCCGCGGCCGTCGCGGTCCTTCTTCATGAAGTCGTCGATGTCGAGGGCCGGTTCGCCGAAGAAACCGGTGGCGCCCTGGTTTTCCAGGACCAAAAGCTGGCGTTGCACCGCCCCCACCGTCGCTGCCGCCACATTGCCGTAGCGCGAGCCGATGGCCTTGGCCTCATCGGAGGCGGAGATGTAGGACAGCACCTCGCGCAGATCCTTGAGGTCGATGAGGCCCTTGTTCTGCGCATCGGTCTTGCCGAACTCGTCGTCGGCATAGCGGAATACGATGTTGAGGACGCCTTCCTGCACGTCGTTGAGGCCCAGGATGCGCGACAACAGGAGCGGACCCACCTCGAACACGGTGGCGCGGATCGGATGGCCCTGCTCGCCGAAAAGGTCCCAGAACATCACCGGGAATTCGTCGGTCTCATATTCGAAGCCGATATCCTCGGCGCGCTTGACGAACGCTTCCCTGGCTTCGCCGGGCGCCGCAATCCCGGACAGGTCGCCCTTGATGTCGGCGGCGAAGACGGGGACGCCGGCGCGGGAAAAACCTTCCGCCATGGTCTGCAGCGTCACCGTCTTGCCGGTCCCGGTGGCGCCGGTCACGAGGCCATGGCGATTGCCGAACGCGAGCGCCAGCATCTCGGGCTTGTCGCTCTTGCCGATGAAGATTTTTCCATCCCGGTCGGGATTAGTCATCACGCGCTCCTGCATTCAAACAACGCCGCTGCCGGGCGTCGCCGAACACACCGCCCATCATAGGCGCGCCCCTCATATGGTGCGAGCGGATTGAAGCATCGTCACTCCGCCGTGAGATTTGACCGGTAGAATCGGCGCCGATGATGTGAGCGTGGCTAGTCTGCAACACCTTGTGGCCATTTGCACGCGGCTATCTTGTGTTCCCTGAAATCCGGTGCGCAATATGGTTTCCAAGCTAATTGCGCGCAAGTTGAGTGGGGGCTCATGGACGAACTCGTCAGCCGCATCGTGAGCAATGTCGGCATCGAATCGTCCGTGGCGACGAAGGCGGTCGGCATCATGCTCGATTTCTTCGCGACCGAAGGGCCGAGCGACAAAATACAAACGCTGCTGGCGCGTCTTCCGGGCGCGACTGCGGCGATCGAGGCGGCCCGTGCGGACGGCGGCGGCGGAATTTTCGCCGGCATGGGGGGTATCATGGGCGTCGGAAGCCGCCTGATGTCGGCGGGATTGGGCATGGGCGAAATTCGCGCCGTCGCCCGCGAATTCATCGCCTATGCGCGTGAAAAGGCCGGCGATGAAGACCTCGACGGAATCATCGATGCCATTCCCGGCGCCAGCCAATTTCTTTAAGCATTCTCGATTGGGGAGCGGGGTACAATCATGGCCTGTCCCATCGCCGATCTCGATTGCATCGAGCCCGAAACAATCGACCGCTTGAAATCCGTCGGAATTCGTACCAGCGACAAGCTGCTCGATGCCGCCAAGAGCCTGCGCGGCCGCAAGATGCTCGCGCTGAAGACCGGCATCGATGAAAAGAGCCTGTTGCGCGTGGCCAACAAGATCGACCGCATGCGCGTCAAGGGCGTCGGGCAGGATTACGCCAAGCTGCTGCAGATTGCCGGCGTCGATACGGTCCGGGAGTTGAAATACCGCAATCCCAAACGGCTGGCGGAGGCGATGGCGCAGGCCAACGCCACGCGCAAGCTGGTTCGCGTGCTCCCGTCGGAGCGCACCGTCGAGCGCTGGATCGAGCACGCCAAGAAGCTGCCGCTGAAAATCAGCTACTGAGTGGGGTTGCCGCGCCGTTGCACCAGGCCCCGTATCACCTTCGCGTCCGTAATCACCTTCCCGTCCGCACTCACCTGGGCGTCCCAAGCGTGCTTGACACCGTTGGGCCGACCGCACACACCAAATCATGATCGCCGCGCCTCATCCCGGGGACGTCGCCAGCTCGGGCGGGACACCGCTCGATCTCGCGCAGCTCGTGGCGGAGCGGCGCCCGGTCATCATGGGCGTCCTGAACGTCACCCCGGACTCTTTTTCGGACGGCGGCCGGTTCCTCGATCCCTCGGCGGCCATCGTCCATGCAAGGGCGATGATGGATGAAGGCGCCGACATCATCGACATCGGCGCGGAATCCTCGCGGCCCTACGGCAACCCGGCCGCGGTGACCGCCGATGAGGAACGGCGCCGGCTGGAAATCGTGCTGCCCGCCGTCGCGCGCCTCGGCCGTCCGGTCTCGATCGACACCACAAAGGCGAGCGTCGCCGCATGGGCGCTGCAAAATGGCGCCGCCATGGTCAACGACGTCTGGGGACTGCAGCGCGACCCCAAGATGGCGGGCGTCGCCGCCGCCCACGGCGGTCCCGTCATCATCATGCACAATCGCGACGCAGCCGATCCCGACATCGACATCTTCGCCGACCTCGATGCCTTTTTCGCACGCTCGCTCGCGGTCGCCGCCGCCGCCGGGATTCGCCGCGACGCCATCGTGCTCGATCCCGGCGTCGGCTTCGGCAAGACGCCGGAGCAGAGCATCACCGTCATCGCGCGCCTCGACCGCCTGGAGAAATTCGGCCTGCCGGTGCTGGTCGGCGCCTCGCGCAAGCGCTTCATTCATTGGGTGGCGCCAGCGCCGCCGCAACGCCGGCTCGGCGGCTCGATCGCCGCCCATATCCTGGCGGTCGAGAACGGCGCCGCGATCATTCGCGCCCATGACGTCGCCGAAACGGTCCAGGCCATGCGCATCATGGCCGCGATCAGGAGCAGAGCATGAGCGACAGCATCTTCGTCCGCGGGCTCCTGATTCATGCCCATCACGGCGTGATGCCCCATGAGGAGAATGTCGGCCAGCGCTTCGTGATCGACCTCGAACTCGCGATCGACCTCGCTCCGGCCGGCCGCAGCGACAAGCTCGCCGACACCGCGTCCTACAGCGCCATCGTCGATACGGCGACCCGCGCCTTCACCCGGGAGAGCTTCCAGCTCGTCGAAGCCGCGGCGGGCGTCGTCGCCGAAGCGCTGCTCGTCGGCTTCCCGAAGGTCTCCTCGGTTCGGGTCACGGTCCACAAGCCGCACGCCCCGATCGCCGCAATCTTCAACGATGTCGGCGTGTCCATCCTGCGCACGCGCCAGGGCTGAGGCGTTCATGGCTGAGGCACTGCTGGCGCTCGGCGGCAATGTCGGCGATGTCCGCTCGACCCTCGACCGCGCCGTCGCGATGCTGTGCGACGGCGACGAGGTGCGCCTCCTCGCCCGCTCGTCGCACTACCGCACGCCGCCCTGGGGGGTGACCGACCAGCCCGCCTTCGTCAATCTCGGTCTGGCAGTCGAGACTGCACTGTCGCCGCGCGCGCTGCTGGCGCGCGCCCTGCAGGTGGAGGTGGCGTTGGGGCGGGACCGGGCCAAGGAGCGCCGCTGGGGACCGCGCACCCTCGATGTCGATCTCATCGCCTATGACGATATCCGGCTCGACGAGGCCGGTTTGACGCTTCCCCATCCGCGCGCGCTGGAACGCCCCTTCGTGCTGGCGCCGCTCGCTGAGATCGCGCCGGACCGGCTGATCGCGGGCATCACCGTCGCCGATGCGCTGGCCCGGCTCGACAGCAGCGGCATCGAAAGGCTGCCGCCATGACGCATGATCCCGAGGAGTTGCAGACATTTCGGATACGATCATGCGTGGTGGCTTGCGGGACCGCCTGCGGAACGGGCAGGCAGCGCCTCTAATGTTCCATTGGCCGGCCGCTGCGGACGTGGCAATTTGCCGGCATGAGCGACGACCAGGAGCTGTCCTTTGCGGCGGAGTTTCCCGCCGCCAGCCGCGAAGCATGGCTCGAGCTCGTTTCCGGCGTGCTCAAGGGTGCGCCGTTCGAGCGCCGGCTGGTGTCGAAGACTTATGACGGTCTCGCCATCGAGCCGCTCTACAGCCGCGAAGCCGCCGCGCGGCCCGTCGTCGGCCGCAGCCCGGGTGCGCCCTGGCGGGTCATGACGCGCATCGAGCACCCCGATCCCGCGGCCGCCAACAGCCAGGCCCTGCACGACCTGGAAAACGGCGCGACCGGGCTGTCGCTCGTGTTCGCGGGATCGATTGGCGCCTATGGGTTCGGCATCGAGAACAGCGAGGCCGCGCTCGCGCGCGTGCTGCGCGATATCCATCTTGACGCCGGCATCTCGCTCGACCTGCAGGCGGATGGGCAGCCCGAACACGTCGCCGCGGCCCTGAGCGCTCTGCTGGCCAAGCGCGGGACCGTCCCCACCGCCGTCGACATGCGCTTCGGCTTCGACCCGCTCGGCATCGCCGCAACCGGCGGACCGGCGCCGCCATGGGACCAGAATGGCGCCCGGTTCGCGGCCCGATTCGCAGCCGAGGTCACCGGCCTCGCCGCGCAAGGGTTCAAGGGGCCGTTCGCGGTCGCCGACGGCCGCGCCGTCCACAATGCGGCAGGCTCCGAGGCGCAGGAACTCGCATTCGCGATTGCGGTGGCGTTGGCTTATCTGCGGGCGCTGGAGGCGAGCGGCGTCCCGCTCGACGAGGCGCGGCGCATGATCTATTTCCGCCTCGCCGCCGACGCCGATCAGTTCATGACGACGGCGAAGTTCCGCGCGCTGCGCAAGCTGTGGGCACGGATCGAAGAGGCCTGCGGCCTCGCTCCGCAGCCGGCCTTCGTTGCCGCGGAAACCGCGTGGCGGATGATGACGCAGCGCGACCCGTTCGTGAACGTGCTGCGCTCGACCATGGCGGTGGTCGCCGCCGGCCTCGGCGGCGCCGACAGCATCACGGTGTTGCCGCATACCGCCGCGATCGGCTTACCGGACGGATTTGCCCGGCGCATTGCGCGCAACACCCAGCTTATCCTTCTCGAAGAGTCGAACCTCGCCAAGGTCGCCGATCCCTCGGCTGGGTCCGGCGGTTTCGAGAGTCTGACAAATGAGCTCTGCCTCGCCGCATGGGCGCTGTTCCAGGAGATCGAGCAGGCGGGCGGCGCCGGCGCGGCCTTGCGGCAGGGCCTGATCCAGGCCAAGGTCGCGGCGGTTCGCGCCGAGCGCGACCGGGCGATCGCCCGGCGCAAGGACGCGCTCACCGGCACCAGCGAATTTCCCGACATCGCCGAGACGGCCCCCCCGGTGCTGGAGATGGCGCCGACATCCCCTGCCGGCCGCGCCAGCGGCGTCGCCCTGCCCTGCCCAGCCCTGCCGAGCCCAGCCCTGCCCAGCCCAGCCCTGCCCCGCCATCGCCTCGCCGAGCCGTTCGAAGCGCTGCGCGACGCCGCCGACCGCGCCGCAAAGGCCCGGGACCGGCCGAAGGTCTTCCTCGCCAATCTCGGGCCGCTGGCCGAATTCTCCGCACGCGCGACCTACGCCAAGAATTTCTTCGAGGCCGGCGGTATCGCGGCCGTCACCAATGACGGCTTTGCAAGCCGCGATGAGATGGCGACGGCGTTCGAGGCCAGCGGCGCCGCGCTCGCCTGCCTGTGTTCCTCCGACGAGATCTACGCCGGCGAGGCCGAAGCGGCCGCGCAGATGCTGCGGGCCGCCGGGGCGAAGCGCATTTTTCTCGCGGGCCGTCCCGGCGCACGGGAAGCCGCGCTCGCCGCCGCCGGGATCGGCGGCTTCATCCATGTCGGCTGCGACGTGGTGGCGACGCTGCGCGCCGTCCATAGCGTGCTCGGGATTGCGTGAGGGTTTTCTGCAAAATCTGTCTGACGGAAGGGCGCGGCCAAGGATAGCGGGCCGAACCTACACCCTGAGTGCGACAATGCCGCGGCCGTCCGCGAGTGATGAATGCCCGCGCTTCACGGCTCGCGGCGTTTTCTTCATGGTCGTCTTTCCGGCCAGGGCGCGCGCGCGACCACAACAGCCGCAGCCGATCCGGAACGAACTCGATTGTGGGGAGGACCGCGGACCTCTATCATCTCGCTCGAGAGCGCGGGTCGATGAGTGCCCGAATGGGATGCCCCGGGAGGAACGACGATGACCGGAAGGTTCGACGGCAATCGGTATCGCGCCGGCCATCGCTGGCGGGGACGGCCGGCGTGTTGGGCGGTGCGGCGCTGCCCGGCGGCGGCGCGGTAGCGCAGAACAACGCGGGCGGAGACACCGGCGCGGCTGCCAATTCTCAATCCAATCGGCGTTATTGCCAAGATCCGGCCTGGGCCGCGCCGCTGCATAAAGAGATCATCGAGCCGGGAATGCCGGCGCGACCGTGACTCGAGCAAGAGCAGAGATGGCCTGTCGAGGTCGGCATGAACGGAGCTTTCAAACGAATCTCGATCGGCGTCGGCGTGGCGCTCGCGCTCTCCACCGCCGCGCTTGCGCAATGGTCGATCGGCCGGCCGGGGACGCGGGAGGCGCCCCAAGGCCAGGACCGCTATGTGTATCTGGTGATGGCCGATCCGCTGCCGGGCCGGGAGGCGGAGTTCAACGACAGCTACCAGAACATGCACATGGGCGATCTCGTGCAGCTGCCCGGCTGGACCGGGGCGCAGCGCTTCCGCCTGGTGCCCGACGTCACCCCGCGCAACATCAAGCCTCTCTTCCGGCGCGGCAACCTGATCATCTGGGATCAGGAAGGGACCGATGTGGGCAAGCTGCAAAGCGATGCGCGCGCCGCCATCGCCGGCGGCAAAAGCCGGCTCATTCCCGGATTCGATTATTCGGATGGCGGCTCGGTCCGCGCGACCTATCAGGTGATCGGCCCGCGCACGACCCGCCCCGACGGCAGGAAGCCGTTCATTCCCGACTACGCCGATAACAAGACACCGCGGCCCAACCGCTACGTCATGCTCGACTTCGTCGAGCCGGCTGCGGGCGTCGGCGACGCCGATTTCGAGGCGGCGCTTTCCAGGCGCGTGAGCGAGGTGCTGGCATTGCCGGGCTGGATGGCGGCGCAGCGTTTCCGCCTCGTGACGCCGCAGCCTCGCGCCGGGCCGCCGGGCGTGGCCTTCACCAAATACATGGTGATCTGGGAAACCGAAGGCAGCCAGGCACAGGGCCTGCAGGATGCAATCACGGCTGCCACGAGGTCCGGACAGATCGCCGCGCTGGCGACCGATGCCGGGACGGCGCAGTCGAGCTGGTGGGTGACCACCTCGCCCTTCATCACCAAGGACGATTTCCAGAGGTAAGGCTCGGTACTCTCGCGGGGCCGACCAGATCGCCTCGGCGCCACGAGGAAGACTCAGCGGCCGGCGGCGCCGGGAGCCGTCATTCCGCCGCGACGGCGCGCACCCCGGTCTCGTCGTCGCCGCGGGCGCGGTCGCCCTTGAGCCAGTTCTGCAGGCGATCGAGATAGAGAAAGATTACCGGCGTGGTGTAGAGAGTGAGGAGCTGGCTCAGGGCAAGGCCACCAACCATGGCGTAGCCGAGCGGCTGGCGCATCTCCGACCCGGTGCCATTGCCGAGCGCGAGCGGTACCCCGGCAAGCATCGCCGCCGCCGTGGTCATCATGATGGGACGGAAGCGGAGCAGGCAAGCCTCCCGGATTGCCGCGACCGGTGGCAGTTTTCGTTCGCGTTCGGCTGAAATCGCGAAATCGACCAAGATGATGCCGTTCTTCTTGACGATGCCGATCAGAAGAATGAGGCCGACGATACCGATCACGCCGAGTTCCATCTGGCCGTATCGCAACGCCAGCAGGGCGCCGACGCCGGCCGACGGCAGGGTCGAGAGGATCGTCAGCGGGTGAATGAAGCTCTCATAAAGAATGCCCAGAATGATGTAGACGACGACAAGCGACGCCAGGATCAGCACCGGCATGTTGGAGAGTGATGCTTGGAAGGCCTGCGCATCGCCCTGAAACGAGTAACTGATCTGCGGCGGCATGCCGAGTTCGGCTGCCGCTGCGGTGACGGCATCCACCGCCTCGCCGAGGGCTACGCCGGGTCGCAGGTTGAACGTCAACGTGACCGCGGGAAACTGCGACTGGTGGGTCACTTGGAGTGGCCCGGCCTTGCTCGAATCGATTTCAACGAGGTTTGCCAGCGGAACAACACCGCCGGTCAGCGGTGACTTCACGTAGAGCTGGTCCAGGGAAGCAGGATTGGCCTGCAGGTCGGGCAAAATCTCCAGGATGACGAAGTAGGTGTTGAGCTGGGTGTAGAACTGGGTGATCTGGCGCTGCCCATAGGCGTCGTTGAGCGTGTCGTCGATCAATTGCGGCGAGATGCCGAAACGGGAGGCCTGGTCGCGGTTGATGGTGATCTTGAGCTGCGGGGCATTGGCAAGCAGATCGCTGGTCGCATCGGCGAGCTGCGGCAGGGTTCTCATCTTCGCCAGCATGTTCTGCGACCATTCAACCAGTTCATCGACATTGGCGTCCTGCAATGTGTACTGGTAGCTGCCGCGTCCGATCCGGGCGCCAACGTTGATATCCTGCGTCGCGGTGAGGAAGACGTTCGCTCCGGGCACCTGGGCAAACTGAGGCCGCAGCCGGTCGATGACCTGCCGCGCCGTCGCTCGTCGTTGATCGCGCGGCTTGAGCACGATGGTGAAGCTGCCGGTGTTTGCCGGGTTCGGGCTGTCGGTGCTCCCGGTCTGCGATCCCATTGCCTCGACATCGGGATCGCGGAGAATGATCGCGCCCAGTTCCTGCTGTAGCCGCATCATCTCCTGAGGCGAAACCTCTTGGGATGCTTGGGACACGCCTGAGATCAGCCCGGTGTCTTGGATCGGGAAGAAGCCCTTCGGCGCGTCGATGGCCAGGTAGACGGTAAGCGCCACGGTCGCGAAAAACACGCAAAGGACAACAGCCTGATGGCGCAGCACGATGTCGAGCGTGCGTCGGTAGCCCGCCAGCATGGCATCGAAGCCCGCTTCGATGATGCCGTATAGACGGCCATGCTGCTTGGTTTGGAGCCGCATGAAGCGCGAACACAACATCGGCGCCAGCGTGAGCGAGACGAACGCGGACACGACGATGGCCGCTGTGACCGTGAGGGCGAATTCGCGGAACACCCGTCCGATGACGCCGCTCATCAACAAGAGTGGAATGAACACAGCGATCAAAGAGAGACTGATCGAGAGAACCGTGAAGCGAATTTCACCCGACCCGACCAGCGCAGCGTCGAACGGCGACGCGCCATTCTCGACATGGCGGTACATGTTCTCGACTTCGACAATGGCGTCATCGACAACGAAACCGACTGCGATGGTCAGTCCCATCAGCGAAATGTTGTCGAGGCTGAAACCGAGCACGAACATTGCGGCGAACGAGCCGAGCAACGCCAGCGGGACGGTGAAGCTCGGAATAAATGTCGCCCAGAAGTCGCGTAGAAACAGCAGCACCACCATCACCACGAGAAAAATCGTCAGCACCAGCGTGAACTCGACATCGTGGACCGAGGCGCGGATCGTCGTGGTACGATCCAACATGGTTTCGACCTTCATGGCGGCCGGAATGTTGGCCGTGAGTTTG
Organism: Xanthobacteraceae bacterium; assembly: GCA_036008405.1. Taxonomy (GTDB): domain Bacteria; phylum Pseudomonadota; class Alphaproteobacteria; order Rhizobiales; family Xanthobacteraceae; genus JAJPKK01. The sequence goes on from DASYNT010000087.1 coordinate 20,814, forward strand.
GGCAATTGCTCCTTTATGCGCTCGACGGTTTCGATGGTGTTGGCTCCCGGCAACTTCTTGATGCTGAGCAGAATGCCGGGCTTGTTGTTGGGATAGCCGGCGACGTAGCGGCTGGTGGCTTCGATGACTGCTTGACCGACATCGCGAACCCGCAAGGCGGCGCCGTCGTGGTACGCCAGGATCACATCATTGAACGGGCCGGCGTCAGTAATCTGGTCGTTCGTCTGGATGGTGTAACCTACCTTCGAAGTGTAGATCGTGCCCTTGGCGGCGTTGGTCGTCGCCTTGACGAGACTGTTCCGGATCTCCTCCAGCGTCAGGCCGATCGAGGCGAGCTTCGCCGGATTGATCTGGATGCGGATCGACGGCTTTTGGTCGCCGATGATCGAGGCTTGCGCCACGCCGGAGATCTGCGACAGCGCCTGAATGAAGATGTTGTCGAGGTAGTCATGGACGGTGGTGAGCGGCAACGTATCGGAATGAGCCCACAGCATCATGATGGGCGCGTCCGCCGGGTTGACCTTACGGTAGATCGGCGGATAGGTCATGGCCTGCGGCAGGAACTTGCTCGCCGCCGTGATCGCGGCCTGAACATCCTGCGCGGCGGCATCGATGTTGCGGTTGAGATCGAACTGGATGACGACGTTGGTGGCCCCGAGTGCGCTCGTCGAGGTCAACTGGGTCACGCCGGGGATCTGTCCGAACTGGCGCTCCAACGGAGCAGCGACCGATGACGCCATGGTCTCGGCGCTGGCGCCGGCCAGTGTCCCGGTTACCGAGATGGTCGGGAAATCGACCTGCGGCAGTGGCGCCACCGGCAGATAGGGGAAAGCGACTATGCCGACAAGGGCCAATGCTGCCGTGATGAGCGAGGTCGCGACCGGCCGGCGAATGAACGGCTCCGACAGGTTCATTTCACGTTCTCCGCGGTCGCCGCCGTGACGATCGCGACGGGAGCGCCGACCTGGAGCTTGTATTGCCCATCGGTGACGACGCGGTCGCCGTCATCGAGGCCCGCGGTGATGACGGTCAGATCGCCCGACACCGGGCCCAGCTCGATCTTGTGCGGCACCGCCTTGTCGTCGTCGCCCACGACCCAGGCGAACAGCCCCTGTGCGCCGCGTTGCACCACCGTGGAGGGAACCGCGATGACGTTCTTGCGGGTCTCGAGCAGCACCCGCGCATTGACGAATTCGCCGGGCCACAGCCGCTCGTCGGTATTGGCGAACATCGCCTTGAGGCGCAGCGTGGCGGTGGCCTGGTCGATGATGTTGTCGATGAGCAGGAGCGTGCCGGTGCTGAGCTGCCGGCGGTTGTTCTGGTCGAGCGCGGTCACCTCGACCGGGCCGCGCGCCAGGGCGTCGCGCACGTCGTCGAGAACCTGCATCGGCAAGGTGAACATGACCGCCGCAGGCTGCGTCAGGACCACGGTGGCGATCGATCGTGCGTCGGAGGCGTGCACGAGATTTCCCGGATCGACCAGGCGAACCCCGATCCGTCCGTCGCTCGGCGATCTGATGGTGGTGTAATCGAGCTGGGTCTGGGCGGTTTCGATGGCTGCCTCGTCGGTCGCCACCGAACCCTTGAGCTGGTCGACCCGCGCCTGCTGCTGGTCGACGAGCTGCTGGGTGGCGACATTCTGGCTCACCAGCGTCCTGGAGCGGGCGAGGTCCTTCTCGGCCGAGCCCAGCAGGGCGATGTCCTGCATCCGCTTCCCCTTGGCCTGATCGAGCGCGGCCTGGAACAGGCGCGGATCGATCCGGGCCAGCACGTCGCCCTTCTTTACATGCTGGCCTTCGGTGAACAGCACCTCCTGCATGATGCCCTCGACCTGGGAATGGATGCCGATGGTGAAGGAGGCTTGAACGCTGCCGAGGCCGGTGGCGTAGACCGGAACGTCCCGCCGCGTCGCCACAGCGACGCTGACCCGCACCGACGGCCGCGCCGCCGACCGTACCGCGCCCGCGGCATTCTGGCCCTGGGAAAGGTACCAATAGAGCCCGGCGCCGCCGGCCACGGCGGCGAAGCTCGCGGCAATCAACAGGGCGCACGCGCGATTCGAGGCCGTTTCGCCTCGCAGAATGGGCACGGCATTTCCTCCTGCGCGTTAGCCTTTTGTTCTCGATCGTATCGTGACGTTCTTAAAAAACCCGAATCCACGTGATCTCGCATGGCGCCAATCGAGCTCCGGGGCTGCCCGCAACTCACGGGCAATGCCGCCGGTCAAGCCGGCGCGTCAGGCACGGGGCGGGCCGCGGGCGCTGAAATGAAAATGGCCGATCGGCGGAGCTTGCGTGGCTGCGAGCGACCAGCGCAATTCCTTGAACGATGCAAGCTCCGGTGGCACCCCCGGAGCGGCGGGAATGACCAGCGCGCCCGCCAAGCCGATGCTGGCGCAGATGGCGCAGAAATCGTCGCCGAGCCGGCTCGGGTCCTTTTGACGGGGCGCGGCCGGAACGTCGGCCGAGGCGACCTCGAGGCCGACCGCCACAACCGCCCTGTTCCCCATACCGGGATGGACATGGGCGAAGGTCAGCACGAACTGGCACGCCAGCGCGAACAACGCCAGCGAAGCCATTTCAAGTCTGTGTGACCGGAAAAACCGCATCCGACTACGGCCTTGCCCTTTCGGTAGGCACTTCTTGTAAGCCGCTTCCCTCGCTTTGTGAAGGGCGGCCCTGCTATGGCTGTCTGGGGCCCCTCAAATCACCTCCTGCGTCTTGTCGTCGATCTCGCCGAACCG
>DASYNT010000088.1:0-6909 GCA_036008405.1 Xanthobacteraceae bacterium
TGGTCGACGGCGGAGGCGCTGGCGTTCTGTTCGCTCCTCCTCGACGGCAACCGGGTGCGGCTGTCCGGCCAGGACAGCGAGCGCGGCACCTTCTCGCAGCGCCATTCGGTGCTGATCGACCAGGAGAACGAGAACCGCTACACGCCCTTCAACTACATCCGTCCCGACCAGGCGCGCTACGAGGTCGTCAATTCGATGCTGTCGGAGGAGGCGGTGCTCGGCTTCGAATACGGCTATACGCTCGCCGAGCCCAACGCGCTCACCATGTGGGAGGCGCAGTTCGGCGACTTCGCCAACGGCGCCCAGGTGATTTTCGACCAGTTCATCTCGTCGGGCGAGCGCAAATGGCTGCGCATGTCGGGGCTCGTCTGCCTGCTCCCTCACGGCTATGAGGGCCAGGGCCCCGAGCATTCCTCGGCGCGCCTGGAGCGCTTCCTGCAGATGTCGGCCGAGGACAATCTCCAGGTCGCCAATTGCACCACGCCGGCGAATTATTTCCACATCCTGCGCCGCCAGCTCAAGCGCGAGATCCGCAAGCCGCTGATCCTGATGACGCCGAAGAGCCTGCTGCGGCACAAGCGCGTGGTGTCGAAGCTCGACGAGATGGGTCCCGGCAGCGCATTCCACCGCGTGCTGTGGGACGACGCCCAGGCGCTCCCCGGCGAGAAGATCAAGCTGGCGCCGGACGGCGAGATCCGCCGCGTCGTGCTGTGCTCGGGCAAGGTCTATTTCGATCTCTACGAGGAGCGCGAGAAGCGCGGTACCGACGACGTCTATCTGTTGCGGGTCGAGCAGCTTTATCCGTTTCCGATGAAGGCGCTGGTGCAGGAACTCGGCCGCTTCAAGCAGGCCGAGGTGGTGTGGTGCCAGGAGGAGCCGCGCAACATGGGCGGCTGGCATTTCGTCGAGCCCTATATCGAATGGGTGCTCAACCAGGTCGGCGGCGTTGCGCGCCGCCCGCGCTATGCCGGGCGTCCGGCGGCTGCGGCCACCGCCACCGGCCTCGCCTCCAAGCACCTCGCCCAGCTCAGGGCATTGCTCGAAGACGCCCTCGCTTGATCATTCGTCAGGACCGCATGCCATGACCGAAATCCGGGTACCTACGCTGGGCGAATCGGTGACCGAAGCGACCATCGGCAAGTGGTTCAAGAAGCCGGGCGAAGCCGTCGCGGTCGACGAGCCGCTGGTCGAGCTCGAAACCGACAAGGTGACGATCGAGGTTCCGGCGCCCGCCGCCGGCGTGCTGTCCGAGATCGCCGCCAAGAACGGCGAAACCGTCGCGGTCGGTGCGCTGTTGGGCGCGATCGGCCCGGGTTCCGGCGCGACCGCGTCGCCGGCTGCGCCCGCGAATGTCGCCGCACCCACGCCGGCCGCGGCTCCTGCTACGGCCATGCCGACGCAACCGCCCGCCAAGTCGGTCGCCGCCGACGCGCCGCTGGCGCCGTCGGTGCGCCGCATCGCCGACGAGACCGGAACCGACCCGGCCGCGGTGCCCGGCACCGGCAAGGACGGCCGGGTCACCAAGGGCGACATGCTCGCCGCCATCGAGCGCGCCGCGATGGCGCCGATGCCGGTGCCGCAGCCGGCGGCTTCGGTGCAGGTCCGCGCGCCGTCGCCTGCCGACGATGCCGCGCGCGAGGAACGGGTGCGGATGACGCGGCTGCGCCAGACCATCGCGCGCCGCCTCAAGGATGCCCAGAACACCGCCGCCATGCTGACGACCTTCAACGAGGTCGACATGACCGCGGTGATGGCCCTGCGCAACCATTACAAGGACCTGTTCGAGAAGAAGCATGGCGTGAAGCTCGGCTTCATGGGCTTCTTCGTGCGTGCCTGCGTGCAGGCGCTCGAGGACGTGCCGGCGGTCAATGCCGAGATCGACGGCTCCGACATCATCTACAAGAATTACTGCCACATCGGCATCGCGGTCGGCACCGACAAGGGCCTGGTGGTGCCGGTGGTGCGCGACTGCGACCGCAAATCGCTCGCCGAGATCGAGAAGGAGATCGCCGGCTTCGGCCGCCGCGCCCGCGACGGCCAGCTCAAGATCGAGGAGCTGCAGGGCGGCACCTTCACCATCACCAATGGCGGCGTCTACGGCTCGCTGATGTCGACGCCGATCCTCAACGCGCCGCAGTCCGGCATTCTCGGTATGCACAAGATCCAGGACCGCCCGGTGGCGATTGCCGGCAAGGTCGAGATCCGGCCGATGATGTACCTCGCTCTGTCCTACGATCACCGCATCGTCGACGGCCGCGAAGCCGTCACCTTCCTGGTGCGGGTGAAAGAGCTGCTGGAGGACCCGTCGCGGCTGGTGCTGGATTTGTGAGCCTCTACGGAGATCTGATGGGCGAAGATCAACATGACATGCGGCCACCTTGAATGCCTCAACTCGAGGAGACTTCCGGTGAGCCGAAGTGGGATGATCGAATGAAGAGGCTGCCCCGAATCGCCGCGGCCGAGCCGGTAATATATGGCGTTCTCAAGCTCGTCTTCACCGATGGCTATGAGCGGGTCGTCGATCTCAGGCCGAGCTTCACAAGCTGATCGCGAGCTAACCACCCCCATCGAAAGTCCGACATGCCTCCCTACGATCTCACCGTCATCGGTACCGGCCCCGGCGGCTATGTCTGCGCCATTCGCGCGGCCCAGCTCGGCATGAAGGTGGCGGTGGTCGAGAAGGAAAAGACCTTCGGCGGCACCTGCCTCAACATCGGGTGCATTCCTTCGAAGGCCCTGCTCCATGCCTCGGAGCTGTTCGACGAGGCGGCCCACGCCTTCCCCAGGATGGGCATTGGCGTCGGGGCGCCGACGCTCGATCTTGCCGCCATGCAGAAGTTCAAGGACGAGGGCGTTGACGGCAACGTCAAGGGCGTTGCCTACCTGTTCAAGAAGAACAAGATCGATGCCCATATCGGCGTCGGCCGCATCCTCGCTCCCGGCAAGATCGAAGTCACGGCCGCCGACGGCAGCACCAGTACGATAGAGACGAAGGCGATGGTGATCGCCACCGGCTCGGATGTCGCGCGGCTCAAGGGCATCGTGATCGACGAGAAGCGCATCGTCTCCTCCACCGGCGCGCTGGTCTTCGACCAGGTGCCACAGCGGCTCCTGGTGGTCGGCGCCGGTGTGATCGGGCTCGAGCTCGGCTCGGTGTGGCGGCGGCTCGGTGCCGAGGTCGAGGTGGTCGAGTTCCTCGACCGCATCCTGCCCGGAATCGACAACGAGGTCGCCCGGCAATTCCAGCGCATCCTGGAAAAGCAGGGCATCAGCTTCAAGCTGTCGTCCAAGGTGACCGCGATCGATTCGTCGGGTCCGCGCCTCAAGGCGAGTGTCGAGCCGGCCGCCGGCGGCGCCGCCCAGGAGATCGAGGCCGATGCCGCCCTGATCGCGATCGGGCGGGTGCCCTACTCGGAAGGGCTCGGCCTCGACGCTGTCGGGGTCGCGCGCGACGGTCGCGGCCGCATCGCCGTCGACCGCCATTACGCCACCAACGTCGCCGGCATCTACGCCATCGGCGACGTGATCGCCGGCCCGATGCTCGCCCACAAGGCGGAGGACGAAGGCGTCGCCGTCGCCGAGATCATCGCCGGCAAGGCCGGACACGTGAATTACGACGTCATTCCGAATGTCATCTACACGTTCCCGGAAGTGGCCTCGGTGGGCAAGACGGAAGAGGAATTGAAGGCCGCCGGCATCGCCTATGCGGTCGGCAAGTTTCCGTTCACCGCGAACGGCCGCGCCAAGGTCAATCACCAGACCGAAGGCTTCGTGAAGATCCTCGCCGACGCCAAGACCGACCGCGTGCTCGGCGTCCACATCATCGGCGCCGACGCCGGCAACATGATCGCGGAGGCGGCCGTCGCCATGGAGTTCGGCGCTGCCGCGGAGGACATCGCGCGCACCTGCCACGCCCATCCGACCTTGAGCGAAGCGATCAAGGAAGCCGCGCTCGCGGTCGACAAGCGCGCCATCAGCATGTAGCGGCGCGTCGCCGCGGCTCCCGGATCCGTCATTCCGGGTTCGCGCGAGAGCGCGCCTGGAATGACCCAGAGGAACTTTTCAGGCCAAATGGAGCGCGTGGGGCGCCAACAGCCCCAGTCCCATGAAGCCGATGCCGATGACGGCGATCCCGCCGGCAAGCCAGGCCAGCACCACCATCCCGGTGATGACCGCCGCCGAGCACAGCACGATGCCGATCTGGAACGCGGCCGAGGCGAGCTCGTAATTGTGATATCGCGCCAGCAGCGTGTCGCGTTCATGCTCGGCGTCCTTGGCGCGTTCGGAAAGCTCGGTGGTCCCCTCCTTGGTCTCGGGCTCCGAGCGATAGCGTGCGGCGGTCTTCTGCCATTCGGCGATCTGCTTTGCGATCGGCTCGTTGGCGAGGGCGGCCTCGGTTGCCGCCGATTCGGCGATCTTCGCTTCGGCGGCGGTGAGCAGCACGGTCCTGCGAATGGTCTTGGCCTGGAAGAAGTTCCACAGGTCCGAGGCCTGGATGTTGAGGTTCATCGCCTCGGTCTGTGCGCTCTTACCCAGCGTCTCGGAAAACGCCAGGAGCAGCGCCATCACCGCGATGACGAGAGCGATCTTCTTGTTCGCTCCGGCGGCATGCTCGATATGTTCGGCTTGTTCGACCTGCTCATGCGCTTCAGCCATCGCTCTTCCCCCAGGTTATGATTCTGACGGTTCATTCAGTTTCCGCATCATGCCCCGCGCGCGGGGCATTCGGTAACCCCCGTACCATCGCTGCAACTCACGATCTCCCCAACCCGGGGCTTCGTGGTTGCCGGATCGCCCGGCAAGCCGGGCGATGGCAACATGGGATTCAAACAATGGAGATACAAGATCATGACCGTAGCATGAGCACGACAGCGACCATGCCGCGAACGGCGCATGGCGCACAAATGGGCAAGATGACGTGGGCGCGATCACGGGGCGCGATCACGGGGCGCGATCATGTGGTGGCACGGCGGCCTGCCCCAATTCCATCCCGGTCAGGCACGCGGATGGGCGTTGCGGTAGACCTCGAGCAGCCGTTCGGTGTCGACGGCGGTATAGATCTGCGTGGTCGACAAGGATGCATGTCCCAGCAGTTCCTGGATCGAGCGCAAATCGCCGCCGCGTCCCAGCAGGTGGGTCGCAAAGGAATGCCGCAGCGCATGCGGCGTCGCAGTTTCCGGCAGATTGAGCGCGCCGCGCAACCGCTCCATGACGAGCTGGATGATGCGCGGCGACAGCGGTCCGCCCTTGGCGCCGACGAACAATGGCCGGTCCGGCGCGAGCACATAGGGGCAGAGCGCGACATATTCGGCGACGAGGCGCAGCACTTGGGCGAGCACCGGCACCATGCGCGGCTTCCTGCCCTTGCCCATCACCGTGATCGAGTCGCCGGCGCCGGGCGCCGGAATGTCCCCCGCCTTGAGGCCCAGCGCCTCGGAGATACGCAGCCCCGAGCCGTAGAGCAGCGCCAGCACCGCGGCATCGCGGGCCAGCACCCAGGGCTCGCGATCCTCTCCGGCGCGCAGGCTCGTGTCGGCGAGACGTTTGGCCGGCGCCACCGCGAGCGGCTTCGGCAGGCTCTTTTGGATCTTCGGCGTCCGGATCGCGGAGAGCGCGCCGACCTTGCCCTGGCCCTGGCGTTCCAGGAAACGGGCGAACGAACGTGCGCCCGCGAGCCCGCGCATCAGCGAGCGGCCGCCGATCCCTTCGCCGCGGCGGCGTGCCAGGAAGGCGCGCACGTCGCGCGGCGCCAGATCTCGCAGCATTGCGAGGGTGACCCGGCCGCCGAAATGGGCCGCCAGGAAGTCGAGGAACTGCCGAACGTCGCGCTCATAGGCCTCGACGGTTTCCGCGGACATCCGCCGCTCGGCGCCGAGATAAGCGAGCCAGTGGCCGACTTCGCGGGCGGTCTCTGGGGCCGCATGGGCAAGCTCGGCACGCTCCTGCCCGTTCCGGTCCGGTTTGGCCTTGCTCATCTTGCCCCCGCGATCCTTTGGACTACGGCATTTTCCGATTACCTTGACCCAATTTCTGTCATTGCCCGGCTTGACCGGGCAATCCAGTACTCACGGTCGGCGTTTACTGGATCGCCCGGTCAAGCCGGGCGATGACAGCGAAGCGTTGGTCAAGACGTGAAACGATGGCGCTCCCGTCACCATATTGGTTATCTCACCGCTTGGTGTGAGCTTCCTTAAACCCGAGATTCGCGGCCGGCCCATGGCAAAGCGCATCGTCGACGTGCTGGTGCCGGTCGCGCTCGATCAGGCCTATTCCTATCGGGTGCCACCGGAAATCGAGATTGCCCCCGGCGACCTCGTGCGGGTACCGCTCGGTCCGCGCGAATGCACCGCGGTGGTCTGGGCGGACAACGCGACGCCCAATCCGCGCCTCGACAACCGGTTGAAGGACATCGCCGCCAGGCTCGATATTCCCCCGCTCAAGCCGGAGCTGCGCAAGTTTATCGAATGGGTATCGGGCTACACATTGAGCCCGCGCGGCATGGTCTTGCGCATGGCGTTGCGGATGGGCGAGCAGCTCGGGCCGGAGCGCGTGCGGGTCGGCGTGCGCATCGCCGGCCCGCCGCCACAGCGCATGACCGCCGCGCGCGCCCGCGTCCTGGCGCTGCTTGCCGACGGCCTCGCCCGCGCCAAGGGCGAGGCGGCGCGGGAAGCGGGCGTCTCGGCCGGCGTGCTCGATGGGCTGATCGACGAAGGCACGCTGGAGGCCGTTGCGCTGCCGGCGGAATCCGCCGCCCGGCCGCCCGACCCCGGTTACGCGGTTCCCGAATTCTCGCAAGGCCAGGCCGCGGCGGGCGCGGCGCTGCGGGACTGCGTGAGCACGGGCGGCTACTCCGTTACCCTGCTCGACGGCGTCACCGGCTCGGGCAAGACCGAGGTCTATTTCGAGGCG
>DASYNT010000089.1:0-11358 GCA_036008405.1 Xanthobacteraceae bacterium
TCCCCGCACCACCGTCGTCGTCTATATGGGCCTTGCCGCCGCACCGGCGGTTCGCAACGGGCTGATTGCTGCCGGACGCGATCCGTGCACCCCTGTCGCAGTGCTCGCCCGCGGCACCCGCCCGGACGCCGCGAGCGTCGCAGGACGTCTCGATGCGCTCGAAGCGCTGGCCGCGCAAGTCGGGGAGGGGCCGGCCCTCATCGTCGTCGGCGACGTCGTCGCCCATTCCGACCCATGGCTGGCGGCGCTCGCCGCCCACTCACCTCGGGAGATTGCCGCATGACAGCCCCGCAGCAACAGAAGCTCAAGATCACCGGACCGGTGGTCGTCACCGCCAACCGGCTCGGCGACGGCGCGGTCGTCTACCGCACCCTCAACGGCAACTGGTCGACCACGCTCGCCCAGGCCGCGGTGGTCGACACCGCGCCGGCCGCGACGGCGCTCCTCGCCGCCGCCATCGCCGACGATATCGGCGCGGTCGGCGCCTATGTGGCGCCGGTGCGCCTCGGCGCCGACGGCCGTCCCGAGCCCGGCAATCTGCGCGAGCGGATCAGGCTTGCCGGGCCGACCATCGATCTGCCACTTACCTTCGGTATCTGACGCGTATCGCGGGATCAGACATCATGTATCTCTACGACGATTTCGACCGCACCCTGGTCGCCGAGCGCGTCGCCGACTTCCGCGACCAGGTGCGGCGGCGGCTGTCGGGCGAATTGACCGAGGAAGAATTCAAGCCGTTGCGGCTGATGAACGGCATCTATCTGCAGCTCCATGCCTACATGGCGCGGATCTCGATACCCTATGGCACGCTGTCGTCGGAGCAGCTGCGCATGCTGGCCCATGTGGGGCGGCGCTACGACCGCGGTTACGGGCATTTCACCACCCGCCAGAACATGCAGTTCAACTGGATCAAGCTCGAGGACCTGCCCGACGCCATGGCCGATCTCGCCCGCGCCGGCCTGCACGGCATGCAGACCAGCGGCAATTGCGTGCGCAACGTCACCACCGACCAATGGGCAGGGGTTGCCGCCGGCGAGGTCGAAGACCCGCGCATCTGGGCCGAGCTGCTGCGCCAGCACTGCACCATGCATCCCGAGTTCACGTTCCTGCCGCGCAAGTTCAAGATCGCGCTCACCGCATGCAACCATGACCGCGCCGCGATCAAGGTCCATGACATCGGCCTGCGGCTGCACCGCAACGGCGCCGGCGAGGCCGGCTTCGAGGTGATCGTCGGCGGCGGGCTCGGCCGCACCCCGTTCATCGGCAAGACCATCAAGCCGTTCCTGCCCAAGCGCGACCTGGTCAGCTATGTCGAGGCCATCCTGCGGGTCTACAACCAGGCCGGCCGGCGCGACAACATCTACAAGGCGCGCATCAAGATCCTGGTCCACGACCTCGGCGCCGAGGCGTTCGCCAAAGCGGTGGAAGCGGAGTGGCTGCCGATCAAGGACGGGCCGCTCGCGCTCGATCCCGCCGTCGTCGCCGACATCGCCGCGCGGTTCTGCTATCCGGATTATGCGCGGCTGGAGGACGATCCCCCGGAGCTGGCGCGGCTGCGCGAGACCGACCGGCGCTTTGCCGCCTGGCTCGACAATGCCGTCACCAATCACAAGGTGCCGGGCCATGCCATCGTCACGCTGTCGCTCAAGCCCGAGGGCGGGCCGCCCGGCGATGCCACGTCGGAGCAGATGGAGGCGATCGCCGATCTCGCCGACCGCTACTCCTTCGGCGAGATCCGGGTCTGCCACGAGCAGAACCTGGTGCTGCCCCATGTCGCCCAGCGCGACCTGCCGGCGCTGTGGCGGGCGCTCGATGCCGTCGGCGTCGCCACCCCCAATGTCGGCCTCGTCTCCGACATCATCGCGTGTCCCGGCCTCGACTATTGCAGCCTCGCCAATGCGCGGGCGATCCCGGTGGCCCAGGAATTGACGCGGCGGTTCCGCGACCTCGAGCTCGCCCGCGGCCTCGGCCGGCTGCACATCAACATTTCCGGCTGCATCAATGCCTGCGGCCATCATCATGTCGGCCACATTGGCATTCTCGGCGTCGAGAAGAACGGCGAGGAGTTCTACCAGATCACCATCGGCGGCCGCGCCGACGAGAAGGCCGAGCTCGGCGCCCTCATCGGCCCCGCGGTACCCTATGGGCAGGTGGCCGACGTGGTCGAGGATATCGTCGCCGCCTATGTGGAGCTGCGCGAACGGCCGGACGAAAGCTTCGTGCAGACGGTGAAACGGCTCGGCGTCGAGCCCTTCAAGGAGCGCGTCTATGCCACTCATTAAGAACGGCCGGCCGGCGGAAGACCGCTATGTCCGCGTGCTCGACGATGCGCCGATCCCGGACGGCGTCCCGGTCATCGTTCCCGCGGCGCGGTTCCTCGCCGACGCCGACGAGGTCCTGCGCCGCGACGCGCCGACCGGCGTGGAGTGGCCGAACAACCGCAACGTCGCCGCGCTCGAGCCTTATCTCGGTCGGCTCGCGGTGATCGTGCTGTCCTTCCCCAATTTCAAGGACGGGCGCGGCTATAGCCAGGCGCGGCTGTTGCGGGAGCGCTACGGATTTGTCGGCGAGCTGCGCGCGGCGGGCCAGATCCTGCGCGACCAGTTCCTGTTCCTGGTGCGCGCCGGGTTCGACGCGATGGAAGTGGCAAAGCCCGGCGACGTGGAAGCGTATGCATCCGCGCTCGGCCGCTACAGCGTGTTCTACCAGGGCACGGGCGATGATCGTTCACCCGCCATGCGCCGCCGCCTCGCGCGCGTCACCAACGCGACGCCACGCGAAATGGCGCGCTGAGGGCGAACGCCGCCGGTCAGGCGGGCTTGAACGATTTGTGCCGGCCGATCAGGCCGCGCTGAGGGATGCGCACCTTCTTGTCGGGGTCGGCTACCGCATGGCCGATCTTGCGGGCATGGCGGCAGTGCCGGTTCAGGATCGACAGGACGAGATCGGCGCTCGCGGGGGTGACCACGTAGCAGAAGCCGATGCCCATGTTGAAGACCTCATACATCTCGCTGGCGGCGACGCCGGCACAGCGCTGGATGAGGCCGAAGATCGGATGGGGCTCGATCAGCTGGTCGATCTCGAATCCGACCGGAGCATCGACCCTGGCGAGGTTCAAGAGGCCGTCGCTGGTGATGTTGATGAGAGCCTTGACACCGCCGACATTGTCCAGGATTTCCATCGCTTCGGCGACATAGATGTCGGTCGGCCGCAGCAGTTCCTCGCCGAGCGTGGTGTCGAGTTCGTCGAACTTGTGGTCGATGCCGAACTTGTGGCTCTCGAAGAAGGCGCGCCGCGCCAATGACAGGCCGTTGCTGTGAATGCCGCTGCTGCGCACGCCGATGACGATGTCGCCGGGGCGCACGTCGCTGCCGCAGATCACCTTGTCGAGGTCGACGCGGCCGATCGCCATGCCGACGAGATCGAAGCCCGTCACGATGTCCTTGAGCTGCGCGGTCTCGCCGCCGGAAATGGAGACGCCGGCCATGTGCGCGCCGTCGCACAGCCCCGCGCCGATGGCATCGAGCATGGCGGCGTCGGCTTGGTCGATGGCGATGTAGTCGACCAGCGACAGCGGCCGCGCGCCGACGCAGATCATGTCGTTGACGTTCATGGCGACGCAATCGATGCCGATGGTGTCGTATTTCCCCATCATGGTCGCGATGATGGTCTTGGAGCCGACGCCGTCGGTGCACAGCGCGATGCCGGTGCCGTCCATCTCGACGACATTGGCGAAATAGCCGATCGGCAACACCACGCGCCCCATGCCGTGGCGCGGCCAGGTGGCCTGCACGCGGCGTACGATGTGGCGCAGCCCCTTGTCGGCTTCGGCGGTGTCGACGCCGGAATCGCGATAAACCTCTGGTCGCCCGTCCATGGGCCTGTCTTCCGCTCGATCCGAACTCAATTGGGAATGTCCTATCACGCCTGCGTTGCCGGCCGCCACCGCCGGCCACCTCCGGTGGTCCCCGGCCCGGAGGGCGGTGGCGCGTATTTAGCAGATCGCGCCGACGTGTCACGCCGAGCGGCCACGACCGACGCCAGGAGCTGGGGACATCGCAAAATGGGCACCGCCGCCAACAGCGTGGCCGCAGCCGGCGCCCTCATGCACCGTTAACCATGGCTCATTTGCGCGAAAAACCATGGCTCGTTGTGAAAAACCTCCGCATCGAAATTAACGTCGCGGCAATGGCTGTTGCCTAGGTTGGGTCAGGTTCGGATGACCGGACGTCCAAAAGCGCCGGCGGGACCTGGCTTAAACAGCGATGGCTGGGATACAGGAGCACACACCATGATCAATCTCTTGAAGCGTTTTGCCACGGACGAATCCGGCGCGACCGCCATCGAATACGGCCTGATCGCGGCCGGAATTTCGGTTGCCATCATCACCGTCGTCAACACGCTCGGCTCGCAGCTCAAGAGCACCTTCACCAACATTTCCTCGCAGCTCGCCACCGCCGGCAAGTAAGCGATCCGCGAACACCCATACAAAGCCCCTGCCGCGAGGCGGGGGCTTTTGACGTTGAGCGCGGTCCGTCCGGCGCAATCGGCGCCTGCTATTCGTCCCGAGCCGCGGGGCGAGCCTTCTTCGATCCGGAATAGTTGATGACGAGGTCGCAGCCCAGGCACTCGAAGCGATCGACGTCCGTGCTGGTAGGAGCGATGCGGCTTCCGAGCATGGCGAGGCCGCAGATGGGGCAGTGCTTGGGCCGGGGCATGGGGCGCGTGCTCGAGCTCATGGAGTCCGCCAGTCTGGCGAGGCCAGCGTCGAATAGCGAACGATAGAATCCAACGGCCGGTGGTTCTTTGATCCAGATCAAACTGCCCGCTCGCTGTGATTCGCCGGGGCGCAAGCGACGATCGATTGCCCGGATCAGATTCCACCGCGCAAGCAAGCGTTTGGAAAATCACGGGGATCAGCCGCGCAGGCCGTCATGGACGGGCGGTGGCACCCGCGCATTTTGAGCTTGGTTGTGTCCCGGAAGGCACAGCCTTTCCATGGCGCTGATGCTAATTTGCCAATCCCGCGAAAGCGCGCCGATTGCTGCAAGGTGGCAGTTGGCGCGTCGTGCTCGGCGTCATGAAGAACCGGTGAGCCCACCATGAAACGGCTGTTGCTCGCGAGCATGGTGCTGCTGGCGCTCACCGGGACGCAGGCCGCGATGGCGGCCGACATCCCGCCCGGGATGGTGTATCCGGCGCTGCCGCCGCAGCCCTTCACCTTTACCGGCTTTTATGTCGGCGGCACGGTCGGCGGTGCATTGGGAAGCTCGAAATACACGGAAACCCCGACCGGCGCTTTCATCGCGGCGGGGCCGAATGTGATTTCAAATATCGCCGCCGTGGGAACGAGCTCGACGGCGCCGAGAGGGGTCATCGGCGGCGCCGAACTCGGGTACGACTGGCAGATCGGCCATTTCGTGCTGGGCTTCGAGACTGATTTCAGCGGTTGGGATATGTCGAGCAGCGCGGGGGTGAGGGGCGTCGGAAACCCCGGGGGGATGACGTTCAGCTCAACGATCGCGACCAAATCCAACTGGCTGTTCACCGCCCGTCCGCGCGCCGGCTTCGTCAACGGCAACATGCTGCTCTACCTGACCGGCGGGCTTGCGGTCAGCAGCATCGACTTCTCGCAATCCATTCTCCTCGGCGGCACCGGGCCGACGCTGGCCGGATCGTCTTCCGGCGCCCAGGCCGGCTGGACCGCCGGCGGCGGCATCGAATTTGCGCTGTCGTGGAACTGGATGATCAAGGCCGAATACCTCTACGTCCGCTTCCCCAATCAAAGCGTAGCCCAGGTCGATTCGGCCGCTCCGGCGGCGACGGGAACCGCGACCGGCAACCTGACCGCTTCCATCCTTCGCGCCGGCTTCGACTATCGCTTCTGACCGGCGGCGAACATGGGAGGGGCGGTGGCATAGTGCGGCCGCGACATCGTGCAAAAGATATGGCAGTGGATCGGGCTATCGATCGCGAACGACGCCACCATCGCGTCGCGGCGCAGGCTTGCGTCTGCGTCCGGCCCTCGCGCAAAACAGCCTCACCCCAGGTCTTGCTCGACGCAGTCCTCGTACGCGGGCATCCGCGAGATGTATCCGCCGGAGAGCAGACTTTCGGCAAGCCGCGCGAACCCCTGACGCGAGACATCGGGAGTGAGCGTCCAGAGCCCGGCTCGATGATAACGCCGGAGCGCGCTTGTCAGAATGTCGCGCGCGATGTCGGGGAAACGCGCGGTGACCTCGGCGAGTTCCTCCGCGCCGTGTTCGGCGAGCCAGCCCTGCATTTGCAGAACGGCGCGCGTCACCGCGGCGAAGGCGGCGCGATGGCGCGCGATTCCGTTTCGGGTGACGATGAAAGTCGTATAGGCCGTCGGCCCACGCGCAGCCGCTGCATAGAGAACGTCGCCAATGCCTTCTGCCTGCGCCATCGATACGAAGGGCTCGAACACCTGGATGGCGTCGAGCCGGCGGTCGCGCAGCGCCTCGAAATTGCCGGCCATCGGCCGATCTCGCGCGCGATCGAGCCCTGCTGGATCGACGCCTTGCTCACGCAAATCGTGCTGGAGGCACATCCAAGGCGTCGGCACCTCGGACACTGCGGCAAACCTCAGGCCCGGCAGGTCTGCAAGCCGGAATTCGCGTCGAGGGCTTCTGCCGACCAGACAGAAGGGGTCACGCGCAACGACTTCGCCGAAGCAGACGAGCGGCGAGGCCGGCTCTTGGTCGCGCGCCTTCATGACGCGCATCGGCCCGCCCCATGTGAGGTCGACCGTCCCACCGAGGAGCGCGGATACGCCGTCACCGGGACCGGACGAAGCGATCAATTCGACATCGACACCTTCGCGCGCATAGAATCCCAGCGCCTGGGTCGCATAGAACGGCGCATAAAAAACGGCGCGAAAGTTTTCCGCGAGCCTGATCCGCATCATCGGTCAATCACGAATGTCCTGCAGGAACCACTCGGTCGGGATTTCGCGGCCCGCGCGCGCCTTCATCGCCTGCGCATACACCCAGCCACCGACCGCGGAAAACTGCAGTCCCTGATTGCCGACGTTGCGGTAGAACGTAATTTGTTCGCGGCTGGTGCGGCCTTTGCATTTGCCGGATACGAGGTCGGCAAAGTCCGGCTTGTCGCCGCCCTTGCCGCGGTCCATGAAATCCGGGCTGTCGCCGCCGAAACCTGGCTGCGGGTTCCTCTCCGGGATGCGCTTCATCTCTTCGACGGTGCCGCCGATGAAGGCCGCCGGCGAGAGACCGCGCTCCGCCTGGAACCGCTCGCTCTGCTTCATCTGCAGGCCGGCAGTGCCCTGCCGCACCACCAGGTCGAACCTCTTCACGGCCGCCTCGGGCATTTCGCGACGGCCGAGATTGGTTACGTGCATGCCCGCTTCGATCCAGTCCGCGTCGTAGACCGGCTGCATGCTGTCGGTGCAAGAGGACAGAATGTCGACGCCGCGCACGGCTTCGCGCGGGTCGTCGACGGCGCGCATCTCGATATCGAGCCGTCGTCCCATTTCATCCGCGAAGGCTTCGCGATGCGCCGGTGTCGGGCTGTAGACCTTGCAGAGTCGTACATCGCGAACGCATTTGAATGCGTCCAGGAAGGTGCGCGCCATACCGCCGGAGCCGAGCATGCCGACCACGCGGGAATCCTCGCGCGAAAGATATTTCGCACCGATGCCGGCGCCGCCGCCGACCCGCATGTGCTGGAGCACGCCGTCATTGATGAAGGCGAGCGGTTCGCCATTGCGCGTGGAGAGCAGGAGGATGACGCCGAAATAGGTGCCCGGCTCGCGGCAATACTTGTCCTCGGTCCAGTTGCCGCTGGCGTCTTTCGGCCACGTGATGATGTCCGACTTCATGCGGATCGCGAAGTATCCGTCGTTGGCCCCTTCCATCGTGCCCCAGCGGAAGTAGCCGTCCTCGCGCTCGCAAGGAACGTACATGTCGATGCGCGGCCGATGGATCGAGCCGCCGGTCGGCAGCTTCCTGAAGGCCTCTTCCTGCACGCGAATGCAGTCCGCCATCGTCAGCAGCCGGGAAACCAAGTCGTTGTCGATGATCAACATATCGAGGTTCCAGCCAGGCGCGATGGCTGACCTGAACGCAAGGGTCTCCTTCAGAAATCCGTCTTCTCCGCGGTCGGCACCGGTTCGAGGCCGATGTTATAGTAATCGTCATTGGCTTCCGCGCAGGCGGATTCGGTCAGGCGGTTGTTGGGATTCACCACGCGGTGGCGGTTCCGCGTCCCCGACCACGGTTGGTAGAAGGCGCCGGGGTCTTCCACCGTAAACGCGACTTCGAGCGTGTTGCCGCCGTCGATCAACCGGAACCGCTCGACCACGTGCAGCTTGTCGGTGTGCGGCGTGCGGTAGGAATCGACGAAGGTGCGGTCGTTGAAGCCGACGGTGTCGACGACGAGGGTGTCGCCCTCGTAACGGCCGACCGACTCACCGTACCAGGACGGTTTCGGGTTGGCCGAGTGCGGCACGTCGAGCCAGATGTGGCGCTCGCGTCCCGCCAGGAACAGCACGACTTCCTTGGGCGTCTGGATGATATGCATGGGACCGGGGTTGAGATGGAAGGCGGGAACGCCGGTCTCCCAGCATCGGGGCTCGCGCGGCTCGCCGTTGCGCCCGCGGAGTACAAGGGCGTTCTGCGTGCTCAGCGCTTCCCTGACCCAGGGCATCAGATTCTTCGCGGCGGCATTGTCGAGGTTCGCCACCCGATAGGTCGGCTGCAGCCCCATCTCCCGCGCCACCTCGTTGTTGACGAAGGGATGAGCGGGATCGTCGGTGACCGGGCCGAGTCCGGTCGCAGGACTGGTAAAGTCGTTGAACGCATGCGCGATCGCGTAGTCGGGCTGCTTCGGCGCGACGAACCCGGCCCAGGCGACGCCGGGCCCGGAAAGCTCGAGTCCCGGCGGCGCCCCGGTGGCCGCCTGCGCGGCAAAAGCGGGGAGGCACGCGGCACGAACGCAAAGGGCACTCAGCACGAGCGCGCCGGCGAGCAGGGGCGTCGTGTGCGGCGGTTGTTTTGTCATCGGCATCTCCATTTCACGTCGGACCACGCGCCGTTCGCGCTACGGCAAATCAGGGATCAGCGACCGCGCACGCCCTTCACGCCGGACAGGTCGCGATGGGTGTCGTTGCAGGCGTAGTCCTCGAGCCGCACGTCGTCGCGCTGGTCATAGACGAAGCGCACCTGCCAATCCCTCGCGTACATTTCCGGATCGTGGATGGTGATGACGTCTTCGAGCCCGCCGGCGATTTTGCGGATGCGCTCCACGGTGCTCATGTCCTCGCCGTGTGGCAGGCCGGTCGCATTGAGGAAGGTCCGGTCGTTGAAGCCGGTCGATTCCACCACCAGCGTGTCGCCGTCCCAGCGGCCGACCGAATGGCCGTTGTACCGGAGGTCGGTGACCAGGCTGGCGAGCTTGGGCAGCGGCCTGTCCATGACGATCACCCGCACCTGGTGGTTCATCTCGTAGAGAAACGTCACCTGCCCTGCCGGCACCTGGAAAATCTCGAACGGATACGGCGTGGCGAGCACCCGCGGCACGCCGTCCGGCACGCACACGCGGCGCGCCTTGTCGACCAGGGAGCCGTCCTTCAAGGCCGCCTGGTTCATCTCGTAGGCGGCCTTGCCCGCCGCGTTGAGGGGCGGGTCGCCGCCGCCCACGACCTGGATCCTCGGGCTGTAGCTCGTCGCCCAATAGGTGCCGGAAATGTCCGGCGCGGCGCCCGCGGTGGAACATGCGGCCATCGCCAGCGCGAACCAAAGGCCAATGCCGCAAACGCGAACGCCATCCATGAGACCCGCCTCCCGAGATTTTTCGGAGTTTCGCCGACTGTACCCCGGGGCCGAGCGACACCGCAATACGGGGATCGGCAGGGGCGCAAACGCTGGGACATGCGGAGATATGGCTATCTGACGCGATGTTGCGGAGGGCGATTCCAGTGCCGACAGCCTGGTGCCGCCGGTCATGTGCGGCGGCACAAAATGCCGGCGACCGGCGTAGCCTCAGGTCTCGATCACCGATCGATTTCGAAGCCGGCGCCGAGCCGCTACTGCCCCACGCTCTCCCGCAGCCGGCGCAGCTGAGGCCGGATGTGCTCGCAGGCGAGTTCTCGCTCGAACTGGGCGATCGCGGCGATGGTCGGATCGGCGCGCAGACGCGCCAAACGTTCCGTGTCCCGCGCACATGCGACCTCCGGCGGGATCGGCGCGGCCTGCGCCTGCCTCGCCGCCGGCTCGGAAGCGGGCGGCGGGGCGCGGCCGGAGCCGGCAGGGCCGCCGGCGGGAACCGCCGGCACGTCGGCGGACGCCGGCGCCGCGGTCGCGACGCTTTCGAACAGGCGCTGGACTTGCGCGCGCAGCCGATCGCAGGCGAGTTCGCCCCTGAAGCGGGAGATCTCGTCCGGGGCCGGATCGGCGCGCAGCCGCGCAAGACGCTGTTCATCGCGGGTACAGGCGAGCGCCGGATCGATCCTGTCGACCGCGGCTTGCGAGCTCGCAGGCGGCGCCTTGGCAGATTCGGCTTTCGCAGGCTCGGCTTTGGTGGGAGCCGCATTGGCGGTGGGCGGCACGGGCTGTTCCGCCCGATTGGGTTGCCCCGGCGCAACTGCGGAGTTCGGCCTTGTCGCCGGCTCCCGCGCGGCCACCGCCGGCGGGGCCTCGATCTTGTTTGCCTGCGGCACCAGGGGAATGGTGGCCCCTCCGAGCGAGCCGTAGATGAAAGGCTCCTGCCTGCCCCCCGTCACCTTGAGCACCTCGTCCCGGACCCGGCCGAGCGCGATCCGGATGTCGAGGCCGGGTTCTGCGACGTGCTTGAGGAGGGCGGCGGCGAACGGGCTGTTCGGGCCGACGCCGTCATAGGAGACCGAACCCGCCTTTGCGGCATAGGCGACCAGCGTGTCCGCGCTGACATCGTCGAGCTTGGCAAGCCCGCCCTTGGTTGCCGCACGCAGCCCGACGGAGCGCTGCAGTTTCGCGGCGAAGGGATTGTCGCGGCAGGCGTCCAGCAGGATCAGTCGCAGCCGCTTGACCGACTGCAGCGCCCAGATGATGCGGTCGAGCGCGACCGCCTCGTCCTCGACGTCATAGTCGCGGGCGAGCTTGGCATCCACCGGGATGAGATAATTGGTGCCGCCGACTTCGATGCCGTGGCCGGCATAATAGACGACGGCGATGTCGGCGGTCTCCGCCGTAATCAGGAAATCGCGGACGGCGCGCTTGAATTCCAGGACGCCGAGGTCGGTCCGCGAAGTGACGACCTCGAACCCGACCGAGCGAAACAGCGCCGCGACCGCGTTTGCATCGTTGATCGTATTGGGCAGCGACGTCGCGTTCCGGTAGG
>DASYNT010000090.1:0-5227 GCA_036008405.1 Xanthobacteraceae bacterium
AACGAAGAATTTTTCGGCGGAGCGCCGAAGTTGCCCGGTTGCCCGGCGTACAAACGTGTGCCGTCGTTGTTGGTGTTGACGTCGTGGGGCCGACCATCACCGGTGAAGGTCCAGTTGAGGAGCCACTTGGCATTGTACGGGTTGGTCACGTCGATAATCGGCAGGATGCCGCGGACGCCTCGAAACTGCTGGCCAATGTAGTACGTCTTTCCGTCGTCGGCCCAGCCACCCATGTGGCCAAAGCTATTGGGCACCGTGATGCTAGACGCCAGCCTCGGGTGGGCGCAGTCCCCGTTTAGGTCATAGACAGCGAAATTCGGCCCGTTACTTTGCGCCAGCCCGAGGAGTCCGCGCTCTTCGTTCACCTTGTTGTTTTCGTGCGGGCTGAGCCCCGCCGGCGTGTCGGCGAGGTACGCAGTCGCCCGTGGCTTCGCGGGATCCGAAACATCGATCACCACGATACCGGGGTGCGCCTGCCGCGGGTTATTTTCCGTTGCCATGTAGGCGCAGTGATCAAAGTATGACGGCCCGTCCTGCGAAAAGGCCCCTTCCCCCCGGAACTGGCCGACGAGCGCGAGATTGCAGCTGTAGCCGCGTTCCGAGTCGCCGCTCGCGCGTTCCTTCGAAGTGGTCTGGCCCTGCAAACCGCTTTCGGTGCGATCCGAAGGGCCGCATTGGGCCTTGGGCACCGGTCCCATCGATCCGATCTCGTCGGCCTGTTTGTCCCCGGCGTCGGCGAAGGCCGAATTGCTGAACAAAACACCCAGCAACAAGACAGTTGAAATTGCGAATCTGCCGACCAGGGGCCCCTTGTGCATTGTTTCCTCCTCGACATTCAAAGCATTCAGCGGGTCGCGTCCCTGTGGGTCGGCAGCCTGCTGAAGCCCGGGTCTGGCTTCGGCGGGCTGCTTGTCCACAGCGGTGGTCATCGTGGACTCTCGGTGGGGGCTTGGTCGCCAAACCTTAACCGAGACAGAGGTCCAGACGATGACCGAGGCGATAATCAACCTTCGGGCGCCGCTGGTGAAGAGCTATCTTCTCAACGCCGAACAAACAGACCCGAACAAAACCGCAAAGGCGTCACCCCTGTCGCCGGTCGGACATGGCGCCCCATTCCGGCGGCGACCGCCGGCGAGGGGGAAAACCGTTCATGCCGCCTTGTCGCGCGGTCGTGGCGCGAAGCGGCCGTAGAAGGTCTCGTTCTTCGCGGCCATGTCGAGCAGCAGCTTGGAAGGCGCGAACCGCGGCCCGTGCCTTGCGGCGAGTTTCTCGCACATGGCGACGAAGCGGGGAGTGCCCATCATGTCGATATAGGACAGGGTGCCGCCGGTAAACGGCGCGAAGCCGAAGCCGAGGATCGAGCCCACATCGGCCTCGCGGATGTCGGTGAGGACGCCTTCCTCGAAGCAGCGCGCGGTTTCCAGCGCCTGGATGCCGAGCAGGCGGTCCTCGAGTTCCTGCACGTCGATGGCGTCGGGGTCGAGCTTGACCTTCTGCAGGTCGGCGAGCCCAGGCCACAGGCGCTTCTCGCCCTTGTCCGGGTAGTCGTAAAAACCCTTGCCGTTCTTGCGGCCGTAGCGGCCGCGCTTCTCCACCAGCTCCGACAGCAGCTGCTTCTGGCCGGGGTCGATCGCAGCAGCACCGAGATCGGCCTCGGTGGCCTTGAGGATCTTCCAGGCGAGATCGACGGCGACCTCGTCGTTGAGCGCGAGCGGCCCGACCGGCATGCCGGCCATGCGCCCGACATTCTCGATCATCGCCGCCGGCACACCCTCGGCGAGCACCAGATGGCCCTCGCGCAGGTAGGTGCCGACCACGCGGGAGGTGTAGAAGCCGCGGGAATCGTTGACCACGATCGGCGTCTTCTTGATCGCGCGGACATAGTCGAGCGCGGTGGCCAGCGCGGCGTCGCCGGTCTCCTTGCCGAGGATGATCTCCACCAGCATCATCCGCTCCACCGGCGAAAAGAAATGGATGCCGATGAAGCGCGACGGATCGGCGAACTCCCCGGCGAGCGAGGTGATCGGCAGCGTCGAGGTGTTGGAGCCGAAGATCACGCCGGGGCCGAGCGCCGCTTGCGCCCTGGCATAGGTCTCCGCCTTCACCTTGCGGTCCTCGAACACGGCTTCGATGACGAGGTCGCAGCCGCGCAACGCGCCATAGTCGGCGGTCGCGGTGATGCGCGCCAGCAGCGCATCGCGGTCCGCTGCGGTGGCGCGGCCGCGGTTGATCTGGTTGCCGATCAGCTTGTCGGACTGTGCCTTGCCGCGGTCGGCGCTCTCCTGGTCGCGGTCGATCAGCACGACGTCGATGCCGGCGAGCGCGGTGACATAGCCGACGCTCGCGCCCATGAAGCCGGCGCCGATGATGCCGACGCGCTTGATCGTGGTTCGCGGCAGGTCGGGCCGCCGCGCGCCCTTGTTGAGCTCCTGCATCGATACGAACAGCGAGCGCATCATCGCGGCCGCTTCGGGAGAGCGCAGGATGTTGGCGAACCAGCGTGATTCCACCCGCAGCGCGAGGTCGAACGGCAACAGCAGGCCTTCATAGACGACCTGCAGGATCGCCCGTGCCGCCGGGTAATTGTCGTAGGTCTCGCGGCGGTAGAGCGCATTGGCGGCGGGGAAGGTCATCATGCCCGCCTTGGAGTAGACCGGGCCGCCCGGCAGCTTGAAGCCGTCGGTGTCCCAGGGATTTTTGGCCTTGCCGCCCGCCTTGATCCAAGCCTTGGCGGCATTGACGAGCTCGGCAGGGGCGACGACCGCGTCGATCAGCTTCATCGCCTTGGCGCGCTCGACCTTGACGGGATCGCCCTTGAGCAGGAACTGCAGCGCATCGGCGGGCGCCAGCATGCGTGCGATGCGCGTGGTGCCGCCGGCGCCGGGAAACAGGCCTACCTTGATCTCCGGCAGGCCGAGCCGGGCGTGCGGATTCTGCGCGGCGACGCGGTGGTGGCAGGCGAGCGCAAGCTCGAACCCGCCGCCCAGCGCGGTACCGTTGATTGCGGCGACCCACGGCTTTCCGCAGGTCTCGATGCGCCGATACAGCAAGGACAGCTTGCGGCTCTCTTCGAACAGGCGCGTGGCCGCCTGCTCGTCGCTGCCCCCGCCGTCCCCGCGGGGACCGGCAAAGCTGCGGCCGAGCGATTCCAGCAGCGTGAGATCGGCGCCGGCGCAGAAGGTGTCCTTGCCCGAGGTGATCACCACGCCCTTGACCGCCGCATCGCCGACGAGCTGTTCGACCAGGGCCGCGAGTTCGTGAATTCCCGCGAGCGAAATGACGTTCATCGAGCGCTCCGGCACGTCCCAGGTGACGAGCGCGATGCCGTCGCCATCGATGTCGACCTTGAAGTTGACGTAGCTCATGGGATGCCTCGCTCGTGCACTCACAGGCGGTTAGATTCGAATTCCATGGTGCCATGCTCCGCGCAAGGACACGCCCTACCGTTCCGAGCCGGGATAGGGCGCACCGGACTTGTGGAGAAAACGCGCGCCCTTGTCGTCGCGCTCCATGCGCATGTCGATATCGGGATACTCTGCGCGCTCGCTCGGCGCGCGGCTGCCGATTTCGAGATATACCGCATCGTGCGCGCCACGATTGACGAGGCAATGACCGTTGGCCACTCCGGCCTTCCAGCCGGCCGCGTCCCCCGGTCGCAGCACGGTCTCGCCGCCCTCCTCGCACAACACGAGATCGCCCGAGAGCACGTAGATGAACTCGTCCTCGTTGGCATGCCAGTGGCGTTGCGAGGATGCGGCGCCCGGCTTCAAAGTCGAGAGGTTGACGCCGAACTGGTCGAGGCCGACGGCATTGCCGAGCCGCTTGCGCGAGCGCCCCTGCACCGCCTGGCGAAACGGCTCCGGATAGCCGGTCTGGGATTCGACCTTCAGGGCGGCGATGTCGATCTTCGGCATGTCTCAACTCCTGCTTGGCTGCAGCCGGCGAGCGGAAAACCTCATACGCGCTCGATGATGGTCGCCGTCCCCATGCCGGCACCGATGCACAGGGTGACGAGCGCGGTGCCGAGATCGCGCCGCTCCATCTCGTCGATCGCGGTGCCCAGGATCATGGCGCCGGTGGCTCCGAGCGGATGGCCGAGCGCGATCGCGCCGCCATTGACGTTGACCTTGCCGCGATCGATGTCGAACGCCTGGAGGAAGCGCAGCACCACCGAGGCGAAGGCCTCGTTGACCTCGAACAATTCGATATCGCCGAGCGTCATGCCGGCCTTCCTGAGCACCTTCCTGGTCACGTCGATCGGGCCGGTGAGCATCATCGCCGGCTCCGAGCCGATATTGGCGAAGGCCCTGATCCGCACCCGCGGCTCGAGCCCGGCGCGGCGGCCGGCATCGGCATTGCCGATCAGCACGGCCGCGGCGCCGTCGACGATGCCGGACGAATTGCCGGCATGATGGACGTGATTGACCGCCTCGATTTCCGGGTGCGCCTGGACCGCCACCGCGTCGAAGCCGCCGAGCTGGCCCATCTGCACGAAGGACGGCTGCAGCTGCGCCAGTGACTGCATGGTCGTCGACGGGCGCATGTGCTCGTCCCTGGCGAGCAGCGTGATGCCGTTGCAGTCCCTCACCGGGATGACCGATTTAGCGAAGCGACCTTCGTCCCACGCCACGCCGGCGCGCTTCTGGCTTTCCACCGCATAGGCGTCGACGTCGTCGCGTGAGAAGCCGTATTTGGTGGCGATGAGATCGGCTGAAACGCCCTGGGGCATGAAATAGGACGGGATCGCGATGGAAGGATCGACCGGCCAGGCGCCGCCGGACGCGCCGATGCCGACCCGGCTCATGGATTCCACGCCGCCGCCCACCGTCATGTCGTGCTGGCCCGACATCACCTCGGCCGCGGCGAAGTTCACGGCATCGAGCCCGGACGCGCAGAACCGGTTGATCTGGACACCCGGGACGCCGTTGCCGTAGCCGGCGCAGAGCGCCGCGACGCGGGCGATGTCGCCGCCGGCCTCGCCGACCGGATCGACGCAGCCCATCATGACATCGTCCACCAGGGCCGGATCGAGCGCGTTGCGATCCTTGAGCGTGGCGAGGACCTGAGTGGCGAGGCTGAGCGCTGTCACTTCGTGCAGCGCGCCGTCCGCCTTGCCGCGGCCCCGCGGGGTGCGGACGTGATCGTAGATGAAGGCGTCGGGCATTTGGTTCTCCTCGACTCCTGCCGGCCGCCCGGTCCGATCACAAGCTCCGGGCGATGAGCAGCT
>DASYNT010000091.1:0-5328 GCA_036008405.1 Xanthobacteraceae bacterium
TCAAACGCTCGATGCCCGACCCGAATGTGCTCACGGCGATGCCGGAGGCCGCCGAGCGCATCGCAGACGCCATCGTGCGTGGCGAGAGCGTTGCCATTTTTGGCGATTACGAGGTCGACGGTGCCACCTCCGCCGCTCTGCTGGCGCGTTTTCTGCGCCATTGCGGCGTCGAGCCGATGGTGCACATTCCGGACCGGCTGTTCGAGGGCTATGGCCCCAATGTCGAAGCGGTGCGTGAGCTCGCTGGCCGCGGCGCCAAACTTCTGGTGACAGTCGATTGCGGAACGACGAGCATCGAGCCGTTGGCCGAAGCGAAAGCTCTTGGCCTCGACACCGTTGTCATCGATCACCATCAGGCCGACGAAGCGCTGCCGCCGGTCGTCGCGATCGTCAATCCGAACCGGCGCGACGATCTCTCCGGCCTCGGCTATCTGGCCGCGGTCGGGCTGGTGTTCCTCACCATCGTCGCGGTCAACCGCGAGCTGCGCCGGCGCGGCTTCTGGAACGCGGCGCGGCCGGAGCCCGACCTGCTCGATTTCGTCGATCTCGTCGCGCTCGGCACCGTCGCCGACGTGGTGCCGCTCAGGGGGCTCAACCGCGCCTTCGTCGCCAAGGGGCTGATCGCGATGCGGCGGCGCGAGCGCGTCGGCCTCACCGCGCTCATCGATGTGGCGCGGCTCACCGGGCCGCCGGAGCCATGGCATCTCGGCTTCATGCTGGGGCCGCGGATCAATGCCGGCGGGCGCATCGGACAGGCGGACCTCGGCGCGCGGCTGCTGTTGTGCGAAGATCCCAGCGAAGCCGCCGGGCTCGCCGCCGAGCTCGATCGCCTCAACCGCGAGCGCCAGACGATCGAGCTCGCCGCGGTCGCGGAGGCAGAGGCCGAGGCGATGGCGGCGCTCGGCCTCGAAGAGCGCGGCGCAGTGGTGGTCACGGCATCGCCGCGCTGGCATCCGGGCGTGGTCGGGCTGATCTCGGCTCGGCTCAAGGAGCGGTTCGGGCGGCCGGCCTTCGCGGTCGCATGGGGCGCGGGCGACACCGGCGCGGGATCGGGGCGCTCCATCCCGGGGGTCGACCTCGGCCGCGCCGTCCGCCATGCGGTCGCGCAGGGGCTTCTCGTCAAGGGCGGCGGCCACGCCATGGCGGCCGGCATCACCTTGCGCAGGGACGCGCTCGGCGCCTTCCGCGCCTATCTCGAAGCGACCCTGGGCGCCGCCGTGGAAGCAGCGCGGCGCGACGATGCATTGCTGGTCGACGGCGCTCTCACGGCACGGGCGGCGAATGCCGCGCTTCACGCCACCATCGCCCGCGCGGGGCCGTTCGGCGCCGGCAATCCCGAGCCCGTGATCGCGCTGCCCGCGCATACCGTCGCCTATGCCGAGGAGGTCGGTCAGGCCCATGTGCGCGCCCGCCTGCAGGCGGGCGACGGCAGCACCATCAACGCCATCGCCTTCCGCGCGGTCGGCCAGAAGCTCGGCCAGGCGCTGCTGGGCGGCCGGGGACGCCCGGTCCATGCGGTCGGCTCGCTGTCGCTCGACCGTTGGCAGGGCGAGGAGCGCATGCAGCTGCGCCTGATCGATGTCGCCTCGGCCGACCCCGTGGACCGGTTGCGGAGTTGAGGGCGGCGTCGCCCGGCATGTAGGATGGGTGGAGCGCAGCGAAAACCCATCACTCCCTTCAAATCGACACGCCCATGATGGGTTTCGCGAGCGCTCTACCCATCCTACGATGCGAACGCTGCTCACCGGGAAACCCTCATGGCCAATCTCAACCTGTCCGTCGCGGTCGGCGACTACGACCGCAACCGGCCCCTTATCAACGGGGCGGTCCGCATCGACGGTGTCGATCCCGTGTTCATGACCCTGTCGCCGGAAGAGATCTTCTTCCGCGCCTTCCGCTCGGTCGATTTCGACATCTGCGAGCTGTCGCTGTCGAGCTTCACGGTCAAGACCGCGCTCGGCGATTGCCCCTATGTCGGCATTCCCGCCTTCGTGTCGAAGGCGTTCCGCCACACCTCGATCTATGTGCGCACCGACCGCATCAAGGAGCCCAAGGACCTCAAGGGCCGCAAGGTCGGCGTGCCGGAATATCAGCTCACCGCCAATGTATGGGCGCGCGCCATCCTCGAGGACGATTACGGCGTGACGCCCGCCGACATCCACTGGATTCGCGGTGGCATCGAGGAAGCCGGCCGTCCCGAGAAGATCACGGTCAAGCTGCCGTCGGGGGTGCGGCTCGACAACGCGCCCGAGGGCGCGACCATCTCGGCGCTGCTCGACCGCGGCGACATCGACGGCTTTATCGCGCCGCGCCCGCCGTCCTTCATCGAGCGGGGCCACCCCAATGTCGGCTGGCTGTTCCGCGACCCCACGGCGGCGGCGACGGACTGGTACAAGCGGACCGGCATCTTCCCGATCATGCATCTCATCGGCATCCGCCGCACGCTGGCCGAGAAGCATCCGTGGCTGCCGGTTGCGGTATTCAAGGCGTTCGAGCAGTCGAAGACGGCGGCGCTCGCGGCGCTGAGCGACACGTCCGCCACCAAGGTGACGTTGCCCTTCGTCGAAGAGACGCTCAAATCGGTGCGGGAATTGATGGGCCGCGACTTCTGGTCATACGGCGTCGAGCCCAACCGCAAGGGGCTGGAGGCCTTTCTGCACCATCACCATTCCCAGGGCCTGTCGCCGCGGCTGATGAAGGTGGAGGAGCTGTTTCATCCCTCGGTGTACGAGACGTTCAAGCTGTAGCCCCGACACCTCTTGGCGGCCTCGACCCGAGACGATCGCGACGGCCTATTCGGCGTCCGGCTGGAGTTCCGGGCGGGCGGCGCCGAAGGCGGGAAGCTCGCGCAAAGTGGCATCCACCGCGGCGATGCCGGGGAAGCGATCGAGGGGCACCTTGAAGCGGCGGGCATTGTAGACCTGGGGGACGAGGCAGATGTCGGCGAGCGTCACCTGCGGGCCGAAGGCATAGGGGCCGGGCCGGATCAGCGCCTCGACGGCGCTAAAGCCGGTGACGACCCAGTGCTGGTACCAAGCCTCCACGGCAGCCTTGTCGGCCTTGAGCACATTGCGGAGGTAATTGAGCGGGCCGACATTGTTCAGGGGGTGGATGTCGCAGGCGATGACCTGGGCGACCGCACGCACCTTCGCCCGGTGGATCGGGTCCGCAGGTAGCAGGGGCGGGTCGGGGTGGACCTCGTCGAGATACTCGATGATGGCGAGGGATTGCAGCAGCACGTCTCCGGGCAGCGCCAGCACCGGCACCCTTTCCTGCGGATTGACGGCGTGAAATTCGGGGGAGTGCTGGCGGCCGCCATCCTTGGTGAGGTGGATCGGCACTGTTTCGAAGGGCAAGCCCTTGACGTTCAGGGCGATCCGCACGCGATAGGCGGCCGAGGAGCGGAAAAACGAATAGAGCTGCACGGATCCTCCCACCCGCCGCGGCAAGCGCGGACGGGACTGCTATTTCGCGCGTTCCGCCGTCGATTCGGCAGTCAGCATTCGCGATCGCTCGGTCAGCCGGACGACTGCGCGCTCGAAGGCCGGGCGGT
Organism: Xanthobacteraceae bacterium; assembly: GCA_036008405.1. Lineage (GTDB taxonomy): Bacteria > Pseudomonadota > Alphaproteobacteria > Rhizobiales > Xanthobacteraceae > JAJPKK01. Next base: position 3,554 of record DASYNT010000091.1, read on the forward strand.
CGGCGGGATCGACCGTCTCGAACAGTCGACGGGCAAAATCAAGCGCTCCGGGGGCGAGTTCATCGTAGATCGTGCGCCCGGCGGGGGTGAGTGACAGGAAGGCCTCCCGCCGGTCGGAGCGGTTCGCGCGCCGCACCAGCAGCTTGCGCCGCTCCAGTTCGACCACCGCGCGGGACACCTTGGTCTTGTGCATGTGGCTGTGGGCGCCGATCGCCTTTGCGGTCATGGTCTCGAATTGCCCGAGGGTAACGAGGATGCGCCACGCCGGCACGTCGATGCCGTAGCGGTCCACATAGATGCGTGACAGCGCCTGGGACACGAGGCTCGCCACCACGTTGAGCTGGTAGGGGAGGAACTCTTCCAGCTTCAGCGGCGCCGCCTGCGGGTCGAGGCCGCCAGCCGGTTCCTTCTTGGCCGTGATTGCGCCCGTCATCGCTGGCCGCCCTTCCCCGGGGATAGCGCCTGATATGCGACCCAAACGGATGTTCCCATCGGATTGGGCAAGTCGTCCGCCGTTTCGACAAGTCCAAGCGGGCTGACCTCGCTCACCATTCGGAAACCCGGACGTCGGGTCAGACCACGTTTGGTGAGGATGGCGGAAGTTGTGGCGCCACGCAACGGAGGCGCGAGGAGGCGAGCCCCGAAGAGGGTAGGGCTTTACCGGGCATGGTCCGGTCCGGAAGTCGGCAACCTTTCGGGATCATGCTCAGCGGGCGCATTCGATGGCGACCCATTCGCCACAAATAGCGGCGTGACAGCTTGCCTGGGCCCCGCCTTTGCCGCCGGTGATCTCGTCGGGCTCGATCCTGCGGAACGACACCGCCTGGGCGAAATTGCGGGACTGGCAATACGCGCTCGCCACCACCTTGCCGCATCGCGCCCCGCTGGTGAGGCACTGATCAACGCCGTAATTGCTGTGGTTTTCGATGATGAAGACGCGGGTCTCCGCGCCGGCCGGGACGGCCCCGATGCAGGCAAGGGCCGCAGCGGCAAGGAGGATGCGCATGGTAACCGCCGGCCTTATGTGAGGTTCGGGACGGTCGGTAACGTGGCGCAAATTCGTTAATGTCGCGTTGACCGGTCGCCCCGCCCGGGCGGCAGCTGCCACCAATTTCGGCGATTTCAACCAATTTCGCGCGCGCTCTTGACTGTGCAGGCGACCATGCTCATTGTGCGCCGCATGAACGGCCTTTTTACGATTTGCGGCATTTGCCCGGAGATTATCGGCTAGCGTCAGCTGGCTGTGGCCGTCTTTTCTCGCCCGAGATGAACGACGCCCCGGCCAGCGGAGCCGGTGGCTGGGCACGTGCCCCGTTTCGACGGGATGACGATGGAACTCAAGCTCTACGATACGCTGACCCGCGAGAAGCGGGCGTTCGTACCGATCGATCCGCGCAACGTGCGCATGTACGTATGCGGGCCGACCGTCTACGACTTCGCCCACATCGGCAATGCGCGGCCGGTGATCGTGTTCGACGTGCTGTTCCGGCTGCTGCGCCACCTCTATGGCGCGGAGCACGTCACCTATGTCCGCAACATCACCGACGTCGACGACAAGATCAATGCGCGCGCGGCCGAACGCGGTATCCCGATCCGCGAACTGACCGAGGAGACCTACGCCAACTTCAAGGCCGACGTGAACGCGCTCGGCTGTTTGCCGCCGACCCATCAGCCTCGCGCGACGGAGTTCGTATTGCCGCGTAGCGATGGTCGGGCAGACATGAAATCGCTGATCCAAGCACTTCTCGACCGAGGCAATGCCTATGTCGCCGAAG
>DASYNT010000092.1:0-9959 GCA_036008405.1 Xanthobacteraceae bacterium
ATTCGGATCGTCGATCCGGCCATCGAGGCCCTTCGCCCAGAAGCCCATCGGATAGGGCACGACCATGTTGATCAGCCGTCCATCCTTGAGGGCGATCAGCGAAGAATTCTGATTGCCGGTGGCAACGGGCACGTCCTTGCCGAGGCCGAGCGTGTCGTGCTGGTCGACCCAGGCGTAGTAAGGCGTTTCGCCGCTCCCGTTGGCGGCGACGTTGCCGAGCTGGGGTCCGGGCAGCGGATAGAGCGTCCAGCCCTCGGGGCAGTGCTTGCCGGTCGCGTTCGGGCCGTTGAGCGGGCCCTTGCACTTGCTGCGATCGAAGGACCCGAGATGTCCGCTCGAGAGCGCGGACCACATCACGCCCTGGCTGTCGATGTCGCCGCCGCGCGGCGAGAAGCCCGGCGCCGGCACCTCGTAGATTTCCGCCAGCGCGGTTTCGGACGGATTCGCGCCGGGATTAACCCGCACCACCGAGCCGGGATATCCGGTCACCGTGCCCCAGATCGAGCCATCCTTCGGATTCGGCGCGATCGAATAGAAGCCGACGCGGATGCGCTTGTCCTTGGCCGGATCGACCGGTTGGTTGGGCTCCACATAGCCCTCATCGCGCTTGCCGTTGCCGTTGGTGTCGAGAATGAACGGAGTCCAGCCCTGCGACTTCAACTCGTCGCCGGTCTCTTCGAGCATTTTCGTATTGACCCATCCGAGCACCGCGGCGCCCACGCCGCCGGAACTCGTCCACAGCGTGCGGTCGGGGTCGAAGCCGAACTGCACGTGGTGGGTCGGGAAGCAGGTGCTCACCGTCGTGAACTTCTTGCTCTCCGGGTCGAGCATGACGATGTGCCGGTTCGACGCATTGATCGGGAACGCCTTCGCCGACGGATGGTCGGAGCCGGCCTTGCAGGCATCAGGATTGGCAGCCGGCCGGATTCTGGCGGCGAACCAGACCCGCGCCTTCTCGTCCAACATCAGGCTGTGCGGGATTGTCTGGGCGTTCCAGAGTTTCTCTTCGCCCCAATAAGGCGAGGGCGCCATCATCACGCTGTTGATCGCCGACGGGGTCTTCGGATCGCGGACCGGGAGCTTCACCGTCGTGGCCAGGCTCTTGATCGGATCGAATACCGGCACGAAATCGGTGCTGTTCTCGGTCGCGCCGTAGAGCGACCCGTAGGCGTTGATGGTCGGATTGCGCTTGTCGGTCGCCACCTCGTCGTGGAGGTAGGTCTTCGGACCCGACCACTCCCACTCCGTAATGACGAGATTGCGCTCCAGGCCCTGCGGGCGCGGCGGCTTCGTCGCCGGCAACTCGCCCTTGGCGACCCGATCGGTCCAGTCGCCGAGCATCTGCGCGCCGCGGAACGTGCCGAACCGCTCGATGGTTTCGACCATGTCCTTGCTGGCCTGCCCGGACTGGATCCGCCGCAACCATGCGTCCTCGCTGGTCTTGAACTCGCCCAGTGCCGACGAAAGGGTGCGCGTCGCCTTGGTGCCGATGGCGTGGCAGTGGAAGCAGCCGTCGGTCTTGAATGTCGACAGGAACTGGGCCTGGGACTTGATGTTCGGGTTGATGCCGTTGCGGTCGTTCCCGGTGCCGGGAAATTCGCTGCTGTCCGGTATCTTGGCCATCGAAAGCCAATAGACGGGGGGATAATATTCGGCCGCCGCCGCTTCATTGGGGGCCGGCACCGCGGTCAGGTTGACGATCTTGCCGGGCACGGTGGTGACCTTGGCCGAATCGACCAGGCCGTAACCACGCACCCAGACGGTGTAATTCGCTTTCGGAAGATCGGGCATCACGTAGCGCCCTTGGTCGTCGGTCACCACGATCTTGACCATCTTGGTGGGAAGATCGACGGTTTCCGCGATCACCCAAACCCCGGCCTCCGGCCCATTCGGCCCGCTGACGACGCCGCCGAGGTCGGTGGCGCCGATGCTGACGGCGGCACTCTGCTGGGCCTGAGCCCGCGCAGGCGGGCCGACAACGAGCGCCGCAAGGGCGATCGCGGCCACGCCTGAATACAACGCCATTTTCGTACCCATATTGCTGATCCTCCGCTGTTTCTCGTCGAATTCTCGTCGTCGATTTTTCGAGTTGGATGAACCGGTCGTCCTGCTGAAGCAGTTGTCGTTTTTACGGTGTTATATTGAAGCGGCTACCCTGTCGACTGGGGCGTGACAGACCGCAGGCCGGACCTCAACGCCCATTCCGGTCCAATTCTGCGTGCCTGGGAAACGCGTTGGTCGCGATCTCGGCGATGAGCTTGTTGAGGATCGCCTGCCCGAACGAATCGAAGTTCTCGGCGACCAGGACGAACGAGCCGGGGCCGCCGGTCACGTTGTCGCGGTAGTAGGTGTCGAGGCCGCCCGGCGGGTTGGTGTGATCGGCGTTCCACGACATCGGCCGCTCGCTGAGAATGACGAGGCCGTTGATGGTAACGCCCTGCGCCAGGGCTTCGTCACGGGCGGCGGCGACATCGCGGCCGGCATTGTTGGTGCCGTCGCCGGAGACGTCGATGGTGTGGCGGTTGGCCTGGAACGGCGAGCGGGCGAGCTGGGCCATGGAAAAATCGATGCCGCCGCTGATCGAGGTGCGGTCGGCGAACGCCCGCGGCGCTTCGACCACCTGGGCGGAGAAATCCTTTGCCGACGCCTCGTCGCGGATGACGGTCCAGTCGACGACCACCTTCTGCGCGCCGACCCCGGACCACTCGACGAAGGACACCGCGATCTTGCCGAGCGCGCCGGAGCGGATCGCCTGAATGACGCGGGGATTCATGATGGCCGCGGAATACCCGTCACGCTGCAGCTTGAATTTCGGAGCGTCGATGCTGCGCGAGACGTCGGAGGACAGCACCAGAAGAAGATCGACCTCTTCGGCGGCCCGCGCCGCCGTCGCGAAAAGCACCGGGACCAGGGCGACGGCCGCGGACGCACCAACGAAAGCCCGGCGGGACAGGATCCTCATACTCACCTCCGCATTGGCGCCCGGCCCGCGGGCACACCGCAATAATGTTATCTCATTTTCAAGCGGCTGCTAATGTTTTTGGTTGCCGTCCACCGGCGTCATGCCGGGATCATCGCGGGCCTGCCGATCCGGCGCCGGCGCTTCGCTCGCTGGCCCGACGGCAAAGGTCACCTCGAACAGTGAGCCCTGGTGCGGCTTGCTGGTGATGGCGAAATGCGCCTGGTTGGCGTCGGCGAGCGCCTTGGCGAGCGCCAAGCCGCCGGTCAGGCCGCCCGCCTCCCCGGGGTCGGTGAGGGGCTGCGGGCTCGGCCGCAGCGCCGCCTCGATCGCCTTCTCGTTCAGGCCTTCGCCATTGTCGCGGACCCGCAATACGACGAAGCCGCCGGGCGCCCGCCCGGTCGAAACGATCACCTGCCCGCCCGGCCGGGTGGTCTGGAGCGCATGGAGCAGCAGGGCGACGGTCATCGCTCGCACCGCCTCCGCGTCGGCGAGGACGGGTGGCAGGCCCGGCGACAGGGCGGTGCGAATGACCACACGCGCCTCGTTGGCCGCGCCCTGCTGCTCGGTCACGCAGGCATTCACCGCCTCGTTCAGGCTGACCCGCACGACCGACAGGCGCGATGTGCCGGCGATGATCTCGGCGAGACCGGCGGCATCGGCGAGCCGCGACAGCGCCTGGGCGCCGGCCGTGCTGATGTCGCGGATGCAATCGCGGTAGCGATCGATGCCGATCGGGCCGAACCGCTCGGCGAGCATGATGTCGCAGAATTCGAGGATCGAACGGATCGGACCGCGCGCCTCGTGGCACAGGTTGGCCAGTGCCCCGGCGGATTCGAGTGCGGCGGTTCCAGGCAGGAGCGCCGCCGCGTCGACCGGCCCGGCTTGCCGCACGGCCGACATGTCGCGCAGGACAACGCTCAATCGACCGGTGCCCGAAGACCTGGTGCCCGAAGACCTGGCGCCCGAAGACCTGGAAGCCCCCGGTTCTGAGCCCGACGGCTCGGTGCTGCCGTGGCCGGGCCCCGGATGCTCGAGACCCCCTGGCCCCTGACCCCAAGGCCCCTGACCATGCTCGATCCGCGCGATGGTCACCATCATCGGTCGCAATTCGCCGTTGCCGGCCAGCGCGGTCAGCTCGGCGGCGACGGTCCCGCCTTCGCCCGCCACCCCGGCGAGGTGCGCGGCGGCCGCGGCGCGGGCGTCCGGCGCAAACAGGCTTTCGAAGCCGGTGCCGACCAGCCCATGGCCGCCGCGGCCGAAGAACGCCATGCCGCCGCCATGGCCGGAGACGATGGCGCCGGCGCGATCGACCACCAGAATGGCGTCGGCGACCCGGTCGAGCAGCATTCCCAGCTCGCTCGCCAGCGCCTCGGCCCGCCCCAGCGCCACCTCCGCCGCCCGCATCTGCTCATGCGCGGCGGTCTTGAACAGCAGCACCGCGAAAGCCTGTTCGCCATCCCAATGGATCGCGAACAGCCGGCCATCGACCGGCATCCTGTCGCCGCCGCTTGTGGCGATGGCGAGATGCCCGTCTTGTCCGGAGTCCGCGAGCGCGCCGACACCGGCATCCAGGAACAGGGCGTCCAATCCGCCCGCCATCCGCAGCGCCGCAAGATCGGGATAGCCGGTCCATGCCAGGAAGGCGCGGTTGGCGAACAGGAGTTCCTCGTAACGGTAGACGAGGATGCCGACCGGCAGCCGGTTGAGCAGCGGGTGGTCTTCCGCGGCAAACACCGGCCGGGCATCGTCGAACATCCAGGCCGCGGCGCGCCCGGGAACCTGTGTCGCCGGCGACAACCGACCGGTCGGCGCGGTGACCGAGAGGCTGGCGGGCACGGGCGCATGCCGCTCGTCCGCCGCGGGTTCGCCGGTTTGCAGGCGGACGGTCAACTGGCGCGTGAGCTCGTGGAACGCGCTGCGCTCTCCGGCGCTCAGCGCCGGAGATTGCGCCTCCCCGGCCCGGACCTCCGCAAAGGCCCCCGCTCCGGGAAACCGCACCACATTGGGCGCAACCGGCGCCGGCACCGGGGCCGGATCTTCCGCCGAGGATGGGCCAAGTGAGGATGGGCCAGGTGAGGATGGGCCAGGTGAGGGCAGGCCCGATGAAGCCGCGGCGGGGGAACGAACGCCTTCCGGCGAAGCACCGCCTGGCGCGAAAGACGCCGGCGCGCCCGGCGGCGCCGCAGGCCCGCCGGGGCCGATCTGCGGTGAGGGCGACGGCACGGTGGCCGGCAACCGCCGCAGCGCTGCCAGGCGCTCGATCCGCGCCACGTCACGGCACACGCCGAACCCGCGATAGCCGGTAAAATTGCGGCCCCGGTCGAACGACGGCAGGCCCGCCAGCTCCACCTCCAGCCGTTCGTCGCTGCCGTCGACCGGCCAGGAAATCGCAATGTTGCTCCAGGTCTCCCGCGAGGCGATGGCCTGGGCCACGCGCCCGGTGGGATCGAGGCCGAGTTCGGCATTGATGTCGTGCCACGGCCGGCCCGAGACGATCTCCGCCAGGGTGTCGACGATATCGGCGGATGGCTCGGAGCCGAGCGAGAACCGGCCGGCGGTATCCATCCGCCACACGAAACGCAGGGGGTGACGGCGCAGCGCCGGACGGCCGTCAGGCGCCGCCGCCGACCCGTTTGCGGGCTGCTGCGCGGCTGGGCGGGCGGCGTCCGCGACCGCGCTCCGCGCCGCCGCGGATTCGAGAAACTCCGCCAGCAGCACCGTGCTGGCGCCACGGCCGATCCGTTGCAGGATGACGGCCCCGAGCCTGATGTTGCCGCGGGCGCTGCCGGCCGCGAGCGCCGCGCCTGCAAGCCCCGCCGCGCCGATGGCTTCGAGCCCCGGCGCCCCGGCAAGGCGGCGCTCGGCAAGCGAGGTTGCAAACAGCACGGCACCGTCCGGCCCGAAAGCGGCCACCGCGGCCTGTTCGGGAAAGCCGAGGCGGCGCACCCGCTCCGCCAGCGCCATGTCGGCGCCGACCGGCTCGGTTGCGATCACCAGGATCCCCGGGGTGCGGCCGAGATCGAAGCGCGCACAGGAGCAGGTGAGCGAGCTCCATGCCGCGCCGGCAAAGCCGCGGAGCCGAAACAGCCGGGCGCCGTCGCCGTCGGGCAGGGTTTCCGCGAGCCGCTCGATATGGGTGCGGGCGCCGTCGCCGACGGCGAAACGGCGCGCCAGCAGCGCTTGCGGCGTCTTCGCGCCGAGCGCCGCGCAACCCGCCGGATTGGCCCACAGGATGCGCGTGCCGTCGGTGCTCCACAGCCAGACGGGGGTCGCGCTCACGGCATGCGCGGCAAGCCGGGCGTCGCCGAGATAGACGGAGGCGAATATGGTGTCGTCCATGCAGATTCACGCAGCCGTCGGACGCGCCGTGCAAAATGGCACAAAAAGGCAGCAATTCTTAATAATGCGGGTCGCCCCCCGCGTCCACGCCGCGGCGGCGTTCCGGGCCCGACCCTTCCGGCTAACCTTAACTGCCATGGTGGCGATCGCCATACGCCAAAATCCCGAGTGGAGAGCGGAAGGCGGGAAACTTTTGCTGGCCAAGGCCAAGCCGCAGTAGCATCTTGCCGGCAGCCGTGCCGCAATGCCGTTGCAAATCCCGGTTATATGCAACCTTCAAAGGTGCCCCGATGGATGATAGGAACGCAATTCCCCATTTCGAAGTGCCTGCAGAACTGCGCGCCATGACCGAAAAGAGCATGGAGCAGGCGCGCGCGGCGTTCAATGCGTTCATGAGTGCAGCCCAGCAGGCAGCGTCCCAATTCGAAGGCCAGGCCAAGGCGGTCCAGGCCGGCGCCAAGGATGTCAGCGAGAAGGCGATGAGCTACGCGGAGCGCAACGTCGCCAACGCATTCGCTTTTGCCGACCGCCTGGTGCACGCCAAGGACATCCAGCAGGTGATTGCGCTGCAGACCGAATTCATCCAGGCGCAGATGAAGGAACTCGCCGAGCAGGCGAAGGAACTGGGCGGAGCCGCATCCAAGCTCGCCATGAAATCCGTGCCGTCGAAATCGTCCTGACGACAGGAGGGGTGGAAGCCGCTTGCCGTCCCGTCGTGGGCGCCACGAGGGGTGGGTAGACGACGGCCAAATTGCTGCATTGCAAAAAAATTGTTGCGATGCATTATTTACGTGCTATATATGCGGCGGAGCTCGCGGGAACGGCTCAGCCGGCCCCCTGAGCAATGCGTCGTTTGAGCGCCGAGACTGCCCTGTGGCGGAGCCGTTTCGGCGCCAGTGATTGTCCGCCCTCGAGGTCATGTCATGCAAGAAATCAGCCCCACCCAAGGCTTCAAGCCGGAGTTTCCCTTCATGGATATGCCGAAGTTCGAGAAATCCGCGACCGAGGCGACGGCCGTATTCCGCGAATATGCCGAGAAGGGCATCGTCCAGGCCAAGGACACCTATGCCAAGATGAAGACGGCCGCCGAAGAGGCGACCGGCATCCTCGAACACACCTATGCCAACGCCTCCAAAGGCGCGTCCGATTACGGGCTCAAGGTGATCGAAGCCGCACGGACGAACAGCAATGCGGCATTCGATTTCGCCGCCGAGTTGCTCGGTGCTCGCACCATGGCCCAGATGGTGGAGATTTCGACGGCGCATACGCGCAAGCAGATCGAATCGATGACCGAGCAGGCTCGCGAACTCTCCGCGCTCGCCCAGAAGGTCGCCACCACGACGGCCGAGCCGATCAAGGAAGGCTTCTCCAGCCTCGCCAAAAAAGCTGCTTGAGACAGACCGCCTGAAGCAGCACCTCCGAACCGCCTCGCGGCGGCACCTGAGCGAAGCCCGGCGCCAATCCGGGCTTTTTTCGTGCCTGCCTCGCCTGCGCGGAAATGCCCGGCGGCGACCGGTCCGGATCGGTGCCTGCATCAGCATCCGGGCGTCACGCCGAGAGGGCCCGATCCGCAATGGGGCCGGCGCGCTATGTCCGTAGCGCGCTCTTGCCAAAATCCGGCCTTGCTCTTAGGTTCGCCCCGTTTTCGTGCAGCTGTAGCTCAGTTGGTTAGAGCGCCTGACTGTGGATCAGGAGGCCGGTGGTTCGAGTCCACCCAGCTGTACCAGCTACGAGATTGACACATAAAGATATTTGAGCGCGACCGGCCAGGAAGGGCGGCACTGGCACACGTGAACGGCGGCGGCGTACGATGGGCAGGCGGACAAAACTGGTCATCGGAATTCTTTTGGCCATGGCTTCCGTCCCGGTTGTGCTGTTGGCATGCGATCTGATGCTTGGGCTGATGCAAGAGAAAACCATTGACCTGCCTCCCGCAATTTCAGGAAAGATCGACTGGGATCAAACCGGACCGACAGCATTGACGTCTGCGCAGGTGACCACCATCGCCGATTGGGTGGCGCAGCATCGGTCTGGTTGGGGCTCGGATTTGAGCACACGCAACGGCGGGGTCGCCGTCATCTCGCTGGACACGGCGGCACGAGAAGGCGCCGTCAGATTGACTCTGCGGCCCAGGCCGAACGGAGGAATGAGCATCGAATACCGCGCTCACGGGGATGGCGCGATCAAATGGTTCAGCGGCGACGAATTGGCAGCGATCCGCGAGATCGTAGGCATCGTTCCAGCGCTGCGAGATTCTCCATAGTCGAGGCCAAACCTGCCCAGCGAAGCCGATGAACCAGACCGCAATCGCACTCGCCGCCGGGCTCATCGTTGCCGCTTGCTCGTTGGCGGATTATGAACCTCCCGACATTGCAATCGCAGAAAGAGAGGCCGCAGAGGACGCTTACAATGATTGCGTTTGGCGTTCTGTCGCCAGCCTGGACGATGGCAGGTCCGATCCTGCCGGCATCGCCTACCAGGTCCAGCCAATGTGCGTGGCCTTATACGAGAAGCTGACTCAAACCGTGGTCAACCGGGCCAAAACCCAGAGAGGCAAGGATGACGCTCGCGCCAGATACAAAGATGGCGAATTAAAAGCGATCGCCTCCGTCGTCTTGATTTACCGGTCGAGGAAGCAATAAAGGCAGCGGGCCGGGCGGGACATATCGGCATTACGGTCGGAGCCGGCAGGGCGATATGAAGGCACCGAGCCCTTCGACAACAGAATGGCGGAGCCGTCTGCTCAGCAAACGCAGTTCGGAAAACTGTCATAAATGTAAGCAGACACGGGGCTGTTTTCGAGTCATTAATGAAGCGGGGAAGTGTGGGGAGGGCCCGGATTGAGGTGAGCACCCCACTTCGGTCCGGGCCGCTCCCACGGGCGCCGATTTCAGATCCCGGCGCGTTGTGCCATTGTCCTGGCTCGGGGCACCGATCTATTCGCGGCAAGACAGCGGCGAGACAGGGCGACAAAACAAGACGACAAAACAAGACGGGGGCGGCAAGACAGGGGGTGGGCCATGGGAGCGACCGCGCGGATTGGCCTGCTGGTGCTATTGGCCAGCGGTCTCAACGGCTGCGCTACCGGACCCACGCCGCAGTGGCTCGATGCCCGTGCGGGGTGCCGGCAGCAGTGGGAAGCGACCAGCAATCCGCCGCCCACGGTCGTCAGCGACGCCTACATCGATCAGTGCATGGTAGCGCGCGGCTACAGCCCCAGATGAACGGCCGCCGTGGTGGAGCACCCCGGGCATCCGATGACGTCACAGTGTCCCGACCTCTTTGGCTTCGGAGTGTGGCTATTCCGCAACCATTGCAGGCGCGCCGGGCGGTAAGGTCAGCGGCTGCGTGCGTTTTGCCGCCGCTGCCGCGGTCTTTCAGAGTGGACGTTTTGTCTCTGAGCGTGAACTGAGCGCAGGGGAGATGGACGATGAGCCGGTTTCCAGTCTTGATAGAGGACGATGACATTTGCATTTCGGAGGAACTGATCGGGCGCCTCCACAGTGCCACGGAAGGCAGCGTGCTCGAGCTGGTGGCTACATTCCCGGCCAATCAGCGGGCCATCCTGGCAATGCATTGCTACCGCAAATCGCATCTGCGCGGGACCGGCCTCACGATCGCGAGCACTTGCGATTTGGCCTCGCTGGTGAAGGAATGC
>DASYNT010000093.1:0-3702 GCA_036008405.1 Xanthobacteraceae bacterium
GATTTCGCGACCCATTTCGCCGCGCTCGGCTACGAGATGACGGGCGGCACGGTCGAGGAATTCGCGAATTTCATCCGCGAGGACACGGCGCGCTATGCGCGGCTGATGCAGGCGCTCGGCGGGGCGATCGAGTGACGTTTCGTCATGGCCGTGCTTGTCACGGCCATCCACGTCTTGCTGCGTTTGTGCTTGCCGCGAACCAAGGCGTGGATGGCCGGAACAAGTCCGGCCATGACGAACACTACCTGATCCGCTCCAATCTGCTCACGTAGTTCGCGACCGCGGCGCCCCCCATGTTGAAAATGCCGCCGAGCTTCGCGTCCTTGAGTTGCATGTCGCCCGCCTTGCCGCACAGCTGCATCGATGTCAGCGCATGCATCGAAACCCCGGTGGCGCCGATCGGATGGCCCTTGGACTTGAGCCCGCCGGACGGATTGACCGGGAGCGCACCGTCCTTCCGGGTCAGCCCCTCCCGGATGGCGCGCGCACCCTCGCCCTCGCCCACCAGGCCCATGGCTTCATATTCGATGAGCTCCGCGATGGTGAAGCAGTCGTGGGTCTCGACGAACGAAAGGTCGGCGAGCTTGATGCCGGCATCGGCGAGCGCGCGCGACCACGCCTCGCCGCAACCCTCGAACTTGAGGATGTCGCGCTTCGACATCGGCAGGAAATCCTGCACGTGGCTGAGCGCGCGAAACACCACGGCCTTCTTCATGGCGAGCGCGGTCTCGACGTCGGCCAGCACCAGGGCGGCGGCGCCGTCGGAGACCAGCGAGCAATCGGTGCGCTTCAGCGGCCCCGCCACATACGGATTCTTTTCGCTTTCACGGCGGCAGAAATCGAAGCCCAAATCCTTGCGCATCTGCGCATAGGGGTTGGCGACGCCGTTCTTGTGGTTCTTGGCGGCGATCATGGCGAGGGCGTCCAACTGGTCGCCATATTTCTGGAAGTAGAGGCTCGCGATCTGGCCGAAAATGCCGGCGAAGCCACCGGTGATATCGGCCTCCTCGCGCACATAAGAGGCCTTGAGGAGATTGCGGCCGACCTCGGCCGCGGGCGTCGTCGTCATCTGCTCGACCCCGACCACCAGCACGATGCGGGCGGCGCCCGCCCGGATCGCTCGCACGCCCTGATGCACTGCGGCCGAGCCGGTGGCGCAGGCGTTCTCGACCCGGGTGGCGCGTTTGAATCGCAGGTCCGGCGAGGCCTGGAGCACCAGGGAGGCGGTAAAATCCTGCGCGGAGAACCCTGCGTTGAAGTGCCCGAGCAGGATTTCATCTACATCGGCCGCCGCGACCCCGGCATCGTCGAAGGCGGCCCGGGCGGCGCTGACGATCAGGCTTTCGACCGTTTCGGTGTCGAGCCGGCCGAACGGCGTATGGGCCCAGCCGATGATGCAGGCGGTCATGGAGGTCTCCTCTGCCGAACTTTAGGCGTTTTCTTGAGCATTGGCTGTGCCGCAATGGTCGCAGCGCGGGTTTTCCCGGTCTTGAAACCTTCGCCGGAGACCCAGCATAATGCCGGTGGCAATTTGCGTCAGCACCTTTGCGTTCCCGGGCGCGATTGGGGTAAAGTTGGTGTCGACTGCCGGGTACCCGTTCCAAGGCCACGAAACGAGATACTGGACAGCATGCCGTTTTCGCAGAAGTTGCTCGTAGCTCCGGCGTGCGCCCTTGCGTTGACGGCGGGTGCGGTGCTTGCCGATACCGGGCTGGACACCCGTCCCGCCCGGGCAGAAGCACTGCTCCTCGTCGAGGTCGACTCCGGCAAGGTCATCCAAGGCGAGAATGCCACCTATCCGTGGTATCCGGCCTCCGTCACCAAGCTGATGACCACCTATGTGACGCTCAAGGCGGTGCGCGACCGCCGCATCAGCTTCGACAGCGTGTTCACGGTGTCCCCCAATGCGGTGGCCCAGCAGCCATCCAAGATGGGATTCAAGACCGGCACCCAGGTCACCGTCGACAATGCCCTGAAGATGCTGCTGGTGCATTCCGCAAACGACATGGCGGTAGTGCTGGCCGAAGGCGTGTCCGGATCGATCGAAAAATTCGCAGACGAGATGAACGCAGCGGCGCGCCGCCTCGGCATGACCCAGACGAGCTACGTCAACCCCAACGGCCTGCCGGCCGACGAGCAGATCACCTCGGCCCGCGATCTCGCCATCCTGGCCCGCGCCCTGATCCGCGAGTTCCCGGAATACGATTCCTACTGGCACATCGCCTCCATCCGGTTCGGCAAGCGCGTCTACCGCAACACCAACAAGATGCTCGACGCCTATCCGGGCTCCGACGGGATGAAGACCGGCTTCATCTGCGCCTCCGGCTTCAACCTGGTGGCGACCGCGACCCGCGGCGACCGCCGGCTGATCGCGGTGGTGCTGGGCGCGCCGTCGTCGGCGGTGCGCGCCGTCAAGGCGGCGCAGCTGTTCGAGCGCGGCTTTGCGGCGAACCCGCTGTCGTGGCTGATGCCCTCGCTCGGCACTGTCGATTCGCTGGTGCCGATCGCCGCCGCGCCGCCAAATCTGCGCGATGATATCTGCGGCAACAATCGCAAGCGCGCGCCCGCCGATGACGGCGAAGAGGGCGGCGAGACCGCAGCCGCAAACGCGGTGGATGATCCCGGCGGGCAGCGCTCGTTCTTCCTCTCGAGCCTGCGGGGGCCGACGCCCCGCGGCTCGTCCGTGCTGACATCCGGATTGACCGCCGCCGTACCGCCGGTCGACGTTTATATCGGGCCGACACGCAACAGCGTCGCGCCCAGCACCGCCTATGCTCCGGCCACCAAGAAGAAGCCCGAGGCGACCGCCGCAAAGCCGCCGGCCACCAAGCCCGCGCAAACCGCAAAGCCCGCGCCTGCCGACAAGCCGGCCGGGAAACCCGCACCGACGACGCTCGCGGCTCCCGCCAAGCCGACCGCCACGGCGAACGGCCTCAAGCCCTGGCCCGGCAGCGACAACGCAGCCAATCCCGATTCCAAGTCAAAACCAGCCATAGCGGCGGCCACCAAGCCCAAGCCGCAACCCCCGCCCAAGACGGAGGCGCAATGACCGCGCGCGACGCCGCGCGTTCGCCGCCACCTCCTCTTCCGCTCTCCGTGCTGACCGGCTTCCTCGGCGCCGGCAAGACCACCCTCCTCAACCGCCTGCTCAAGGCGCCGGCGGACGCGAGAGGCGACCTCGCCGATACCGCCGTCATCATCAACGAGTTCGGCGAAATCGGCCTCGATCACCTCCTGGTCGAGCAGGTGGATGACGGCATCGTGCTGCTGTCGACCGGCTGCCTATGCTGCACCTTGCGGGGTGATCTGATCGACGCGCTGGAACGGCTGCTGCGCAGCCTCGACAATGGCCGCGTCAAGTTCTCGCGCGTCATCATCGAGACGACCGGCCTCGCCGACCCGGCACCGGTGCTGCACACCCTGATGATGCATCCCTATCTGGTGATGCGCTACCGGCTCGACGGCATCGTCACGGTGGTGGATGCCGTCAACGGCTCAGGCACGCTCGACGCCCACGCGGAGGCCGTGAAGCAGGTCGCGGTGGCGGACCGGCTGGTGCTCACCAAGACGGACTTGGCGACCACCCCGGCCGGCCAAGCGGCACTCGGCGAGCTGCGCACGCGGTTGCGCGCGCTCAACCCGGCTGCCCTCATCCTCGATGCAGCGGCAGGCGAAGCCGACGCGGCGCACCTCCTCGATTGC
>DASYNT010000094.1:0-21614 GCA_036008405.1 Xanthobacteraceae bacterium
GCCGTCACGGGAGTGACCACCAAGGGACCGGGGATTGATCGTTTCCATTTTCGCGGCCCATTTTTCATCACCGTGTCGGTGACATTGTTCGCCTGGATGGTGCGTCCCCTCGGCCTCGTCATTGCAACTTTCCTGAGCATCTTGGCCGCCGCCGGGGCGACGCCGGATGCGCGCGTCATCGAGACGCTCATCTGGGGCGCGGTGCTGACCGCATTCTGCGTGCTGTTGTTCCCGATCGCGCTCAATCTGCCCTTGCAGCTGTGGCCGAACAGTTGGGATCCGGCCGCCATCTTCAACTCGCTCCTCAGCTTCCGATGAAACGCATGCAGGCCGCGGTCGGCATCAACAGCGCGTGTAAATCGTCATGATAGATCTCCTGCACAATCTCGCCCTCGGCTTCGGCGTCTCGCTGCACCCGATGAACCTGTTCCTGTGCCTCATCGGGGCGCTGGTCGGCACCCTGATCGGCGTGTTGCCGGGGGTCGGTCCGCTCGCGACCATCGCCATGCTGCTTCCGATCACCTTCGGCCTGCCGCCGGTCGGCGCGCTGATCATGCTGGCCGGCATCTATTACGGCGCGCAATATGGCGGCTCCACCACGTCGATCCTCATCAACATTCCCGGCGAATCATCCTCGGTGGTGACGACGCTGGACGGCCACCAGATGGCGCGCCAAGGCCGCGCCGGCCCGGCGCTCGCCATCGCCGCGATTGGATCGTTCTTCGCCGGCTGCGTCTCCACCGTGCTGGTGGCCGCGCTCGGCGCTCCGCTGACCTCGATCGCGCTGCTGTTCGGCCCGGCGGAATATTTCTCGCTGATGGTGCTCGGCCTGTGCTTCGCGGTCGTGCTCGCCCGCGGGTCCATCCTCAAGGCGCTGGCCATGGTGATGATGGGGCTGATGATGTCGATGGTCGGCTCGGACATCGAAACCGGCCAGTCCCGCATGGCCTTCGATATTCCCGAATTGTCCGACGGCATCGGCTTCGTCGTGGTCGCCATGGGCGTGTTCGGTTTCGCCGAGATCATGCGCAACCTGGAGCAGACCGAATCCCGCGACGTCATCAACGCCAAGCTCACCGGCCTGATGCCGACCTGGCCCGACCTGAAGGCCGCAGCGGGCGCGATCGGCCGCGGCACCGTGCTCGGCGCCATCCTCGGCATCCTGCCGGGCGGCGGCGCGGTCATCGCGGCGTTTGCCGCCTATACCTTCGAAAAGAAGATGGCGAGGGATCCGTCGCGTTTCGGCCGCGGCGCGATCGAAGGCGTGGCGGCGCCGGAAAGCGCCAACAATGCGGCCGCCCAGACCTCGTTCATCCCATTGCTCACGCTCGGAATTCCGCCCAATGCCGTGATGGCGCTGATGGTCGGCGCCATGACCATCCATGGCATCGTTCCCGGTCCGCAGGTGATGACCAAGCAGCCCGACCTGTTCTGGGGCATGATCACCTCGATGTGGCTGGGCAACCTGATGCTGGTCGTCATCAACCTGCCGATGGTGGGCGTTTGGGTGAAGCTGCTGCAGGTGCCGTACCGCCTGCTGTTTCCGGCGATCCTGATCTTCTGCTCGATCGGCGTCTATTCCATCAACAACGCACCGTTCGACGTCGTGTTGACGGGCGTGTTCGGCATCATCGGTTACTGGCTGGTCAAGCACGATTTCGAGCCGGCGCCGATGCTGCTCGGCTTCGTGCTCGGACCGCTGATGGAAGAGAATCTCCGCCGCGCCATGTTGATCGCGCGCGGCGACCCCTCGACCTTCATCACCCGGCCGATCTCCGGTGGCCTGATCGCCGTGGCGGCGCTGCTGCTGATCGTCGCGGTGCTGCCGATGATCCGCGCCAAGCGCGAAGAGGTGTTCGTCGAGGAATGACGCCGATTGTCG
Organism: Xanthobacteraceae bacterium; assembly: GCA_036008405.1. Taxonomy (GTDB): domain Bacteria; phylum Pseudomonadota; class Alphaproteobacteria; order Rhizobiales; family Xanthobacteraceae; genus JAJPKK01. Next base: position 1,883 of record DASYNT010000094.1, read on the forward strand.
TTCGATCTCGCTGGCGGGCTTGGCCCGCCGGTTTTTTTGCCCGAGCTGGATGCGGGCACGCCCGCTGCCCGGCGTAATCGCTCCGGTGCCGCCGCTCCCCGATGCCGCTCCCTTGGCGATGCCCGGCTGACTGCTTACAGTGATCGCATCGCTCTGATTCTCGTGCGCCGGGCCCGAAGATCACGGCCCGGTCTGCCGGTCTTGTCATGCGCCAATATCTCGACCTGATGGAACGTGTTCTCGCCGATGGCGTCGAAAAGCATGACCGCACCGGCACCGGCACCTTGTCGGTATTCGGCCATCAGATGCGGTTCGATCTCGCCCGAGGCTTTCCGCTGGTCACCACCAAGAAGCTGCATCTCAAGTCGATCATCCATGAGCTGCTGTGGTTCCTCGCCGGCGACACCAACGTCAAATACCTCAGGGATCGCGGTGTCACGATCTGGGACGATTGGGCCGATGAACGCGGCGATCTCGGCCCGGTCTATGGCCGGCAATGGCGCTCCTGGCCGGCCAGGGACGGCGGCGCCATCGACCAGATCGCCGATGTGGTCGAGGCGATCCGCCGCAACCCGGATTCGCGCCGCCTCATCGTGACGGCCTGGAACCCGGCAGATGTGGACCGGATGGCGCTGCCGCCATGCCATTGCCTGTTCCAGTTCTATGTCGCCGGGGGCAAGCTGTCGTGCCAGCTCTACCAGCGCTCCGCCGACGTCTTCCTCGGCGTGCCCTTCAACATCGCCTCCTATGCGATGCTGACCGCGATGGTGGCGCAGGTCACCGGGCTCGCCGCGGGGGAATTCGTCCACAGCTTCGGCGATGCCCATCTCTATCTCGACCACCTCGACCAGGCGCGGCTGCAGCTGTCGCGGCTGCCGCGCCAGCTCCCGGTGCTGCGCCTCAATCCGGCGGTGACCGACCTGTTCGCCTTCCGCTACGAGGATGTATGCGTCGAGGGCTACGACCCGCATCCCCACATCCGGGCAAAGGTTGCGGTCTAGGTTTAGGTAGTCAACCATTCTGCGCCGCGTGCGAAAAGCTCGTATTGGTCAGGGATCCGAAGCGGTTTCGTTGCTGTACCTGTCGTTCCAAAGAGATCAAGTTGGTCTTGAACCCATTTTTTCTTTGATTCCGCCTCTGTATAGTAATTTTTTACTTCTAAATATCTTACGTACTTAGCTCTTCGCTCTAGAATAGCAAATGTTGAGGGAAAATCGTCATTTGGACCAGCCGGCACGTCCGTCTTTTCGATGGTCTTCCACCTGCGGCTATCGAACTTGTATTCAAAGACTGCGTCATCTGCCTCACGTCTCAGCGCGTCGTTCGTGAGCACTTCCGTCAGGTATACCTTGTTAAATAAAGCGCGAAAAATTCGGTACATCTCCGCTCCGCCTATCACGAAGAAGTCTGATTTTTCCTTCGCGATTGACATCACGTCCGCGAAAAATAGAGCGCTTTCGAGATTCTCGGCCCAAAGAAGCATCGTTTCATCCCGATGCCAGAAGCTATTCCTAGCGTCGACTTCAGAGTTGCGTGTAAGGACGATGTTCACTCTTCCTGGCAGCGGTCGCCCAATCGAAAGATGCGTCTTTCGCCCCATAATTATCGCGTGACCTGAGGTGAAGGCTTTGAACCTCTGCAGATCCGTTCTCAAGTGCCAGGGAAGCTCATTTTTCCGGCCAATGATGCTGTCGGGCCAACTCCGAGCCACAATGTAGGAGATGGATGGAAGCCTGATACGCACCTCAAGAGCGCCCTTGTCCGTTGATTTTTGCTACCGACGCACGATATCGAACATACGTTGCTTTGTCGCACAAGTTGCCTTCGGTCAGTGGACGAGCCGGCGCGAACGGTCGTAGCAACGGTACACTGCTTGGTGTTGTGCCTGGGACTTGCTCGCTCGCGGCTGGTGTCGCTTCTTGGCAAGCAAGCGTTGGGATCACAATCCTGGTGCACTTTCCCGATCAATGATTAAGTAACTTCAGCGAAGGTTACGGTCAGCAGGCTCGCGCCGGGCGCACGCGGCATCAGCGCGCGTTGAAAGGGGTTGGTTGGTCCCCTATAACCCGTGGCCCGAGACAGCGATCTCAGATACCGTCAGAAAGCCATCGTTCTCGAGTAAGCGATGGAAAGATATGAAATTTCCAGGCTGGCCCGCAGGACCGGCGAACGCGGAGTGCAGTTATGCCGTGGAGCAATCAAGGCGGCGGCCCCTGGGGTGCGGGTCCGAAGGGGCCGTGGGGCTCCGGTTCCCCACCGTCGGGCTCGAGTCCGCCTGACCTCGAAGAGTTGCTGCGGCGCGGCCAGGACAAGCTGCGCACCGTGTTGCCGGGCGGCAAGCTCAGCGGCGGCGGGATCGCGCTGATCGCGGTCGCGGCGGTGGCGCTGTGGGGCTTTTCCGGCTTCTTCCGGGTCGAGCCCGACGAGTTGGGCCTGGTCATGCAGTTCGGCAAATACAACCGCGATGCCAAGCCCGGCCTCAACTACCACATTCCGTACCCCGTCGAGTCGGTGGAATTGGTGAAAGTCACCCGGGTCAACCGCGTCGATATCGGCATGCGGCTGGTCGAGGATCTGCGCCGCGGCACCCAGATGCGCGACGTGCCGGAGGAGAGCCTGATGCTCACCGGCGACGAGAACATCGTCGACGTGGATTTCGCGGTGTTCTGGGTGGTCAAGCCGCAGGGCGGCGCCGGCGCCTATCGGTTCAACATCCAGAATCCGGAAGGCACCGTGAAGGCGGTCGCCGAGAGCGCGATGCGCGAAGTGGTGGGGCGATCGGAAATCCAGCCGATTCTCACCGGTGCGCGGCAGAACGTCGAGACGGCGGTGACCGAACTGATGCAGAAGACGCTCGATGCCTACAACTCAGGCATCCAGATCACCCAGGTGCAGATGCAGAAGGTCGACCCGCCGGCCCAGGTCATCGACTCCTTCCGCGACGTCCAGGCCGCCCGCGCCGATCTCGAGCGGGCGCAGAACGAAGCCCAGACCTATGCCAATCGCGTGGTTCCCGAGGCCCGCGGCAGCGCCGCGCGGGTCATCCAGTCGGCGGAAGCCTATCGCGAGCAGACCGTCGCCGAGGCCAAGGGGCAGACCGGCCGCTTCAACAAGATCTACGAGGAATACAAGAAGGCCCCCGACGTCACCCGCCAGCGGCTCTATCTGGAGACCATGGAGCGGGTGTTCGGCGGCGCCGACAAGATCATCATGGATTCGGGCCCCGGCGGCGGCCAGGGCGTGGTGCCCTATCTGCCGCTTCCCGAATTGCGCAACCGGCCAGCCACGGCGCCGGCCCAGACGCCCCCGGCGGGAGGCGCGCGATGAGAAACAATATCACCGGCGGCGTTCTCGCCGTCATCGCGGTCGTCGTTTTGTTCGTCGCCTATCTCTCGCTGTTTACCGTCTATCAGACGCGGCAGGCGCTGGTGGTTCGCCTCGGCGATCCCGTCAGGACCATCACCGAGCCCGGCCTCCATGCCAAATGGCCGCTGATCGACACCGTGATCTATGTGGATAACCGCATTCTCGACCTCGAAAATGCGTCCCAGGAGGTCATCTGCTCCGATCAGAAGCGGCTCGTCGTCGACGCCTTCGCCCGCTATCGGATCCGCGATCCGCTGTTGTTCTACCAGACCGTGAGCACCATCGAGGGCGCCAATTCGCGCCTGTCGACCCTGCTCAACGCGGCGCTGCGCCGCGTGCTCGGCGAGGCGACCCTCACCCATGTGGTGCGCGACGATCGCGCCGCCCTGATGCTGCGGGTGAAGGAACAGCTCAACCGCGAGGCCCAGGCATTCGGCATCGAGGTCGTCGACGTGCGCATCCGCCACGCCGACCTGCCCGAGCAGAACAGCCAGGCGGTGTATCAGCGCATGCAGACCGAACGGCAGCGCGAGGCAGCGGAATTCCGCGCCCAGGGCAGCCAGAAGAGCCAGGAGATTCGCGCCCGCGCCGACCGCGACGTCACGGTGCTGGTGGCCGAGGCCACCTCCCAGGCCGAGCAGACCCGCGGCGACGGCGATGCCGAGCGCAACCGCATCTTTGCCGAAGCCTACGGCAAGGATCCCGACTTCTTCGCCTTCTATCGCTCGATGCAGGCCTATGAGAATGGCTTGCGGGCCAACGATACCCGTCTCGTGCTGCGGCCGGATTCCGACTTCTTCAAATATTTCGGCGATCCGGTCGGAAAAGGGGCATCGGCGTCGGCACCCCAGAGCGCCCCCCAGGCCTCACCGCAGGCGGCGGAGAAATAGGCAGGGCAACCCAGGCGTCAGGCGATGATCGACTTCCTGGCCGCGCTGGGGCTCGTCCTCGTGATCGAGGGGCTGCTGTTTGCCGCGTTTCCCGACACGGCCCGGCGGGCGGTCGCTACGCTCGCGAACACGCCAGACCAGACGCTTCGAACGACCGGGATCATCAGCGCGTTCATCGGCCTCGCCGTGGTCTGGCTGGTACGGGGGTAGCTGCGCCCGAGCCGCCATTCCGCCCGAATTCAACCCTATTCTGGCACCCGGTTGCCGCGGCACTTGCGTCGCGCCCGGGACGGGCGCAGTCTGCGGGAACCTTTCTCCCAGGAGACTCATCGCCCATGGTCGGCTTTCCGCTCTTCGTTCGCCAATCGTGCCATTCTACCGCCCTTGCGCTTGCCGCGGCGGTTGTGGCTATCCCGCTTCTCGCCGCGCCGGCAGCGGCGCGCGGTCCGGACAACATCGCCGATGTCGCCGAAAAGGTCATCGATGCGGTCGTCAACATCTCGACCTCGCAGACCGTCGACAACCGCAACAACGCGGTGCCGCAGCTTCCGCCCGGTTCCCCGTTCGGCGAGTTCTTCGATGACTTCTTCAAGAACCGCCGCAACAATCAGGGCGACAATCAGGGCCGGCCGAACGCGCCACGCCGGGTGAATTCGCTGGGCTCTGGCTTCATCATCGATCCCTCCGGCATCGTGGTGACCAACAACCACGTCATCGCCGACGCCGACGAGGTGACCGTCATCCTCAATGACGGCACCCGTCTCAAGGCGGAAATCCTCGGGCGCGATACCAAGGTCGACCTCGCGCTGCTGCGGGTGAAGCCGGAGAAGCCGCTCATCGCGGTTGCGTTCGGCGATTCCGACCGGCTGCGGCTCGGCGAATGGGTGATCGCGATCGGCAATCCTTTCAGCCTCGGCGGCACCGTCACCGCCGGCATCGTGTCGGCGCGCCACCGCGACATCAATTCCGGTCCCTACGACAACTACATCCAGACCGACGCCGCCATCAATCGCGGCAATTCCGGCGGCCCGCTGTTCAATCTCGAGGGTGATGTCATCGGCATCAACACGGCGATCATCTCGCCGTCGGGCGGCTCGATCGGCATCGGCTTCGCGGTGCCGTCCAAGACCGCGGTCGCGGTCATCGATCAGCTCCGCCAGTTCGGCGAAACCCGACGCGGCTGGCTCGGCGTGCGAATCCAGCAGGTGACCGACGAGATCGCCGAGAGCCTGAACCTCAAGCCGGCCCATGGCGCGCTGGTCGCGGGCGTCGACGACAAGGGTCCGGCCAAGCCGGCCGGAATCGAGGCCGGCGACGTAATCGTCAAGTTCGACGGCAAGGACATCCACGAAATGCGCGACCTGCCGCGCGTCGTCGCCGACACGCCGGTCGGCAAGGACGTCGAGGTGGTCATTGTCCGCAAGGGCAAGGAGGAGAATCGCACCGTCAAGCTCGGCCGTCTCGATGACGGCGAGAAGAAGGAGGCGGCGCTCACGCCCCCGAAAGACGCCGTGCCCGAAGACAAGTCGTTGGTGCAGAAGACGCTCGGCCTCAACCTATCCAACATGACCGACGACCTGCGCAGCCGCTTCAAGATCAAGGACAGCGTCAAGGGCGTGGTGATCACCGGGATCGATGCCCAGTCGCCCGCCGCCGACAAGCGTCTCAATGCCGGCGACGTGATCGTCGAAGTCTCCCAGGAGCAGGTCGCCAATACGGCGGACCTGCAGAAGCGGGTCGATCAGCTCAAGAAGGAGGGCCGCAAGTCGGCTCTGCTGCTGGTCGCCAATGCCGAAGGCGAACTGCGCTTCGTGGCGCTGACGCTCCAGTAGCCAATATTGGGTATCAGGTAATCAGTGGTCAGATTGGAAAAACGCCTTCCATCTGATCACTGATGCTTGGCCGGCGGTGCCCGCCTCCTGATCATTGATCACCGATCTCTGTGTCCTGGTACCCCTGTACATAAAGCAGCGCGGTGAGGTCGCAATGGTCGATGCGCGCGGCGGCCGCTGCCGCGACCACCGGCTTCGCGCGATAGGCAACGCCGAGCCCGGCTTGTGAAATCATCAGCAGGTCGTTGGCGCCGTCGCCCACGACCAGCGTTTCGTCTTTGCCGAGATTGTGGCGCGCCCGCAGCTCGTCGAGCGTCGCGAGCTTGGCGTCGCGGCCAAGGATCGGCGGTACGACACGGCCGGTGAACCGGCCATCGCCATCGACCTCGAGCCGGTTGCCGCGGTTCTCCGCAAAGCCGATCAGGGCCGCGATCGGCTCCGTGAACAGGGTGAAACCGCCGGAGACGAGGCAGGTATGCGCGCCCTGGGCGCGCATGGTGCGGACCAGCGCGCGGGCGCCCGATGTCACGGTGATGCGCTTGGCGATCACTTCGTCGACGACGCCGGCCGAAAGCCCGGCGAGCAGTGCCACCCGCTCCTCCAGTGCCGGCTCGAATGCGATCTCGCCGCGCATGGCGCGCTCGGTAACGGCGGCGACCCGGGCCTTCTGGCCGACGAAATCGGCGAGCTCGTCGAGGCATTCCTGTCCGATCATGGTGGAGTCCATGTCGGCGAGAAGCAACCGCTTGCGCCGCCCGGCGGCCGGCTGCACCACGGCGTCGACCGGTGCATCGCCGATCGCTTCGCGCACCCGGCCGGCGACGATGCGGTTGTCGTTTTCGCCGGCGGGGGTGAAGGGGATGTCGATCGCGGTCCCCGGTGCCAGCCAATGCATTTCGCCGCCGGCGCCGAGCGTTCGCGCAGCGCTGCGCGCCAGAGCTTCGAGGCCCGGCAGAGCGCGGGCGGCGATCAGGGTGGCGACGTGGGACATGGCGCTGTGGATTTTGGCGACGCGGGACCTGGTAACACGAGAGCTGGTAACAAGGACCTTCGTAACACGCACCTTGGGTCACACGGACCTTCGTTACACGGATATCGGCCATGAACGGAGCGGAGGATCGGGTGCGGGCGGTGCTAATCGCCGGACCGACGGCGAGCGGCAAGTCGGCGCTGGCGCTCGCGGTGGCCGAGCGCCTCGGCGGCGTCATCATCAACACCGATTCGATGCAGGTCTATCGCGATCTCGCCATCATCACCGCGCGCCCCGGCGCCGCCGATACGGCGCGCGCCGGCCATCTGCTCTACGGCCATGTCGATGCGGCGGAGAACTATTCGGTCGGACGTTTCGTCGCCGACGCCGCTGCAGCGCTGGTGCAGGCGCGCGCGCAGTCGCGGGTCGCGATCTTCACCGGCGGGAGCGGGCTTTATTTCAAGGCGTTGACCCGCGGGCTGGCGGCGATCCCGCCGGTCGATGCGGCAATTCGCGCGGCAATCCGCGCGCGGCTCGAAGCCGGCGGCGTCGCGGCGCTCCATGGGGAGCTTTCACGCCGCGATCCCGCAACCGCGGCGCGGCTCAATCCGGCCGACCGCATCCGCATCGCCCGCGCCCTCGAAGTGTTCGAAGCGACCGGCCGCGCCATCTCGGGCTGGCATTGCGACGGCCTCCCGCCGCTGCTCGAGCCCGCCCACCTCGCCAAGGTGTTTCTCGCGCCGGAGCGAGCGGCGCTCTACCGCCGCATCGATGCGCGCTTCGATGCCATGCTCGCCGCCGGCGCGCTGGAGGAAGTGCGGACCCTGCATGCCCGGCGCCTCGATCCGCTGCTGCCGGCGATGAAGGCCCATGGGGTGCCGTGGCTGATCCGTCATCTCGAAGGCGAGATGCCGCTCGCCGCCGCCGCGGAAGCGGGCAAGCGCGACACCAGGCACTACGCCAAGCGCCAGTTCACCTGGTTCCGCCATCAGCTTGCCGATTGGCCCCGGGTCGATCCGGACGCCGCGCTCGATATCGTCATGCGCGCGGCGGGCCGATGAGGGACGAGGCGCAAGCGCCGCGCGGCCGCCGCAGCGGCAAGCCCCGCGATCAATACCCACCAGGCCGGCCTCAGCCCGTAGCTGAAATCCAGGTGGGCGGCGAGGATCCGCAGGGGATCGACGCCGGTCGCGGCCGCGTGCCAGGCGACTTCGGCGGCCGCGGTCAGCGCACCGCAGGCCGCCGCGAGGCCGAGGAGGACATGCGGCGTAACGTCGCCGGTCAGCCTGTGCAGGAGGCGGTATCCCACCAGCCAGGCCAGGAGGCCGAACATCAGCATCGGCTCGAACGTGTCGGTCCTGGACCGCAGCAGGAAATGGACCTCCGACAGCCCCGCGAGAATATAGATCGACTGGTGCAGCAGGTTCCACCGCACGCCGCCGAGCCGGGCCACCGCGCGGTCGCTCGACGTCGCCGCCAACGCGGCGAGCCCGATCAGCGCGATCGCACCGATGGCGAGATAGAGGCGCAGCACGGTCTCGCGGGCGACCTGGAACCAGTCGAACCCCTGGTCGAGGGCATAGAGGCCGAAATGCAGGGCGCACAGGCCGAATACCCCGACGCCGAGGACGCGGCGGGTGCGGATCAGTCGCGGCGCATTGAGAATGCGCCGCGCCGGGCCGATCAGCAGCACCAACCACAAGAGCCGCAGCGCCCAGTCGCCGCTGAATCGGATGGCCTCGGTCACCGGGCGGGCGCCGAGCCCGCCATCACCGGCAAGCCAGGCGAGCCATACCGCCGGCGCCATGGCAAGCGCCGCTGCCGCCACCTTCTCCGGCGCCCACGGGAACGGTGTAAGACGCGGTGCCATCCGGATGCCAGGGCTGCCGCTATTTCGGGATGCGGTAGAACAGGTCGAAGAAGGCGATCACGACCTCGACGACGATCAGCGCCACGATGGTGGCTTCCAGCCGGCTCGATCGCTCGGTGTCGATGATGTCGATTAGCGCGCGCGAGGTCCCCTCGATGACCTGGAGCTTGTGCTGCAGCGCGTTGGCCCGCTCCTTGAGCTCGTATTCGTCTTCCAGGCGCGCGTAGAGCCGTTCGAGGTCGCTGCGGTCCCACAGCACGTCCGGCTTTTCCGCGACCGCGATGCGGCCGGAGATGCGATGCTGGACCAGGAGCGCCTGGCCGATCAGCCGCAGCATCCTGCGCCGGTTGTAGGGGCCGCGGCCGGTGGTGGCGAGGCGGCTTGCGAACGGCTCGATCAATTCGAGAACCTTGTTGACCTCGCGTTCGTCGCGAACCAATGCGACGTTCTTCGCCAGCACGTCGGCGATCACCAGAACGCGCGGCGGCGACAGATCCTTGAGCGAGATCGAGCCGCCGGTGACGACCTGGTCGTCGCGATCGGAAGCGAGTTCGATCGTTGCCGTCTCGTCTTCGATCTTGCCGTAGGCGCCGGTGACGCGGTGGCCGATGCCGCGCACCACCTCGTCCTCCTCGATGGGCGACAGGCCGATCAGTACGACGACGCCATAGCGGAACAGCACCGCATAGCCGGTGTCGCCGACACGGAATGCCAGGGGGGTCGTCGAGATCAGGTCGCTGCGCTCGAGCCCGGCCGTATCGATGCGCTCGCCGAGCAGCAGCGCACGGGCGGTCACTCGCACCGCGACCAGCGGTATCGGCACCGGATCAGCCATCGCGTAAATCTAATGCGCAAGCGTTTTCAAGTCTTTGATTTCGAGCATGATCTGGTGCCGCACACGGCACTTTCCCGGGCCCAGCGGTAAGACGCGACATCGGGTCGCCAAATCGGGCATCGGCCAGCCCGGTTTCGTAGACGCAGCGACGAGTGTCCAAACCGGTCGGGACCGAAGCACAAAGTCGTGCGCCTTGGTAGCATTTCGCGGCGCTCGGAAAACGGCTTTGCCGCAACGGTGCTCCGCGGTATGAAGTGCGAGGAAACGTGAATTTGGAAGGACAGGATTGCAGCGCTCGCTTGGCGGCGGCCCTTCTCAATCACGGCAAAGTGATATATATGGACAGCCAAGCTGCCGACGAAGCGGGACGCGCCGAAGGTCCCGCCCTCCAAAAAAGCAGCAGAGCCGTCGGCAGGCATCGACTTCATCCCGCCGCTGTTTTTTGAGGCGGGCGCAGCTTCCTGGGTCCGATCGCGTATCGTGTCGCCCCGGACCTTGGTGAATATCAACCAGTTGAGACATCAACACGGGGGAAATGCATGAAAGTCTATCTCGCAGCGCTACTCGTCGGCGGTTCTCTTGTTGCGACCAGCGGTGCCGTGCTGGCCCATCATTCGTTCGCGATGTTCGATCAAGAGCACCCGATCGACTTGGCGGGTACCGTGAAGGAATACCGTTACACCAGCCCTCACACCTTCATCATTCTCGATGTCAAGGAGAAGGACGGCACCAGCCAGCTTTGGAATCTCGAGGGCGGCGCGCCGAGCGGATTGATCCGTGACGGCTGGTCGAGCAAGACTTTGAAGCCGGGCGACGAGCTTCAGATGACCATTAACCCGCTTCGCAGCGGCGCGCCCGGTGGCGCGTGGAACGTCAACAAGATCAAGTACAAGAACGGCGAGCCGATCGTCGCCACCCACTAGGGTTGTCGCCGGTGATCCCGTGAGCGGCACAGTCATGCGCGCTCGCGGGGGTCGACCGCGGTTCGGAGCGCGTCCGCGCAAGCTTGGGCTTCCCCCGGCGCGGCGCGCTTCGGCTATTCCGGGGCTTGAAATAAACTGCGGCGGTGGAACCGCCGGCGTTGCCGTGTGACGGGAGGATGAACATGCTTTACCGAAGCTCGATCGGTGCGGTCACGCTTGCGGGTGTGCTGGCAGTGGCCACCGCAGCCTTCGCCTTCGACGATTCCAAATATCCCGATTTCAGCGGCCAATGGCAGCGGCCGCGCGGCGTCGGCATCCAATGGGATCCGAGCCGGCGCCTGGGCCTCGATCAGCATCCGCCCCTCACTGCGGAATATCAGGCGGTGTGGGAGGCGAGCATGGCCGATCAGGCGGCGGGCGGGCAGGGCAATGACGCGCCGTCACGCTGCGTTCCCTACGGCATGCCCCGGATGATGACAACCGTTTTCCCGATGGAGATCGTGATCACGCCGAGCGCCACCCATGTGCTGTCCGACTACACGATGCCGCGCCGTATTTTCACTGATGGACGCGAATTTCCCAAGGAGATCGAGCCGAATTTCAACGGCTATTCGATCGGCAAATGGATCGACGAAAACGGCGACGGCCGCTACGACGTGCTCGAGGTCGAGACCCGCGGCATGAAGGGGCCACGCTCCTATGATGCGAGCGGCATCCCCTTCCATCAGGACAACGAGACGGTGGTGAAGGAGCGGCTCTTTATCGACAAGACCAATCCCGACATACTGCACGACGAAATCACGACGATCGACCACTCCCTCACCCGTCCCTGGAAGGTCACCAAGGACTTTGTCCGCGAGCGCAATCCGATCTGGTTCCAGAATCACTGCTCGGAAGACAACCGTCACGTCACCATCGCGGGGGAGGATTATGTGTTGAGCTTCGACGGCTATCTGATGCCGGCGAAGAAAGACCAGGCGCCGCCGGATCTGAAGTACTTCAAGCAAACGAAGAAGTGACCTCCAGGCCGAGCCCCGAAGAACTCACAAGGGGGCTGTTGCGCCGCGCGCCGTTGCGCCGACCAGGACCCGGGCAATTCTCGTCGCGACCGAGCATCGGCGCGCTCTACGCGACGTAGTCGAGCCGACGGGTGCCGTCGAACCGCTTGAAATCGAGATCGGCGACGGGACACGGCGCACCGAACAGATAGCCCTGGACGTATTTGACGCCGGAGGCGCGCAGGATATCGAACTGCTGCTTGGTCTCGACGCCCTCGGCGACCGTTGCCACGTCGAGGCCCGAACCGAGCGCGAGCACCGAGGCGACCACCGCGGCGCAGTCGGCGCGATGGGTGATGTTCTGGGTGAACGATTTGTCGATCTTGATCTTGTCGATCGGGAAGGTCGTCAGATAGCGGAGCGAGGAATAGCCGGTGCCGAAATCGTCGAGGCTGATGGTGACGCCCAGGCCTTTGAGCTGCTGCAGGGTGGTGAGCGCGGCGGCCTGATTTTCCAGCAGCGCGGTCTCGGTGATCTCGAGCTCCAGCCGTTCCGCAGGCAGGCCGGTTTCCCCGAGGGTCCGCGTCACCACCTCGAGCAGATCGGATTTTCCGAACTGCACCGCCGAGATGTTGACCGCGATCTTCACTTCGGCCGGCCACAGCGTCGCCGCCGCGCAGGCCGTGCGCAGGACCCATTCGCCCAGCGGAACGATGAGGCCGGTTTCCTCCGCGAGCGGAATGAATTCCATCGGCGGGATGAAGCCCTTCACCGGATGCCGCCAGCGGGCCAGGGCCTCCATTCCGAACAGCTTGCGCGTCTTGACGTGGAGAATCGGCTGGTAGTGGACCTCGATCTCGCCGCGTGAAATCGCGTCGCGCAGGTCGGTCTCCAATAGGCGGCGCGCGGCGGCGTCTGCGGTCATCCGCTCGTCGAAGAAGCAGTAGCCGTTGCGGCCGTCCGATTTGGTCCGGTAGAGCGCGAGGTCGGCCTGCTTCATCAGCGTGTCCGGGTCCACGCCGGCCGCCGACGCCATCGCTATGCCGATGCTGGTGCCGATGCTCACCATGTTGCCGTCGATGTCGTAGGGAGCGGAGACGAGAGCGATGATCCGTTGCGCGAGCTCGATTGCGGCGCCGCGCTGGTCGGGCTCCCCGGCCTGTATGATCGCGAATTCGTCGCCGCCGAGCCGCGCCACCACGTCGGTCTGCCGCAGCGACGCCTTGAGGCGATCGGCGGTCTGCCTGAGCAGCGCGTCACCGGCGGGATGGCCTAGCGAATCATTGATGTTCTTGAACCGGTCGATGTCGAGCATGAAGACGGTGAAGGTCTCGTGCCGCTGGCGCAGCCGCGCCTCGGCCTCCTCGAGCTTCTCCATGAAGCTGGTGCGGTTGGCGATGCCGGTCAGCAAGTCGTGATGGGCCATGAACGCGACTTTCTCCTCGTCGCGCCGGCTGTCGGTGATGTCTTGGTGAATGGCGACCCAGCCGCCGCCCTCGATCGGCTGGTGGGTGACGGCGACGACGCGCCCGTCGCGCAATTCATTGACGGTGCTGTAGGGCTCGTTGCGATCGACCTCGGCGAGGCGGGTCTCGATATATTCGCGGGCCGCCTCGGGGGAACTGCCGGCGGCCACTCGGGCCTCGAGAATCGTCCGCAGCGTCGTCCCGGCACGCATTTCATCGGGGCTCAGCCCATACATCTTCAGGTAACGCGAATTGCAGACGGTGAGCCGCTGCTTGCCGTCGAACATGCACAGGCCATGCGCCATGTTTTCCAGCGTCACTTCCAGAATGCGATTTTTTCTCGAGAGGTCGCCGGTCTGCCAAATCAGCACGGCAGTGCCGAGGAGAATGATGAAGGCGACGAGCAGGGCTCCGGGACCGAACGTGTAGAGGTGGTGATACCAAGCCAGCAGGCGGTCGTCGCGGTTGAAGCTGACCAGCATGACGAGGGGTGGCGCCGACACCGCCTTGTATCCGACAAAGCGGGGCGTTTGGTCGACCATGCTCACCGTCTCGAAGGTGCCGGCCGCTGCAGCCGCGACATGTTCGGCATACGGCCAGGGGCCCGCCGGCAGGCGGCCTAACTCGATCGGCGGCTCGCGGGCGAGGACGAACCCGTCGCGGTGCAGCATGACCACCGTTCCGTGCTGACCGACGTCGAGCGAGTGGTAGAGGCCGAGGAAATAGGATTGATCCAGCAGCGCCACCACGAATCCGGCAAAGCTGCCGTCGGGATTGGCGAGGCGTCGCGAAACCATGATGAGCCAGCGGCCCGACGCCGCCCCGCGAAACGGCGCGGAAATGGTGAGCATGTCGTCCCGGTCGTCGCGATGGGCGAGGAATGTCGGACGCTCGGCGATATTCATCAGCGGTGGACGCTCGTGATTGGAATAGGCTTCGATGTCGCCGGAGCTGTTGGCCCACAGGATCGCCACCAGCACCAACGAGGTTTTCCGGATACGCCTCAAGGCGTCGTTTGCGGCGTGCCGCAGCGCCGCCTCGTCGGCGCCCGGCGCGGCGAGCGCCGCCTGGAGGTCGGCACGGATGAGTTGGGCCTGGCGCAGCGAACGATCGACCGCCTCGAATGTCTGCGCGGTATGTTCCGCCAGAACCTCGGCGTAGTTGAGGGCGGAGTGCTTGGAGGCGTCGATCGTGGTGAAATAGCGGGCGCGCAGATCGGCGAGGAAGACGGCCAGGATCACCGCGGCAAAGAAGATCCCGAACGCGGCAATAGTGCCTTTCGGGCGGCTCGACAGTTTGCGCGTGAGCGTCTGCAGCAGCATTGTCAGCCTGGTCGCTAACCGCGACGGTCCGGGGATTGCCATCGCGGGACCGGTCGACAGCTCGCGGCGGCTCGGACTGTTGTGCCTGAAATTCAGAAATAGGCGCTTAATTTAGGTGATTAAGGTTTAGTTTATATCATGATCCCGCAATGGCTGCGTTCGTGAAAAACCCGGCACGTCGCGAGGCGAGTTGCGGGCCGGCTCGACAGGCCGCAATGGAAAGCGCTGCAATATCTTTCTGGCTCTTCGATCATCGTGAAGGAAATCTGAAACCTTGTCCGAATTCACCGCGAATGGTTCGGAATCCGAATCTCAAGGACCGGCTGCGGCACGCCGTATGGCTGCGGCGAGCACCTCGGGATTGACCACGTTGATCGGCGTTCCAGCCGCGAAGGCGGTGATCTGGGCAAAAATCTCGGCGAACTGGACTTCGTATTCGTCATTGGAGACGTAGCCGATATGCGGCGTGCAGACGACGTTTTCCATGGACAACAGGGGATGGGCAGCATCGCGGACCGGTTCCTCCTCATAGACGTCGACGGCAGCCAATCCCGGCCGCCCGGCACGTAGCGCTTCGACCAGCGCGCCCGGCTCGATCAGCGCCGCCCGGCTGGTATTGACCAGCAGCGCCGTGGGCTTCATGAGCGCGAGGTCGGCGGCGGTGACGATGCCGCGCGTCGCTTCGACCAGGCGCATGTGCAGCGAGACCACGTCGCATTCGGCAAAAAAGGCGGCCTTGCCGGGCGCACACTCATAGCCCTCGGCGCGCGCCCGGGCGCGTGCGGCTTCGCGCGCCCACACCACCACCTTCATACCGAAGGCGCGGCCATAGGCGGCAACGACGCGGCCGATTCTGCCGTAGCCGTAGATGCCGAGCGTCTTGCCATGCAGGGAATGGCCGACGCCGATCTGCCATTTGCCGGCCTTGAGCGCAGCCATTTGCTGGGGAATCTGGCGCACCGCCGCCAACACCAGGCCCCAGGTCAATTCTGCGGCGGCCCAGGAGGGTACGCCGGGATGCTGGCTCGACGACACCACGATGCCGAGCCGGGTGCAGGCCGCGATGTCGATGTGCGGATAGACGCTGCGCTGGCTGATCAGCACGAGCTTGGGCAGCCGTTCCAGCAGCGGGGCGCGAATCTTGGTGCGTTCCCGGATCAGCACCAGCGCTTCGGTATCCTGCAGCCGCGCGGCGAGGACATCGTCATCCTGGACATGATCGGTCCAGATCGTCACGTCGTGCCCGGCCAGGCTGCCGAAGCAGGGGAGCGTGCGTATCGTGTCGTGGTAATCGTCGAGTATCGCGATCTTCATCGTTTTCCGCCTCATCGCGGCTCCGAGCAACATCGCGGAAAGTCGCGGACTTTGCCGACGCGATCATGACCCCGTCGAAGACATCGAAGCGCCCCCGGATGCGATGCCGCTCTTAAGCGAGTGTACATCGGAATCGTGTTATAATCGGTTCTTCCGCAGCAAGACCAGCGCAGGACGAACGCCATGGCGAAAGGTCAGATGAAGAGCAACAAGGAAAAGAAGAAGCCGAAGGCCGAGTGGAACAAGAAGAAGAAGGGTGCCGCGCCGACGGCCGGGCAGGCCGCGGCCAAGCCCGGTCACAATCCTTTCGGCAAGAAGGATTAGCGGCTTTTTTCCAGCCGAAAGTCCCGGCGGAAGGCCGCACGCGGGATGCACCCAACCGGCATGGCGGTTCTCTCGTGAGGGGAGATCGGCCAAAGCCGGAGTGCGCTGGAAAGGCCTCCGGATCGCACGCGCCGTCATTCTCCGACCGGCAGGTCCTGGAGCTTCGGGATCTGGCGGACGGTGACGCCGGCCTCCTTGAACATTTCCGCCGAGAGCGAGAACTCCGGGCCCCATTTGCGCTCGGACAGATCCGGCGCGTAGCCGACCACTTCGCAGATTCCGGATTGAATGATCGCCTTGGCGCATTCGACACAGGGGTACCACGGCACGTACATCATGCAGCCCTTCACCGAGACGCCGATGCGTGCAGCATTGTAGATGGCGTTGCGCTCCGCATGGGAGCTCCACAGATATTTCGCGCCGGTCTCGCGCGAGTGGCGTTCGGGAATATCGTCGCGGACGCCGCGCGGGAAGCCGTTGAAACCGGTCGACCTGATTTCCCGGTCCGGGCCGACGATCACCGCGCCGACGCGCCGCCCGCTTTCCTTGCTCCAATGGGCGATCTGATGGGCCAGCAACATGAAGCGTTGGTCCCAGTTGCTTGAAAACATCCGTGCGTCCTCGTTCAACGGCTTGCCCCACAATGACGCAGGTTACAGATTGGTGACGCCCCCACCAACCGCCGAATGACGAGGGTTTCCGCGGCCGGGCTGATGGAACCCAATCCGTCCGACGGCGCGACCGAAGCCAGGTCCGATGGGGCTTCCACCGGACCACAGCACCGTGCGGACGAACCTCAAAATCGCTCGACACGGGCACCCCGCCGGCCTCCGCCGGCAGGGGCGATGGTGTCCTGCCGCTCCGCTCGCGCCGCCGTTGCGCTGGTTGCTTTTGCGGTGGTTCCGGCTGCGCCCGCCGCCCGCTGTTTCTCCTTGCAATTTTGCCGATTTTCTTTGCAAATGGCCGCGCATTGGCCGACCATCGGCCGCGGATAATCTGAAAGGGATGCCATGAAGGCATTGATCCTCTACGTGGTGTTCGTGTGCATCGGCGCCGTGATTTCCGCAACGATCGGCTATTATGTGGAGCGCGAATTCACCTCGGCCTGGAGCCTGCTCGTGTTTCTCACGCTGTTCTTCGCGAACTTCGCGGTGTCCTGGCTCGCCGTCATCCTGGTGATGGACGGCTCGCTCTCGGATGCGCAGGGCCGCCAGTCGCAGCTCGACATCGAGCGCTCCGGACGGGCCGCGATTTCGAACGCGCGCCAGCCCAAGACGTAAGCGGCTGCAGGCGCCGGCTCCGGTGGTCGAATCGTGCCTTGGACTCGCGCGCGAACGCGAAGACCGCTGATTACAGCGCGAATACGAAAATCATGGTCGCGCTTTTGCCGAGATTGCGTTTCTCCGGCGTGGTGGCGAGCCGCCCCATCGAATTGCGGGTGAGGCCGGTCGCGACGGCGATGTATTGCCGGCCATCGACCGCATAGGTCATGGGCGGCGCATTGATCCCGGTGCCGACGTTGAAGCTCCAGAGCTCTTCGAGGGTCCGGTCGTCGAGGGCGAGCACGGTGCCGTCGATGAGCGCGGTCACGATGATGCCGCCTGCGGTGGCGAGCGCGCCGCTGGTATTGGCATAAGGCATCGCCTTGCGCTGCACGACCTCCCCGGTCGAGGGATCGACCACCACGACGCCGCTGCTCAGGCGCCCGTCATAGCCGAAGTCGCCGCCGTCGAACTTGCCGCGCACATGGCGGGTCTGGTCGCGGGTGATGTTGGTGCAGCCCTCAAGCTCGGGAATATAAATGAGCCCGGTCTTTTCGCTGTAGGCGGCAGACCAGAAATTGCTGCCGCCCGGCACTCCCGGGCAGACGCCGCTGCTCTTGGCGCCGGTGAGGATCTTTGCCACCGGAGCAGCATAGGTCTGCAGGTCCTTGGCCGGATCGTAGTCGAGCGGCTTGCCCGTCTTGGGGTCGATGCCCTTGGTCCAGGTCACGGTCGGCACGTATTGGGTGGCCTTGAGGAACTGGCCGTTGAGCCGGTCGAACGAATAGAAGAAGCCGTTGCGGCCGGCATGGGAGAGCATCTTGCGGTCCTCGCCGTTCACCTTGGCGTCGATCAGGATGTGGGTGCCGGTCTCGTCGTAATCCATCGTGTCGTTCGGCGTGTATTGGTGGAACCACTTGATCTTCCCGCTGCCCGCATCCATCGCCAGGGCGCTGTTGGTGAACAGGTTGTCGCCGGGGCGGTAAGAGGAATCGTATTTCGGCGTCGGGTTGCCGGCGCCCCAATAGGTGACGTTGGTGGCGGGATCATAGGAGCCGGTGACGTAGAAGGCGCCGCCGCCGGTCTGCCAGGCGTTGTTCTTGTCCTTCCAGGTCTCGCTGCCGGGTTCGCCCGGCGCCGGCACGGAATAGGTCTTCCACCGGACATCGCCGGTCCTGGCGTCGAGGGAGGCCACCCAGTCGCGCACGCCGCCGTCGCCGCCGGAGGCGCCGACGATGATGCTGTCCGCGAGCGCGAGCGGCGCGGCGTTGAGGTTGACGTTCGGCTGGTCGCGCAGATTGCGCTCCCACACCATCTTGCCGGTGTCGCGGTCGGTGGCGATGACGCGGCCGTCATTGCTCGTCACCGATATGACGAGATTGCCCCACAGCGCGACGCCGCGGTTGCGGTCGATCTTCTCCTGGCCGGGGTCCATCTTCCATACGATATCCCCGCTTTTGCCGGAACGGACGTCGATCTTGTAGACCACGCCCCAGGCGTCCGGCACATACATGAAGCCGTCGTCGACCAGCGGCGTAGCGGTGAGGTTCTCGTTGCCGGAGGTGCCGCCGAGCGCCACCGCGAAGGCGAGGCGGAGGTTCTTCACGTTCGCCTTGTTGATGGTATCGAGCGCCGAGAATCGATGCGAACCGTAGTCGTGATGGTTCATCAGCCAGTTCCGTGGCTCGGGATCGAGCAGGCGCTGATAGGTCACTTCGGCCGCCCGGGCGGCGGAGGCGCCAATGGCGAGCGCCGCACAACTCGTACCGGCCGCCAGCATACGATTGGACCACGCCGGAACGCCGAGTCTGCGGTTCATGGTCGTCTCCCTGTTCCGCAAGGGTTACGCCCTGCGAGCGCTATTGACAATGGGCTCGCGCCGCGTTGAACTTCTTCGTCGCTGGTCTATTCGGGCCCGCTCCAGCCGGTCAATCCGTGGCACCTGCTGCGACATTAGACAACGCTGCGTTCCGCGCCCAGAATAAAGCATATGCGTATGATGCCAAACCGCGAGTGGCCGATGTGTTTGATGTGAACCCGTCAGTTCCCTCGTCGTGCAACTGCTTCGACGGCGTATGTGCCGAGCGAGTTCAATAATGCCATAGGCTGAGCGGGAATGGTCAATCACCGTGATTCTGCGCCGGCACCGGCGCCTTTGGTCATCAGACGGCCGTTGATCCAATTAAGGCTGTGGAGAAATCTTCAGCGATTATGCTTTGCATATTGTGGCATATTTCTTTTTGCAACTGCTTTTTTCAGTTTGATTTTTGCGCGATCGATAGGTATTGACAGACTTCCTGATTTTAACAGCTACATTTTGCGCGCGGTAGATGCCATAAATCAACAATACGGTGGAAAGG
>DASYNT010000095.1:0-4032 GCA_036008405.1 Xanthobacteraceae bacterium
AATCCGCCGCTGCCGGCGCAGGACGGCCGCTTCCGCCAGCCGACCGACGTCGCCTGGGACGCCGAAGGCAACACCTACATCAGCGACGGCTACATCAACTCGCGCGTCGCCAAGGTCGACAAGAACGGCAATTGGATCAAGCAGTGGGGCACCAAGGGCGCCGAGCCGGGCCAGTTCAACACGGTGCACTCGATCGCCAGCGATGCCACCGGCAAGGTCTATGCCGCCGACCGCACCAACCGGCGCATCCAGGTGTTCGACGGTGACGGCAAGCTCCTCAACATCATCAAGATCGATGTGCCGTACGACGCCAACGCCAAGCCCGCGATCGGCAACAAGCCTGATCTGTCGAAGTGCAACACCGAGGGCGGCACCTTCTGTCCCGGCGCCCCGTGGGCGCTCTGCATCACGCCGCCGCCGAACCAGGTGCTCTACAGCGCGGATTCCCATCCGGGCCGCATCTACAAGCTCTCGCTCGACGGCAAGGTGCTGGGCGTGCTCGGCGAATCCGGCAAGCAGCCCAAGCAGTTCGGCTGGGTCCACGAAATCGCGTGCCCGTCCGAGAACGTGCTGTTCGTGGCCGAAATCCTCAACTGGCGCATCCAGAAGCTGATCCTGCATCCGGACCAGCAGAAATCCGCCAGCCGCTGACCCGGCCTTTGTTTCACGATGGACCGCCGGCCTCGCGCCGGCGGTTTTTCTTTGTGTTTCTCGATTGATGGCCTGTCCGGCCGTGCGGTTTTGCTGCAACGATTGCTGCACGACGGCTGCAAAAAGATCGCGAAAGGCCGAGCCCGGCCGCCGCATTTCATGAACCTGTTGCGGTCCGGACGCGACATATAGATCGCTGCCCGGACGCCCGGTGGACGTTCGCTCGCCAGTCGGTCGGGGCCGATCGTCGTCGACACAGAGATGGACGAATCCGGCGTCTGCTGCTACCAACAACTTCACATCAGGATGCGACCTGTTGATGGTCGCGTCCGCGGCACACGGGGCTTCTCTGATGGCTTTGCAATTTCAGACTTTGCAATCGAACACCAAATTGAATTGCGCGCTCATGGCCGCCGCGGTTGCGGCGACATTAGGTGCAGCTGCCCTGCCGAGCGGAGCGCGGGCGGCCGAAGGTCCGTTCTCGGCGCTGGCGGGCTCTTGGTCCGGCGGCGGAATGATCAAGAAATCCAACGGCACCGGTGAACGCATTCGCTGCCGGGCGGCCTATGAACCGTCGGGCGCGAACCTCGGCTTGCGCCTGCGCTGCGCCAGCGACAGCTACAACTTCGATCTCACGTCGCAGGTGAGCTACCAGGGCGGGGCGATTTCGGGCTCGTGGCAGGAGGCGACCCGCAACGTCAGCGGCGGCATTCAGGGCCGCTCCGCCGGCGAAGGCCGCCAGATCCAAGCGTCCACCCAGGCCATTGGGTTTTCGGCCAATATCAGCCTGACCACCAAGGGCAACCACCAGTCGGTGTTGATCCTGGCGCCCGGCGCGGAAGTCCCCGAGGTCACCGTCAGCCTCGAGAAGAAATAAACCGCGGCGCTTCGTCTTTTCGCGGCAATGCGGCGTCGAACCCGAGTGGTTCGGCGCCGCATTCATTTGGACGAACCGCGCGTTTGGGCTGGCTTATCGATAGCGGCCGACGAGCCGTCGCAGGAACATGATGGTCGGCCGCAGGATCAACAGGTCCGCGACCAGGGCGGAGATCATCGCGAAGGCGCTGAGCCAGCCGAACAGGCGCAGCGACGGCAAATCGGACAGCACGGTCGCGATGAGGCCGCACGCCAGCACCACCGACGTCAGAATGAGGGCGGGCCCGACCAGGATGGTGGCCCGCTCGACCGCACCGCCCGGATCTTCGCCGGGGCGCTCCTCGAGCCGGAGCCGGTTGAGGAAGTGGATCGTCGCGCTCAAGGCGAGGCCGAACGACACCGTCAGGGCGACGATGCTGGCAAACTGCAGGCCGTCGCCCAGCGCCCACAAGATGTCGCCCGACACCAGGACCGGAAATATCCCCGGTGGAATCACCGCCAGCGCCACCACCCACGAGCGGAACGCGAGGCCGATGAATGCCGCCACGAAGATGATCTCGACCGTAAGGCCGAAGTTCAGCTTCTTGATCATGTCGGCTGAGTTGCGTGCCGCGATCGCCGATAGCCCCGTCACCGCGATGCGGTAGCCCGGATACTTCGCCCGCACCACGGCGAGCGACTTGTCGAGGCTCTCGACCACGGGGAGCAGCTGGCTCGCATCCTTGTCCGGAATGCGCCCGGAAATCACCACGGCGTCCTGATCTTCCGACAGGAAGCGGCGCACCAGGTACTTCGGCAGGATGTCGACATAAAGCTTGAGGGTCTCGACGTCGGACTTCCCGGCCTTCTCGGCGAGCCAGCGGCGCAGCGTCTCGATCGACCACACGTTGCCGACTCCGGCCTGCTTTTCCAGGATGGTGTGGACTTCCGCCATGGCGGCGAGCGTCGCCTGGTCGTAGAGCGAGGCGCCGGGCGGGAATTCGATCAGGATGTCGAGCGGGTTCGCGCCGGTGAGCTTGGCGTCGAGCCGGCCGCTCGCCTGCACGGCCTGCTCCTTGTCGGGCACGAGGTCGGCGAGGCGGTAGCGCGGCTGCAGGTTGGCGTAGAGGTAGCCGAGCGTCGCGATGACGGCGACCGCGATGAGCGTGAAAAGCCCGGGGCGGCTGACCATGCGATGCGCGATCCAGCCGCAGAAGCGGCGCAGCGTGTCGACGCCGAGGTCGGCGCCCTTGATCTTGGCCGCGAAGGTGTTTTCTCCGTGCACCAGCAGCATGCCGAGCAGCGGCACGAGGGTGAGGACCGCAACCAGCGCCACCAGGGTGGCGATGATGCCGGCCTCGCCGAAGGTGCGGATCAGGTCGGAGTTCGCGAACAGCAGCGAGAAGAAGGAGAGGCCCGCGGTGGCGTGGGTGAGCACACAGGCCGGCCCGGCGATCAGGATGGCGTCGCGGAACGCCTCGTACTTGGTGTGGCCGGCGATCAGCCGGTCGCGCGCCAGGAACGTGAGCTGCATGCTGTCGGAAAAGCTGATCACCATGATGAGCGGCGTCATCACGTTGAGAAAGATGTTGAGGCGGAAATCGAGCCAGCCCAGCATGCCGAGCGCCAGCAGGATCGCGGTGAGCGGCGGCCCTGCCGCGATCACCATGAACGACACCCGGCGGAAGAACACGATGGCGATCAGGCACCCGGCGACGAATCCGAGCGCGTTGTAGACCACCCGATCGCGCTCCATGGCGTTGCGAATGTCGAGCTGCATCACCGGCACGCCGGACAGCTCCGCCCTGAGGCCGGTGCCGGCGAGCTCGTCGGCCACGGTGCGCCGGATTTCGGCCACCAGGCTGGACAGGCCGCTGCCGGTCGCGGCTGCCGGATCGAGCGCGAGCACCACCAGGGCCAGCTCGCCATCCTCCGAGATCAGCTTGCCGCGGATGATCTCGTTGGTCAGCACCTTCTGGACCAGCGCATCGTAGTCCTTGCCCTCGGGCAGCGGCTCCGGGAACAGCGGCTCCGGCAAATGGTCGCCCTCGGGCGGCTGGCGCGCCGAAAACAACGAGATGATGCCCCTGGTGCCTTCGATGAGCTGCAGCTCGGTCACGAGGCCGCGCAGCTTCTCCAGCGAATCCCGCTCCATCAGGGACTTGCCCTCGACCACGACGAGAACGTCGTACTCGCTCGACGGGAACCGCTTGGTCACCTCCTCGTATTGCTTGAATTCCGGCGTATCGGAGCGGAACAGCTGGCTCAGCGAATCGTCGGCCTCGATGCGCATGACGCCGATGGCGGCCAGCACCGCGAGCGCGACGAAGATGATCGCGCCCATGATGGGAAAACGCAGCGGAATGAGCCCGAAGCGCTCGATGCCGAGCGCCAAACGGAACGGGGGCTTGTGCGCCGGCGGCGCGCCGCCCGTCGCGTCGCCGTTCGCATTCGCCTGGTCGGGCCGCTCGTGCCGCACCTATTCCTCCAAAGTCAGACTATGCGATTCCGCGACAGTCGATGCCG
>DASYNT010000096.1:0-11953 GCA_036008405.1 Xanthobacteraceae bacterium
TCGGATTCGCTGATGCCGCCGGCGCCGGCGAGGATGATGCGGGCGCCGACTTCCGGGGTTCCGAGCTTGTCGAGCGCGCCGACGATGGCCTCCACCGAGCCTTGCACGTCGCCCTTGATGAGGAGCGGAAATTCCTTGCGCCCGGTGGTCTTGAGCTGGCTCATCATTTGCTCGAGCGAGCCCCGCATCCCGGTCGCCCGGGCGGCGATCTTCTCGCGCTTCTGGCGGGCGCGATAGTCGGTGACCTCGCGGGCGCGCGCCTCGCTCTCCACCACCGCCAGCCGGTCGCCCGCCTCGGGCGTGCCGTTGAAACCCAGCACCTCGACCGGCGTCGACGGCCCCGCCGAGCTGACGGGATCGCCGGCATCGGACACCAGCGCGCGCACCCGGCCCCATTCCGCGCCGGCGACGACGATGTCGCCGCCGCGCAACGTGCCGCGCTGAACCAGCACGGTGGCCACCGGCCCGCGGCCGCGATCGAGCTTCGCCTCGATCACGGTGCCTTCGGCCGGCCGGTTCGGATTGGCCTTGAGGTCGAGGATTTCCGACTGCAGCCCGAGGGTCTCGAGCAGCCTGTCGAGATTGATCTTCTTGGTCGCCGACACCTCGACGTCGAGCACGTCGCCGCCCAGCGATTCGACCTGCACCTCGTATTGAAGCAATTCGGTGCGCACCCGGTCCGGCCGCGCATCCGGCTTGTCGATCTTGTTGATGGCGACGATCATCGGCACCTTCGCCGCCTTGGCGTGCTGGATCGCCTCGATGGTCTGCGGCATCACGCCGTCGTCGGCGGCGACCACCAGCACGACGATGTCGGTGACCTTGGCGCCGCGCGCCCGCATCGAGGTGAAGGCGGCGTGGCCGGGCGTGTCGATGAAGGTGATCTTGGAGCCCGACGGCGCCGTGACCTGGTAGGCACCGATATGCTGGGTGATGCCGCCCGCCTCGCCGGCGGCGACATTGGTGGCGCGGATGGCGTCGAGCAGCGACGTCTTGCCGTGATCGACATGGCCCATGATGGTCACCACCGGCGGCCGCGGATGCAGCTCGGCCGGGTCGTCGGCCTTGTCGAACAGGCCTTCCTCGACGTCGGATTCGGCGACCCGGCGCACCGAGTGGCCGAGTTCCTCGGCGATCAGCTGGGCGGTGTCGGCGTCGATGGTGTCGGTGATCTTGAGCATCTGCCCCTGCTTCATCAGCAGCTTGATCACGTCGACCGCGCGCTCGGCCATGCGGTTGGCGAGTTCTTGAATGGTGATGACCTCCGGGATCGTCACCTCGCGCACCAGCTTTTCCTTGGGCTCGTTGGCGGCATGCCCCTTGGTCAGGCGCTGCACGCGGCGGCGGAACGACGCTACCGAGCGCTCGCGTTCCTCATCCGCCGTGAGCGCGGTGACCAGGGTGAGCCGGCCGCGGCGCTTCTCCGGGCCGGTCCGGGTCGGTTTCGGGGCCGCTGCGGGTCGCGCCGGACTGCCGGGTCGCCGCACCGTCCGCGGGCTCTCATCTTCATCGGGTTCCTGAACCGCGGTGCGGGCGCTGGCCGGAATCGTGGAAACCGAGATTGTCGTCGCGGCGGCGGCCTTGGCCTTCTCGTCCTCGCCGAAGCGCTTCTTGGCTTCGGTCTCCGCCTTGCGCTTGGTCTCTTCGTCGTGGCGGCGGCGCTCGTCCTCCTCGCGCTTGCGCGCCTCGGCGGCCTCGCGTTCGATCTGCTCGCGGGATTCCCGCTCGTTGCGCCGGCGCGCATCCTCTTCGGCGATCCGGCGCTCCTCCGCTTCGCGGACCTTGGCATCGGCGAGCGCGTGGGCGCGGGCGCTGCGCTCTTCCTCGGTTAGGGTGCGCAACACGACGCCCGACGGCTTGCCGCCGGGGCTCGGCGCCACACCCTGATTGGAGGATGACGGGGCGCCTCTGCCGCTCGGCATCGGCGCACGGCGCGGCGGCGGCGCGGACGGCGTGGCGGCGGGCGCAGGCTCGGCCTTGGCCTCGCCCGGGCCGACCATGCGGCGTTTCACCTTTTCGACCACCACCGCCTTGGTGCGGCCATGACTGAAACTTTGACGCACCATCCCCTGCTCGACGCCGCTACGCTTGAGCGTCAAGGTCTTGGTCGGGGTGACGGTCAGCGTCTCGCCGGGGTTCTTCTTGTCAGTCATTACGATCCTGGTTCTAGTCCGTCGGTATTCGGGCGAAGCGAGCCGGAATTCCGGTCGTCCGGTTCATCCGCTCGGAAACATTCGAGAATTCGCCAGCGCGCGAGAAACGTCTCACCTGCCCGCCCGGCCAGCAGCGCTGCATGTACCACATTTAGGCGGCCCAATGCCAAATCCAATTGATCGGTGGTGAAGGATGAGACAATTTCCACCGGGGTCGCCCCTTCGCCGCGTCGCACCAGCGCCGCCGCGAGCTTGCGGGAGCCTTCCGCGCCGGCGTCTCGGGCCTGCAGCAGCGCGACCACCGTCCGTTCGGCAAGGGCGGCCTCGACCCGGGTAAACCCCGTCACCACCAAGGAGGCCTTGTGGGCGATCGACAGCGCTTCGAGCGCGGCGCGCTCCAGCAGCGCCTCGAGCGTTGCGGCGAGGTCAGGCGGGACCCTCACGTCGGCGTGCAGGCCGCGCTGAAACGCCCGCCGCTTGACTGCGGCTTCGATGTCGCTGCGGCGGGCAGTCACCCACACCCCGCGGCCCGGCAGCCTGCGCTTGAGGTCGGGAACCAGACCGTCCGGTCCGGCGACGAAACGGATCAGCTGCCCGACCGGGCGCACCGTGCGGGTTGCGATGCACAAGCGCTCGGTTGCCGCGGCCGCACTGCGCGGCCCGCGGTCGGCTTGATCGAGATCGAGGTCGTGAGCCTCTGCCAGCATGTCGTTTCCGCTCAATCCCGCGCACTGCCCGTCCATGCGCCCGATTCGGCCCGCTATTCCGCCTCGGCCGGGGCCTCCTCGGGAGCGCCCTCCGGCACCGGCTTGGGGGCGAGATCGGCCTCGGTGATCCAGCCGGCCTTGACGCGGGCCTGCATGATGAGGCTCTCGCATTCCTCGCGGGAGAGCTCGAACCCATCGAGGAAGCCGGCGGTGCGGACGGCTTCGCCGTCCTTGCGCTCGGTCCAGCCGGCGAGGTCATCGGTGGCGCAGCCGGCGAGATCCTCGATCGTCTTGATGCCGTTCTCGCCGAAAGCGACCATCATCTTCGCGGTGACGCCGGGGACCTCCCTGAGTTCGTCGGCGACCCCGAGCGCAATGCGCTGGGCGTCGTATTCGGCCTCGACCTGGGCGAGATAATCGTTGGCGCGGGCCTGCAATTCGCTCGCGGTCTCGTCGTCGAAGCCCTCGATCGAGGCGATGTCCTTCTGATCCACCATGGCGAGCTCCTCGACCGAATTGAAACCTTCCGAGGCGAGCAGCTGGCCCACCACCTCGTCGACATTGAGCGCTTCCATGAACATCTTGGTGCGCTTCTCGAACTCGGCCTGGCGGCGTTCGGATTCCTCCTGCTCGGTGAGGATGTCGATGTCCCAGCCGGTGAGCTGGGAGGCGAGCCGCACGTTCTGGCCGCGGCGTCCGATCGCGAGCGACAGCTGCTGGTCGGGCACCACCACCGAGATGCGTTCGCGCTCCTCGTCGAGCACCACCTTGGCGACCTCGGCCGGCGCCAACGCGTTGACCACGAAGGTGGCGACGTCCGCCGACCACGGGATGATGTCGATCTTCTCGCCCTGCAGCTCGTTGACCACCGCCTGCACGCGCGAGCCGCGCATGCCGACGCAGGCGCCCACCGGGTCGACCGAGGAATCCCTCGAGATCACCGCGATCTTGGCACGCGAGCCGGGGTCGCGGGCGACCGCCTTCACCTCGACGATGTTGTCGTAGATTTCCGGCACCTCCTGGGCGAACAGCTTCGCCATGAATTGCGGATGGGTGCGCGACAGGAATATCTGCGGCCCGCGCGGCTCGCGCCTCACGTCGTAGATGTAGGCGCGGATGCGATCGCCGTTGCGGAACACCTCGCGCGGCAGCAATTCGTCGCGCCGCACGATCGCCTCGCCGCGGCCGAGATCGACGACGACGTTGCCGTATTCCACCCGCTTGACGATGCCGTTCACGATGTCGCCGATGCGGTCCTTGAATTCCTGGTACTGGCGGTCGCGCTCGGCCTCGCGCACCTTCTGCACGATCACCTGCTTGGCCGACTGGGCGGCGATACGCCCATATTCGAGCGGCGGCAGCTGCTCGGCGATGTAATCGCCGACCTGGGCGGCGGGGTTGCGGCGGCGCGCATCTTCGATGCTGATGTGGATCGCATCGTTGTCGACCTGTTCGACCACCAGCAGGAGGCGCGACAGCCGCATCTCCCCGGTCTTCGGATTGATCTCGGCGCGCACTTCGGTCTCGCTGCCGTAGCGCGAGCGGGCCGCCTTCTGGATGGCGTCTTCCATGGCGGCGATGACGATGCCGCGATCGATCGACTTCTCGCGCGCGACCGCATCGGCGATCTGCAACAGTTCGAGCCGGTTGGCGCTGACGGCCATCGGTTATTCTCCCTTGGTCTCTGTCGCGGCCGGATCACCGGACGCGCGTTCGTTCATGTCGTCGTGGTTGAAGGACGGCGCGGCGCGGCGGCGGCGCGCCGCGCGGGCCTCGGACTTGCCGCGTCGCAGCGATGCCGCGATCAGGTCGTCGGTGAGGACGAGCTTGGCGTCGGCCATGTCGTCGAACGGAAGAAGGAACTCGGTTGCGCCGTCCTTCGCGTCGTCGGAGCGGATGCGGGCGCCCGCGCTTTCGGCACCGAGCAGCAGCCCGCGGAAGCGCTTGCGGCCCTGGTGGGCGATCTCGAGTTCGATCCTGACCTGCTGTCCGGCATGACGCTCGAAATCCGAGCGGCGCACCAGCGGCCGGTCGAGCCCAGGGGAGGAAATCTCGAGCCGGTAGGCGCCGTCGATCGGGTCGGCCGCATCGAGCACCGGCGACAGGGCGCGCGACGCCCTTTCGCAGGCCTCGATCGTCATCGAGCCGTCAGGTCGCTCGGCCATGATCTGCACGGTGCAACCGGCGAGCCCGGATACCTTGACCCGCACCAGGCGCAACCCGAGATCCGCGAGCACCGGCGTCGCGATCGAGGCGACGCGCGCCGCCATCCCGGTGTCCGCGATCACGCGCGGCTCGCCGAGTGTACCGGTAACGGTACCGGTCGTGTCGGTGGCGGGCTCGGTGCTCGCCGCGATGGTCGCCGATGTCATCAAAGCGTCAGGTTACCGTTGTCTCGATTTGTCATGCCCGGCCAAGTCCTGCGTGCCGCAAATTCCTGCATGCCGCAGGTAATAAAAAAGAGCGGGTCCCGGGCGGGGCCCACTCTCACGATCCGATCGATCATTCGACCGTTATGAGATGTCGGTTTAGACGTATCGAATATAGCGATTTGGCGCCCTGGCGCAAGATGGTGTGCGCAGCCGGTTGTGGGATTTTCCGCCCAAGCGCGTCCGGTGGGTCGCCAGCATGACTGCCGCGACCGTCACAGCCGAACCGATACGATCCCAACCGACCTTCATCCCGCGCTCCTGCCGTTTTGAAGGCTGCCGACGCCTTCGGACCATCGCGCCTCGACTGGCGTGAGAATCTCTTTGCGGAACAGGATGTTGGCGAAGGCGACGATCCAGCGCTCGTAATAGGTCAGCTTGCCGATCATCTCGGCCCCGAGTGCCTCGACGCCGCAGCGTTTCTCCTCGGTATTGATGATCTTGTGAAAGTCGAGGACGTCGGCCAGCGCATGGCAGCGCTTCTCCCACGGCTCGAGTTCATGATCTTCGCGCCGGATCGGCTCCGCCGGCAAGCCGCCGATGTCGTTCGGCAGGCGCTTCACGAGATTCTCGGTCCGGGTCATTGCGCAGGCCCCCCGATCTCGACTCTGGCCGGAACGACACCGATCATCGTATCGCGGGTGACGAGGGCGGCCAGTTGCTCCTCGCTGTAATGCTCCGTGCCTTTGGGGCGCATCGGCAGCACGAGATAGCGAACCATGGCCGTGGAATCGCTGACACGGACCTCGACGTCGTCGGGAATGATGGTGCCGAATTCCGCGAGGACTGCGCGTGGCTCCGAAACGGCCCGCGCGCGGTAAGGTTTGAGCTTGTACCAGTCCGGCGGAAGTCCCAGCACCGGTCGCGGATAGCAGGAGCACAAGGTGCAGACGATCAGATTATGAACCTGTTCGGTATTCTCCAGAACGATCAGGCCCGTGTCGTCATAGAAGGTGATGCCAAGCTCTTCGCAGGCGGAGCGGCCGTCCGCGAGCAGCCGCGCCCGAAACGCAGCATCGACCCAGGCGCGTGCCACGACCTTGGCGCCGAGCGCCGGCGTGCGCGAGTCGAGGACCTCGATTTGGCGGCGGATTTCGTCCGGGCCGATCAGCTTTCTCTCGACGAGAAGCTCCCGGACTGCCGTCTCCATGATTTCGTAATAGCCGAGACGCTCGGATTGGCTGATCTCAGCGTGGGGATGATCGTGCCCGTGGTCATGATCATTGTCGTGACTTCGATCAGGTCGGCTCATCTTTCAGATCCTCTCCAGCCAGGTTTCGAAGACTTCGATGCGCAGGCCGTCCCGTGGCGAGCCGACATAGTCGGGCCAGATCTCCGTCATCGGAATGGCGACGCGGTAGTAGTGAAGCTTCACCCCGGCGTTTCGACCGTAACCCTCCTCCTCATTGTCGATGCCGGCAGGTTCGATCACGGCCTCGATCACGCCGGTCTTGCCGCGCAGATACGTCGGCGCCCGGTAATGACCGATCGGAGAGCGGGTCAAAATTCGGACCGGGTCGCCGGCGTGGAAAATCGGCTCTTCGCCGAGGGCGTGTACGATGCCAAGTCGGCTTCCGGCCTCTTCGCAAGATTCGTCTCGCATCGATCAACTCCCTGTGCAGCGAGGCAAACATGCCGCCGCGACGGTTTTCCCGTTGAAACGTCCATCGCGTCCTCCTTTTTCCAATGAAGAGATCGGCCGCAAACCGCAGCCTGTTTCGCCGTTTCGATCTCTCGGCTCGGAGTGAACGCAAGACGGTCCTGGGTGACAATAAGCCCGTGGGGCGCGCCCGGATAGATTTTCAATATCGTTATTGCGGAATCCGCAATCGGAACGATCCGGCCTCACATGTGGCGGCGGAATTCGAGGTAGCACGGGCGGCGGCCTTCGCGTCTGGCCTTGGCTTCATAGCGGGTGCCGGCAAAGCCCGGCCAGGGCAGACGCCAGTCATCGGCGCATTGCGCGGTCCAGGCGAAATCGGGTGCGCGCAACAGGCGCTCCAGGGTCCAGGCCGCATAGTCCTC
Source organism: Xanthobacteraceae bacterium (assembly GCA_036008405.1). Taxonomy (GTDB): domain Bacteria; phylum Pseudomonadota; class Alphaproteobacteria; order Rhizobiales; family Xanthobacteraceae; genus JAJPKK01. Next base: position 7,315 of record DASYNT010000096.1, read on the forward strand.
GACGTCGGTGGCGAAGCGGAATATTCCGCCCGGACGTAACGCCTGCGCGATCATGGCGACGGTGTCGTCCTGCACGAAGCGCCGCTTCCAGTGCCGCCGTTTCGGCCACGGGTCGGCATAGAGCAGGTCGATCCGGGCGAGCGCCGAGGCCGGAATCCATCCCAGCAGGTCGACGGCGTCGCCGGCGAACAGCCTGATATTGTGGGTTTTTCCCGCCTCGATCAGCGCCAGGACCTTCGCCATGCCGTTGACGAAGGGCTCGCAACCGATGAAGCCGACGCCGGGCTCGGCGCTCGCTTGCGCGAACAGGTGCTCGCCGCCGCCGAACCCGATTTCCAGCCGCACCGCGCCCACCGCGTGGGGGAACAACGCCGCGAGGTCGGCCGGCGCAGCGGCGGCGAGGTCGATGGCAAAGCGCGGCAACAAGGTCTCAAGCAAGGCGCTCTGATGCGGCCGCAACCGGTGGCCCTTGCGGCGGCCGAAAAAGGCGCGGTCGCGCCCTTGGCCGCCGCTGGTGCGGTGCTCGATCATCGCGACGGGATCTCGGCCCGACCGCGCTCGCGATCAACCCGAATCGGTGCTGCGGCCCGGTTTATTTCACCACCCGGCGCAACTCGTCGACGAGGTCGGTGCGTTCCCAGGAGAAGCCGCCGTCCGCCTCCGGTGCGCGGCCGAAATGGCCATAGGCGCTGGTACGCGCATAGATCGGGCGGTTGAGCCCGAGGTGCTCGCGGATGCCGCGCGGGGTGAGATCCATCACCTCGTCGAGCGCCTTTTCAAGGCGGGCTTCGGCGACCTTGCCGGTGCCGTAAAAATCCACGTAGAGCGCCAAGGGCTTGGCGATGCCGATCGCATAGGCGATCTGGATGGCGCAGCGATCGGCGAGTTCCGCCGCGACCACGTTCTTGGCGAGATAGCGGGCGGCATAGGCGGCGGAGCGGTCGACCTTGGTGGGGTCCTTGCCGGAAAAGGCGCCGCCGCCATGGGGCGCCGCGCCGCCATAGGTATCGACGATGATCTTGCGCCCGGTGAGACCGCAATCTCCGTCCGGCCCGCCGATCACGAATTTGCCGGTGGGATTGACGTGCCAGACCGTCTGCTTGGTGATCCAGTCCTGCGGCAGGGCCTTGCGCACATAGGGCTCCACGATCGCCTGGACGTCGTGCGACGACAGTCTCTCGTCGTAGTGCTGGGTCGAAACCACGATCTGGGTGGCTTCGACCGGCTTGCCGTTCTCGTAGCGCACCGTCACCTGGCTCTTGGCGTCCGGCCCCAGCGCCTCGGACTCCCCGGAATGGCGTGCCTGCGCCATGACCTTGAGAATGCGATGGGCATAGAAGATCGGCGCCGGCATCAGTTCCGGCGTCTCGCGACAGGCATAGCCGAACATGATGCCCTGATCGCCCGCGCCTTCGTCCTTGTTGCCGGCGGAATCGACGCCCTGGGCGATGTCGCTCGACTGCGCGTGCAGATACACATCGATCGCCGCCTTCTCCCAGTGGAAGCCGGGCTGTTCGTAGCCGATGTTCTTGACCGCCAGGCGGGCGATGTGGGCGATGTAGTCGCGGGTGATCGCGGACGGCCCGCGGGTCTCGCCGGCGATCACGATGCGGTTGGTGGTCGCCAGCGTTTCGCAGGCGACCCGCACCTGGCGAGGGTCCCACCCGTGCCGCGGAGCGAGTTCGAAGAAGGCGTCGACGACCTCGTCGGAGATGCGGTCGCAGACCTTGTCGGGGTGACCTTCCGAAACCGATTCGCTAGTGAATAGATAGCTCGAGCGCGACACGGACGATCTCCCCGCAGGACGCGAACCCGCTCGCGCCGACATCATGGCGTGTTCTTGCAGCGGCGCCGCGTGCGGTCAAGGTGTGGGCGGAAGGGGTGGGCAGGGGCCCGGCGGGATGGCGGCAGGGTGGGCTCAGGTCCGGCGGTGGCGGCTATCTTTGCTCTTTTTCCTCCACTTCTTCGCCGGCCATCTGCTGGACGAGATCAACGATACGGCGGCGCAATTTGGCATCCTTGATGCGCATGAACGCCTTGGTCAGCGACAGGCCGTCGGAGGTCGCGAGGAAATCGGAGACATAAGCGGGAGAGGGCGCTTCCTGCGAGCCCGGCGCCGGTTCGAACTCGCCCGGCACGATCGGCGCGCCCTCGAAAAAGAACGCCACCGGCACCTGCAGGATCTGGGATATCTGCTGGAGGCGGCTGGCGCCGATGCGGTTTGTTCCCTTTTCGTATTTCTGCACCTGCTGGAAGGTCAAGCCGAGCGCGTCTCCGAGCTTTTCCTGGCTCATCCCCAGCATCATTCGACGCATGCGCACCCGGCTACCCACATGCTTGTCAATTGGGTTTGGAGCCTTCTTCGCCATTCAACTTCTCCTTTGCATCCCCCAGGAAGTCCGGCGTCATGCACCTGACACAACCAAAGTGCAACCGGTCATCGAATCAAGAATGCAGAAATGCATGAGAATTAATGTTTAAAATTGAAATTATATGCAGCTTTTGGATAATTGGCCTTGATGTGAATGCGCGTTATAGTTGCGGTTTTGTTATCTGAACAAGCGTAGCGCGAGCGCCGATGCCATCGTGAGCACAACCACGATCAACAACCACAGGTCGCCAATTCGCGCATATATCGTGGCGGCAATTGGCCGCGGGAGGGCGGCGTCGAGCACGCCTTCGCTGCCCAGGGGTAGCGAACGCACGATGCGTCCGAGCGGATCGATCACGGCCGAAATACCGTTATTGGCCGCCCGCACCAGCGGCAGTCCCTCTTCGACGGCGAGCACACGCGCCTGCTGAAGGTGCTGGTAGGGCCCGGAGCTGATGCCGAACCAGGCATCGTTGGTGAGGTTCAAGAGCCACCCCGGCCGCTCGCCGCGCGGCACCGCCTCGCCGGGAAAGATGACCTCGTAGCACAGCAGCGGCAGCATCGCGGGGCCGCCCGGCACGGCAATCCGGCGCCGCCGGTCGCCGGCGAGAAAGCCGCCCTGCACCTTGGTCAACTGCGTCAGGCCGATGCGCTCGAGCGCGCTTTGGAACGGCAGATATTCGCCGAACGGGACCAGATGCAGCTTGTCATAGATCGAAAGGATCGAGCCGTTGTGATCAATTACATAGATCGAATTGTAGGCGCGCAGGCCCTGGACGCCGGGAGCAGGCTCGGCGGCGCGGGCGGCGCCGGTGATCAGCACCGCGGTCGAAGGCAGCATATTGGCGATCGCCGCCAGGGCGTCGGGCTCGCGGGTGAGAAAGAACGGAAAGGCGGATTCCGGCCAGATCAGAAGCGTGATGCCGCCCAGACCCGCACCCGGCCCGGTCACCCGTTCGGACAGTTCCACATAGCGCCGCATCACCTCGTTCTTGGCGCTGTAATTGAATTTCACGTCCTGCTGCAGGTTCGGCTGCATGATGCGCAGGCGCACGCCGTCCACCGTTTGGGTGGGGTTGAGCGCGAGCCGGACCGTGCCGAAGACCGCCAGCGCCGCCAATATGCCCAAAGCGGCCAGCACCGGGGCCCACCGCCGCCCCTTGCCCTCGTCCGCCAGCACGGCCGGGCTTGCGAATACCGCGACCGCGATGAAGGTGAGGCCCCAGATGCCGAACACCGCCGCGCTCTGGGCCAGCGCCAGCGGCGTCGTCAGCGCATAGCCGAAGGCATTCCATGGAAACCCCGTCAGCACATGGCCGCGCAACCATTCGCTCGCGGTGAGGGCGGCGGCGAGCGTGAGGATCCGCAGCGGCCCCGGCGTCCACAGCAACCGCGCCAGTGCCACTCCAAATCCCGTGAACACGGCGAGCCCGGCGGGCAGCACCGTGACCGCGACCGGCAGCAGCCAGCCGAATGTCCTGGCGTCGACCAGGAATGCGTAGCCGATCCAGTAGAGGCCGGCGAGGAAATAGCCGAATCCGAACCACCAGCCCGCCACGAATGCGGGGCCGGCGCTGCCAGATCGGCCCGCCGCAGCACCGTCGATCAGCCACACCAGCAGCGGGAAGGTCAAGAACAGCACGGGCCACAAATTGACCGGCGCCATGGCGAGGGTCGACGCCGCGCCGGCGAGGCACGCGATCGCCGCCCGGCGCCAATCCCAGGCGACAATGACGGGCTGGGCCAGTCGGAACCAATTCACGGCTTCGATGTCGCTCCGGCTGGCGGCTCGGCCTCGGCGGCTGCGGCGGCAGGGGCCTGCTCCGCCCTGTCCGGCGCCGGGGCGGGAATGCGCGCCTCGGGGCGGCGGGCGGCATTGCGCTCGGCGCCGCGGCGGCGCTCCTTGCTCGGATAAATCCGCACGCGCTTGACCCGGCGCGGATCGGCATCGAGAATTTCGATCTCGAAGGCGCCGGGGCCCGGCACCAGTTCGCCGCGCACCGGCACCCGGTCGACCAGGGTGACGATGTAGCCGGCCACCGTGTCGACCTCTTCGGCGGCCTTGCCGACGTCGAATTCGGGGCCGATCACGGCGACCGCCTCCTCGAGACTGGCGCGGCCGGTGGCGACGAACGATCCGTCGTTCTGGCGGATCACGGTCTTGGCGGCCGCCTCGTCGTGCTCGTCGTCGATCTCGCCGACGATTTCCTCGACGATGTCCTCGATCGACACGATTCCTTCGCTGCCGCCATATTCGTCGATCACCAG
>DASYNT010000097.1:0-3392 GCA_036008405.1 Xanthobacteraceae bacterium
GCGCAGTTCGTCGTCGCGGCAATCCTGCTCATCCTCGGCGCCTCGATTTGGGCGTTCTGGCTCGATCCCGAGCGCTCGGTCGTCGAGCGGCATGGGGCGCCGCCGGTCGCACTGCCGGCCGCCGCCGAATAGCGGCGGGCCGCGTCCGCTCGATCGGGCTTCTAGCTCGTAAGATGGAGGACAGGTCAGTCCTCCGTCCTCGGTGCTCCGTCCTCCGGCATACACACCGTCCTGAACCGCTCCACCGCGGTCGCCAGCACCTCGTCGCCCGGCCGGCTCCACCAGTCCTCGGAAAAGATCTCGACCTCCTGGATGCCGCGATAGCCGGCTTCCTCCACCATGCGGCGGATGGCGGGGAAGTCGATGACACCATCGCCCATCATGCCGCGATCGTTGAGGAGATGCCTTGTCGGCACCAGCCAGTCGCAGATGTGGTGGGCGATGATGCGCCGGCCGGCCCGCGCCAGCTGCGGCACAAGCTCGGGGTCCCACCAGACGTGATAGGTGTCGACCGCGATGCCCAGTCCGTCATTGCCGAGCGCGTCGGCGATGTCGAGCATCTCCCTGAGGCTGGTGACGCAGCCGCGATCGGCCGCATACATCGGATGCATCGGCTCGAGCGCCAGCGGAACGCCGGCGGCGCGGGCATGGGGCAGCACCGCGGCCAGTCCGTCGGCGAACATCGCCCGCGCGGCGGGAAGGTCGCGCGATCCCGGCGCCAGCCCGCCGCCGATGACGACGATGCATTCGGCGCCGATGGCGACTGCTTGGTCGATCATCCACCTGTTATCGTCGACCGCCTCCTGGAACTTGGCGGCGCCGCCGGAACCGAACAGGCCGCCGCGGCAGTAGCCGGTGACGCGCCGCCCGCTGCCGGCGAAAATGCGCGCCGCCTCGGCGACGCCGGTCTCCTCGACCATGTCGCGCCACGGCGCGACGCCGGCAAAGCCGTGGCGCGCCGCCGCCGCGACCGCGTCCGGCAGCTTCCACTGCCGGCGCACCGTCGCGAGATTGAGGGAGAGGTCGAGCGGCATGGGATTCACCAGACTCAAACCCGCAACCATCCAGGGCGATGCGTCATATTTGCCACGGAGGTGCACACTCCGGCGTGCTTCGGGTCTATTGCTTGAAAAGGTCGGAATGCGTACCGGTTCGGGCGAGAACGACTTCGCTGTCTGTAATTTTGTAGATCAATAGCCAGTCTGGCGCGACATGGCACTCCCAGTGCCCACTCCACTCCCCCTTGAGTGGGTGGGGACGGACAGACGCGAGCAGCGAACTCCCTTGCCGCAGCGCGTCGACGATCAAATCGAGACGTCCTCGATCGTAACCGCGCCTTGAAATACGTTTCAGGTCTTTCCTGAACGCTCCGCCGAATCGGAGGGCCTTCATGCTTTCCGCTTCTTGGGAGGCTTTATGATGCTGTCAAAGAGTTCCTTTGTGCTTCCGTGGAAAACCTGGCCTCCGCCGGATTCCAGTTCCTCGATCGCCTTGCGGGTTTCGGCATTGGGCACCCGCACCTCGAACGGCAGGCCGTCGTGAAGCACGACCTGTCGCATGAACATCGTGATGGCGTCGGTGGTGCTGACGCCGACTTTGGCCAGCACCCGTCCCGCCTGCGCCTTGAGCTTCGGCTCGATCCGCGCCGTGATGTATGCGGTCTTGCCCATCTCCGCGCTCCCTTTTTCGGCCGTGCCGTCAATGTATCACATATGTGATACATATCAAGGTTCGGCTACCCCTCCAGGAAATCGAAGTCGCAGCCCTTGTCGGCCTGGGTGACGCGCTCGACATAGAGGCGCTTGTAGCCGCGCGCGGGCTTTGCCGGCGGCGTCCAGGCGGCGCGGCGCCTCGCCAGCTCGGCGTCGTCGACGGCGAGATCGAGGCGGCGCCTGGTCGAATCGAGGGTGATGATGTCGCCGTCGCGCACCAGCGCCAGCGGGCCGCCGGCGGAGGCTTCCGGCGTGACATGCAGCACCACGGTGCCGAACGCGGTGCCGCTCATGCGGGCGTCGGAGATGCGCACCATGTCGGTGACGCCTTTCGATCCGAGCTTCTTGGGGATCGGCAGGGCTCCGGCTTCCGGCATGCCCGGCGCCCCGATCGGGCCGGCATTGCGCAGCACCAGGCAATGGTCGGGCGTCACCGGCAGAGCCGGGTCGTCGATGCGCTCGGCGAGGTCTTGCAGCGATTCGAACACCAGCGCCGGCCCGCGATGGACGCACAGCCTGGGCGTCGCTGCGGCGAGCTTGATGGCGGCGCCCTCCGGCGCAAGATTGCCGGTGAGGATCGCGATCGCCTCGCCCGGGCAGATCGGCCGGTCAGGTGGCCTTATCACCTCGTTGTCGACCCAGGCGGGCCAGCGCGCCACCACATCGCCGATGGTCTCGCCGTTGACCAGGCGGGCCGACAGGTCGAGATGGTCAGCGAGGCGCCGCCACAAAGCCGGCAGCCCGCCGCCGGAATGAAAGTCCTCCATGAAGAGATTGCCGGCCGGCTTCAGGTTGAGCAGCACCGGCGTGGTGCGGCCGACCCGGTCGAGCTCGGCGAGGTCATAGGCGATGCCGGCACGTCCGGCGATGGCGGCGAGATGGACCAGCGCGTTGGTCGAGCCGCTGATCGCCTGCAGCACCACCGAGGCATTGCGCAACGCCGCGCGGGTGATGATCTGGCTCGGCAGCGGCCCGCCGCTCACCGCCATCTCGGCGGCGCGCTTGCCGGTGGCCTCGGCGATACGGATGCGGTCGGACGAGACCGCGGGCGCGCTTGCGGCCCCCGGCAGGGTGAAACCGAGGGTCTCGGCGAGGCACGCCATGGTCGAGGCGGTGCCCATCACCATGCAGGTGCCTGCGGTGGGCATCAGCTGGTCATGGGCACGGTCGAGATCGGCGCCGGCAAGCGTGCCGGCGCGGTAGGCCGCCCACAACCGCCGGCAATCGGTGCAGGCGCCCAGCCGCGCGCCTTCGTATCGGCCCGCCAGCATCGAACCGACCGGCAGCACGATCGCCGGCATGTCGGCGCTAATCGCGCCCATCAGCTCGGCGGGAATGGTCTTGTCGCAGCCGCCGATCAGGACCACCGCATCGAGCGGCAGCGCACGCACCATTTCCTCGACGTCCATCGCCATCAGGTTGCGCAGCAGCATCGAGGTCGGAAACGAAAACGCCTCGTGCAGCGAGATGGTCGGGAACACGAAGGGCAGCGCGCCGGCGAGGCGCACGCCCCGCGCCGCCGCCTCGGCGAGCCGGCCCGCGGTGGCGTGGCAGGGATTGAAATCGGACGCGGTGGAGAGGATGCCGACGATCGGGCGGTCCAGCGCCTCGTCGGTCAGGCCCGAGCCCTTGAGGAAGCCGCGGCGCAGGAACAGCGCAAACTCTTCATCGCCATATTGA
>DASYNT010000098.1:0-8397 GCA_036008405.1 Xanthobacteraceae bacterium
GAAGCCGACATCCTTGAAGATGTCGGCGTTCTCCGCCCAGGTGATGACGGTGCGCGGGCTCATGACCGTCGAGATGTCGCCGTTCATGAAGGCGTTGCGGGTGAGGTCGGCGACCCGCACCATCTTGTTGACGATGTCGCGACCCGGTTCGGTGCGATAATGCTTGGCCTTGGCGAGCACGATCTCGACCTCGTTGTCGTGCGGCAGATAGTTGAGCGTGGTGACGATAGACCAGCGGTCCATCTGCGCCTGGTTGATCTGCTGGGTGCCGTGATAGAGCCCGGAGGTGTCGCCGAGGCCGACCGTGTTGGCGGTGGCGAACAGCCGGAACGCCGGATGCGGCTTGATGACCCGGCTCTGGTCGAGCAGCGTCAGGCGGCCCGAGGATTCCAGTACCCGCTGGATCACGAACATCACGTCGGGGCGGCCGGCGTCGTATTCGTCGAACACCAGCGCCACATTGTGCTGATAGGCCCACGGCAGGATGCCGTCGCGGAACTCGGTCACCTGCTGGCCGTCGCGGATGACGATCGCATCCTTGCCGATGAGGTCGATGCGGCTGATATGGCTGTCGAGATTGACCCGCACGCACGGCCAGTTGAGCCGCGCCGCGACCTGCTCGATGTGGGTCGACTTGCCGGTGCCATGATAGCCGGTCACGATCACGCGCCGGTTCCTCGCAAAGCCCGCCAGGATCGCGAGCGTGGTCGGGCGATCGAACCGATAGTCGGAATCGATCTCCGGCACGTGCTCGTCCGGCTCCGAATAGGCCGGCACTTCCATCTCGCTGTCGAAGCCGAAGAGTTGCCGGACGGAGACCCTGATGTCCGGAACCGGGGCGGTGGGCTGGGTAACGGCAGTCATTGCTCCTCCGTGCGCGCGTGGCCCGTGTCCGACGGCAATGGGACCGGAAAGGCCGCGGCGTCGGTTGGCGTGGCCCGGTTCTACGCTGAAATCCATGCCATTTGATTTCGGCGTCTGGACAGACGGCATCGGCGAAGCGCGGGACGGCTCGCATGAGGCAGAACGTATGTCATCGCCAATTTAGCAGAAACCGGTCCCGAGTTGAAAGCGCCGCAGCGGGCTCGGATGTCGCTCCCGCGCGCCGCCTTGCCGATGCCGCCGAATCAGGCAGCGCCGCCGCCCGCGCCCCCCTATTACCCCCTTATCATTGAATTCATGACCGATTCATCCCCCGAAGCGCGGCTCGAGGGTTCCTGCAGCGGCTCCGGCCGCACCCGCCCCATCCAGATCGGCAAAATCAGCAGAATCCGGTCGCCTTGAGGTAATTATAGGCCTCGATGATTTCCCGCAGCTTGTCCTCCGAGCCGCGATCGCCGCCATTGGCGTCGGGATGGTGACGCTTCACCAGTTCCTTGAAGCGCGCCTTGATGTCGAGGCGGGCGGCGCCCTCCTCGAGGCCCAATGCATGGAGCGCCTTGCGCTCGGCATTGCGAAGCGCGCGCCGCTCGGTCTCGGCCTTGGGGTGCTCGCCGCCCGCCCCACCGCCGAGGTCGCGAAAAATGCCGAAGGGATCATCGGCTTCGCCGCCCGAATAGGGCCGTCCGGGCCTGCCCTTCACCCGTCCGGCGCCGCCGACCATGCCGATCCGCCAGGTCGGCAGATGCCCGGTCATCGCGTCCTTCTGGTAGCGCGCGACCGCATCGTCGCTCATGCCCGCAAAAAAATTATAGGACTGATTGTATTCGCGCACATGGTGGAGGCAGAAGCGCCAATATTCACGCTCGCGGTTTCGCCCCTTCGGCGCCCGGTGGGTCGCCGCGTTGGCGCATTCCGGCCAGTCGCAGCAGGGCTGATCGGCCTGCAGCCGGCGGTCCTCGCCGGGCTTGACCCGGATGCGATCATACAAGGGCGAGTCGAACTTCATTGCCCATTATGGGAAGGCTTCGTCACGTCGCGCAAGCTTGACAGAACGTGAAGGACATGTTTCGGGCCGCGCCGACGCACCGCGATTGACGCAATCGTGCGGGTGCGGTTAATGCACGCGACATGAGCCGTTCCGACATCATCAAAGAAAAGTTGACTGAGGCCTTCGTGCCACAGAGCCTGAAAGTGGTCGACGAGTCCCATCATCACGAGGGACATGCCGGCCACCAAAGCGGCGGTGAATCTCATTTCAGGGTGTATATCGTATCGGATGCGTTCCGGGGGAAGGGCCGGCTGGAGCGCCACCGCATGATAAATGCCGCCCTCATGACGGAGTTGCAGTCGGGCATCCATGCCCTCGCAATCCACGCGGCGACGCCCGAGGAAGGGCTGGGCTGACCTGGGGAGCCGATCAGGCGGCCTTCGGCGGCGCCTTCTGCACGACCGGGGTGATCCGCAGCGCTTCGAGGCGGTTGCGATCCCGCCGCAGCACCTGGAACCGGAAGCCGTGAAAGGTGAAGCTCTGGCCCGGCTCGGGGATCGAGCGCGCCTCGTGAATGACGAGGCCGGCGATGGTGGTGGCTTCGTCGTCGGGCAGGTTCCAGTCCATGGCGCGGTTGAGGTCGCGGATCGGCACCGCACCGTCGACGTTGACCGAGCCGTCCGGCTGAGGCCGTACTCCGGCGATTTCGACGTCGTGCTCGTCGGTGATGTCGCCGACGATCTCCTCCAGAATGTCCTCCAACGTGACGATCCCCATGAACTCGCCGTACTCGTCGACGACGAGGGCGAGCGGGGTGCGCCGGCGGCGAAACGCCTTGAGCTGCTCGGACAGCGGCCGGATGTCGGGCACGAACCAGGGCGGACGCACGACCGCCATGATGTCGACCTTGGCGGGGTCGCCGCCCGCCGCCTGGATCGCCCGCAGCAGGTCCTTCACATGCAGGATGCCGACGATGTTCTCAGGCGATCCGCGCCACAACGGGATGCGCGTCACCGGTTCGTCGAGCACCCGCTGGATCACCTTCTCGGCCGGCTCGCCGACATCGGCGGTGATCACCTCGGTGCGGTGGATCATGACGTCCGCCACGGTGAGGTCGCGCAGGTCGAGCAGGCCACCGAGCATGTCGCGATCGAGCTTCTCGACGCTGCCTTCCCGGTGCAGCAGGTCGACCGCGCCGCGCAGCCGTTCGTGCGGCGGCAGCAGCGGCTCGCTCTCGCCGATCCTTGCACCGGCGAGCCCCAGCATCTCGCGCACCAGCCATTCCGCCGCGGTCAGCACCGGGCCGAGCACGGCGACGACCCGCGCGATCGGCCGCGCCACCGCCAAGGCGTGACGGTCCGGCGCGATGATGGCGGCGGTCTTGGGCAGCAATTCGCAGAACACGATCACCAGCACCGTCATCGCGATGCTCGCATAGATCACGCCGACATCGCCGAACCAGTACAGCAGCAACTCGGTGGCGAGCGCGGACGACACGATGGTCGCGACATTGTTGCCGATCAGCAGGGCGCCGATCAGCCGCTGCCGGTTCTCCAGCAGGCGGGTGACGATGATGGCGTCGGGATTGCCGGCCTTGGCGAGCCGCAGCATGGTGCCGCGGGACGATGCCGTCAGCGCCGTCTCGCTGCCGGAGAACAGGAACGCCAGGAACAGGAACACCAGGACGACGAAAAGGGTAATCCAATCGTGCGGCGTCATCGCGGGTCGAGCTTCTCGGCAAGGAAGGCGCGGACCTGCGCCGGATCGACGTCGGGGGCGATACAGGCCTTTCCTATATCGCGCAGAAGAATGTAGGTCAGCCTGCCGCGCCTCACCTTCTTGTCCTGCGCCATCAGGTCCATCAGGCGGTCCGCATCGGGCGGCCCGCCGGGGAATGCTTGGAGTTCCCGGATGGTGACCGGCAGGCCCGCGCCGGCGAGATGCCGCGTCACCCGGGCCGCCTGGGCGGCGGCGATGAGGCCGAGCCGGACGGAAAACTCGAACGCCAGCGCGGTGCCGAGCGCCACCGCCTCGCCGTGCAGCAGCCGGTCGGAAAATCCCGCCGCCGCCTCCAGGGCATGACCGAAGGTGTGCCCGAGATTGAGCAGCGCCCGGTCGCCGGTCTCGCGCTCGTCGCGGGCGACGATCTCGGCCTTCATGCGGCAGCTGGTGGCGATGGCGTGCTCGCGCGCCGCTCCGCCGGAGAACACCTGTCCGAGGTTGGCCTCGAGCCAGTCGAAGAACGCGGCGTCGCCGAGCAGCCCGTATTTGACCACCTCGGCATAGCCGGCGCGAAACTGGCGCGGCGGGAGGGTGTCGAGCAAAGCGGTGTCGGCGACCACCAGGATCGGCTGGTGGAACGCGCCGACGAGGTTCTTGCCGTGGCTCGAATTGATGGCGGTCTTGCCGCCCACGGAGGAATCGACCTGGGCGAGCAGCGTCGTCGGCACCTGGATGTAGTCGAGGCCGCGCCGCACCGCGGCGGCAGCAAAACCGGCGAGGTCGCCGACCACCCCGCCGCCGAGCGCCACCACGAGGTCGCCGCGCTCGATCCGGGCCGCGATCAGCACCTCGCAGACGCGCTCGAAGCCGGCGAAGCTCTTGGCGCCCTCTCCGGCGCCGACGATGACGCGGCTGCTGGCGATCCCGGCTGCGGCGAGCGACGCCTCGGCGGCACCGAGATGGAGCGGCGCCACCCGGTCGTCGGTGACGATCGCGGCCTTGGCGCCCGGCTTGAGCGCCGCGGCGCGCGCGCCCAACGCAGCGATGCGGCCGCGCCCGATCACGATGTCATAGGCGCGATCACCCAGCGCCACACGCACCAGATTTTCCTGCATCCCGGCACCCGGGGCCGGATCGATCATGGCCGGATGGACCGGCCGCAACGGCGCCGTCATCGCATTCTCCTTCAGCCCGGCTGGAGCGCAATGGCGAGCTTGCCGCAGACCGCGGCGATGATCTCGTCGACGATGACGTCATGGGTGACGTCGCGCGAGATGACGGTGACGTCGGCGTCGGCATAGACGGGGTCGCGAACCTGCAGGAGGCCGGTCAGCGTGGCGACCGGATCTTCGGTCTGGAGCAGCGGCCGGTCGTTGCGCCGCCGCAGCCGCTTGCTGAGCACGTCGATATCGGCCTTCAGCCACACCGAGATCGCCTTGTCGCGGATCGTCGCCCGCGTCTGGGCGCTCATGAAGGCGCCGCCGCCGGTCGCCAGCACCTGGGGACCATGGTCGAGCAGGCGGGCGATCACCCGCATCTCGCCGGAGCGGAAATAGGGCTCGCCGTGGATTGCGAAAATGTCGGCGATCGACATGCCGGCGGCCGATTCGATCTCGGTATCGGCATCGACGAAGGCGATGTTCAGGCGGGCCGCCAGCCGCCGGCCGATCGAAGACTTGCCCGCCCCCATCATGCCGACCAGCACGATCGAGCGCCGCCCCAGCGCCGCCGCGAGTGCGGCCGCGTCCGAGGTCACGCCGGGTGCCGGCGTCAATGCCAAATCCGCCATCGAACCGTCCTTCGGAAAACGGCCGCACGGTCCCACAAACGCCCGCAGGAAACAACGGCCGAAACCTCTGGCCAACCTGTGGCCACCGGTGGCGAGCGCGCAGGAACGGTCCCGCCGCGATCCCGGCGACGGCGCGTGCCACCCCATCAGCGCGCCACCACACGAAAGGGCGGCAAATGGGGCGGCTAGGCGGCGCGCGGCTCCCGCACGATAATACCGCATGACCTGCGCGGAGCGATGTCCCTGCTGCGCCGCCAAAAATCCTCCTTGCCCCGGTGAGGCAAAAATGATCGTACTCAAGCCTCGGTGAAACGGGACATGCGGACAACATGCCATGCCGAGCTTGTTCAGGGTCCTCCTGGTGGTGGGAATCGTCGGCGGACTGGGTTACCTAGCCATGTATGCGCTGGCCAATTACGTCAATCCGAAAACGCGCGAAATGAGCGTCACGGTCCCGCCCGACCACTTCGTCAAGCGCCAGTGACGACGGGAGCGCGCAAGGCGCCGGCGCTGCGCCTGACCGAGCTGTTTCTCGACATGCTCGCCTCCGAGCGGGGCGGCGCGGCTAACACGCTCGTGGCCTATGCGCGCGACCTCGACGATCTCGCCGCCTTCCTGAAGGCCAGGGGGCGCACGGTCGCAACCGCCGCCACGCCCGATTTGCGGGCCTATCTCGGCGACCTCGCCGCCCGCGCATTCAGGCCGGCATCGGTGGCGCGTCGGCTGTCGGCGATCCGGCAGCTCTATCGCTTCCTTTATGCCGAAGGCCATCGCGGCGACGATCCCGCGGCCATCCTCGAAGGTCCCAAGCGCAGCCGGCCGTTGCCGAAGGTCCTCACCATCGGCGACGTCGACCGCCTGATCGCGGCGGCGCGGCAGGCCGCCGATGCGACCGACGTTGCGGCGCTGGAGCGATTGCGGGCGCGGCGGCTCCATTGCCTGCTCGAACTGCTGTACGCCACCGGCCTGCGCATATCCGAGCTGGTGGCGCTGCCGGCCTCGGCGGCACGGCGGGACGAGCGCATGCTGATCGTGCGCGGCAAAGGCGGCAAGGAGCGCCTGGTGCCGCTCAACGAAGCGGCCAAGGCGGCCATGCGCCTGTATGCGTCCCTGCTCGGCGAGGTGCGGGATCTGCCGCCGTCGAAATGGCTGTTTCCTTCGTTCGGCGAAGGCGGCCATCTGACCCGGCAGCACGCCGCCCGCGAATTGAAGAGCCTAGCCGGCGCCGCCGGCCTGCGCCCGGCCCAGGTGAGCCCGCATGTGCTGCGCCATGCCTTCGCCAGCCACCTCTTACACAATGGAGCCGACCTGCGCGTGGTGCAGACCCTGCTCGGCCATGCCGACATTTCCACCACCCAGATCTATACCCACGTGCTGGACGAGCGCCTCAAGAGCCTGGTGCGCGATCTCCACCCGTTGGGCGAAGCGCCGGGCGAGCGGTGATGCGGAGCTATCTCGACTTCGAAAAGCCGGTCGCCGAGCTGGAGGCGAAGGTCGAGGAGCTGCGCGCGCTCCAGGAGGCCGGCAATGCGGTCGCCATCGGCGAGGAGATCGCGCGCCTCGAAGGCAAGGCCAACGCGGCGCTGGAGGAGCTCTATGCGACGCTGACGCCGTGGCAGAAAACCCAGGTGGCGCGCCATCCGCAGCGGCCGCACTGTGTCGATTACGTGGCGGCGCTGCTGACCGATTTCACCGCGCTCGCCGGCGACCGCAAATTCGGCGACGACGACGCCATCATCGGCGGGTTCGGCCGCTTCAACGGCGACGGCCTGTGCGTGATCGGCCACGAGAAAGGCTCGACCACCGAAAGCCGGCTCCGGCACAATTTCGGCATGGCGCGGCCGGAAGGCTATCGCAAGGCGGTGCGGCTGATGGAGATGGCCGACCACTTCGACATCCCCGTGCTGGCGCTGGTCGACACCGCCGGGGCCTATCCCGGCATCGGCGCCGAGGAACGCGGCCAGGCCGAGGCGATCGCGCGCTGCACCGAGGCCTGTCTCGCCCTTGGGGTTCCCAACGTGGCGGTGATTCTCGGCGAGGGCGGCTCCGGCGGGGCGATCGCGCTCGCCACCGCCAATCGCGTGCTGATGCTCGAGCATTCGATCTACAGCGTGATTTCGCCGGAGGGCGCGGCATCGATCCTGTGGCGCGACACCGCCAAGGCGGAGGAGGCGGCCACCAACATGAAGATCACCGCCGACGACATGACGCGACTCGGCGTGATCGACCAGACCATCCGCGAGCCCATGGGCGGCGCCCATCGCGACCCCAAGGCCACCATCCAGGCGGTCGGCGAGGCGATCGCTGCGGCATTCGGCCAGCTGCGGGCGATGGACCCCGCCGCCGTGCGACGCGACCGGCAGAGCAAATTCCTCGCCATCGGGCGGCCGAGCCTCGGCCCCGGCGTGGACGGAAATCGTGGGAAACCAGCGCCTTAGCCGCCCGCAGCCGCCCGATCCGGGCGCACGCTTTTTCGTGGCCAACTGCTTGATTTAGCTTTCGTTAACCGTCACGGCCGTCGGTTCGCGCAGGCCTTTGTTTGCCTTGCTTATACCACATCTTAAGGCTAGTTATGTTGGGCTGGTTTCGCGTTGCTGGGGAACCGGCGCGGGGTTCAATGGGGATTTGGGGGAGTGGCGCGTTTGAAACGTTCCACGCTGCACGCACGGTTACAGACGACATCCCGTTTCTTGGCAGTGTCCGCAGTGATCGCGGCAGCGGCTGCGCTCGCGGGCTGCGACACCGACGGCACCAACGTGGCCACCGCCCGGGCGCTGCGGCCGCTGTCGGCCGAAATGGTCGCCGAGATCGAAAAGAAGAACATGCCCAAGGAATCGCCGATTCTTGTGCGCATCTTCAAGGAAGAGGCGGAATTCGAAGTCTGGAAGCAGGACGCCACCGGCCATTTCGCGCATCTCAAGACCTATCCGATCTGCCGCTGGTCCGGCGAGCTCGGTCCCAAGGTCAAGGAAGGCGACCGCCAGGCGCCCGAGGGCTTCTACACCATCACGCCCGG
>DASYNT010000099.1:0-4592 GCA_036008405.1 Xanthobacteraceae bacterium
ATCACGCTCGAGGAAGCGGCCGCCGGCGGCACCCGGCGGGTGCGCTTTCCCACCGGCAAGGAGGTCGACGTCAAGATCCCGGCGGGGCTCGTGGACGGCAAGCAGATCCGCCTGAAGGGGCAGGGCCTGCCGGGACCGGGCGGTCTCGGCGATGCCCTGATCACCATCAGTATCGCGCCCCACAAGCAGTTCGAGCGCGACGGCAACGACCTGCGCACCGACGTGCCGATCACCCTTTATGAGGCAGTGCTCGGCGGCAAAGTGAGGGTGCCGACGCTGAGCGGCGCGGTCGAACTCGCCATACCGGCCGGGACCAGCGGCGGCCGCACCTTCCGCCTCAAGGGCAAGGGCATGCCGGTGGAGGGCAAGACCGGCGACCTGCTCGCAACGGTGCGCATCGCACTGCCCGAGCGCGGCGACCCCGAGCTCGAAGATTTGATGAAGAAGTGGCGCGATCATAAACCCTACGATCCGCGCCGCGGCACGAAATAGCGATCTCCTTGCCGCTGCGACGTCTGTGGCGGGATGCCGGCGCCCGTTCCCGGCGGGCGATCCGCTCGCGCCCGTCGGGTTGCATTGAAGGCCCCGGCACCCTATGCCATAGGAGGCGTCCGGTCGGTGACCGGCAAAACGAGGACGACATGCCGGATTCCGCGGGGCTGATGCGGGGCAAGCGCGGCCTGATCCTGGGCGTTGCCAACAATCGATCGATCGCTTGGGGCATCGCCAAATCCGCACGGGCTCACGGCGCGGAACTCGCGTTTACCTATCAGGGCGACGCGCTCAAAAAGCGGGTCGAGCCGCTCGCCAAGGAGGTCGACGGCCTGGTGTTCGGCCATTGCGACGTCACCGACCCCGCCTCCATCGACGCGGTGTTCGCGGCGATCGCGGCGCACTGGCCCACCATCGACTTTCTCGTCCACGCCATCGCCTTCTCGGACCGTCACCAGCTCGACGGGCGCTATATCGACACCACCCAGGACAATTTCACCAATACGATGCTGATCAGCTGCTTCTCGCTCACCGCGCTCGCCCAGCGTGCCGAAAAGCTGATGACCAATGGCGGCGCGATGCTCACGCTCACCTATTACGGCTCCGAGAAATGGATGCCCCATTACAACGTGATGGGCGTCGCCAAGGCCGGCCTCGAGGCCTCGGTGCGCTATCTCGCAGCCGATCTCGGCACCAAGAACATCCGGGTCAATGCCATCTCGGCCGGCCCGATCAAGACGCTCGCCGCCTCCGGCATCGGCGATTTCCGCTACATCCTCAATTGGAACGAGCACAACGCGCCGCTGCGCCGCAACGTCACCGCGGACGAGGTCGGCGACACCGCTGTCTATCTGCTCTCGGATCTGTCGCGCGGGGTGACCGGCGAGATCCATCACGTCGATGCCGGCTATCACATCGTCGGCATGAAGCATCCCGATGCACCGGACATCTTCGTCGGCCGCGACTGATTGCGCCCCGCGCCCAGAGGTGCGACCTCGCAAGCTCTACTTCGTCAGGCACGGCGAAACCGACTGGAATGCCGAGCGCCGGCTGCAGGGGCGGCGCGACGTCCCTCTCAATGCCCTGGGCCGCAAGCAGGCGGCGCGATGCGGCGAGCTGTTGCGGGAGCTGCTGGTGGTCGGCGGCGCCTCGCCCCGGCAATTCGCCTTCACCTCGAGCCCGCTGTCGCGGGCCCGCGGGACCATGGCCATCCTGCGTACCGCGCTCGGCGTCGCCCCTGAGGACTACGCCATCGATGCGCGGCTCGCCGAGCTCTCGTTCGGGAGATGGGAGGGGCTGACCTACAAGGAGGTCAGGGCCCTCGACCGCTCGGTTCTCGCAACGCGCGAGCGCGACAAATGGAATTTCCGGCCGCCGGGCGGGGAGAGCTATGCCGACCTGCTGGTGCGGGTACGCCACTGGCATGATGGAGTATCCGGCGATGCGATCGTCACTGCCCATGGCGGTGTGGCCCGGGCCCTTCTCGTGCTCTATGCGGTCAAGCCGCCGGCCGAGGCGCCGCTGGGCGACATCGCCCAGGGGGTGGTCTACGAGTTCGCTCCGGGATCGGTCAACCGTTACGGATGAACCGAAACGGCAGAGCAGCGAAAGCAAGCGGGCCCTGACTATGCAAGAGGGCCGGCACGAGGCCGGCCCTGCTATATCGGCAAACGTCGAGCCGAAGCTGCGTCTGCATCCGTATCGAACCGGCCTCCGCTTTGAAAGAGGCCGCGATATCGGCGAATTAGCTCGGCTTCTTCGTCTTCTTCGACTTCTTCGTCTTCTTCGTCGCCATGATGAAACCCTCCGACGTTAGGACCGGCTGACCAAGCACCCGAACTTCTGTTCGGGTGCCCGCGCGCGGATCACCATTTCCGTATAGCCGAGGGGCCTTCGTCCCGCAACATGTTTTTTGCGAAAACCGCTTATTTTTCAAAAACTTAACGAACGTTCATAAACGGATTAACGGCGGTTCAGAAAGGTGAAGCGCCCTTCATTTTGACAGCTCTCCCGGCCGCCTGTCGGGCAGTGCCAATGGCCGGACGGGGTGGTCAAGCCGTGCGCCATCCCGATGTCGCGAGCTCCGCGACGCCGGCGGTGGAACGGAGGGGTCGCCAATTTGACCCTGCTGCGGGCGCGGGCTACCAGAGCGCAGGCTCAGTCTCATGTCCCACAACAGCTTCGGCCATTTGTTTCGGGTGACCACCTTCGGCGAGAGCCATGGTGAAGCGATTGGATGCGTGGTCGACGGCTGTCCGCCCCTTCTGGAGCTGACGGCAGCCGACATCCAGCGCGATCTCGATCGCCGCCGTCCCGGCCAATCGCGCTTTACCACACAGCGGCGCGAGCCCGACGAGGTGAAGATTCTCTCCGGCGTCATGGTCGACGACCGGAGCGGGGTGCAGGTGACCACCGGGTCGCCGATCGCGCTGGCGATCGAGAATATCGACCAGCGCTCGAAGGACTACTCCGAGATCCGCGATCTCTACCGCCCCGGCCATGCCGACTACACCTATGACGCCAAATACGGCCTGCGCGACTACCGCGGCGGCGGGCGCGCCTCCGCGCGGGAGACCGCCGCGCGCGTCGCCGCCGGTGCGGTCGCGCGCAAAATCATCCCAGGCGTGACCGTGCGTGCGGCGCTGGTGCAGATGGGCGCGCACGCGATCGACCGCGACCGCTGGGACTGGGACGAGGTCGCGCGCAATCCGTTCTTCTGCCCGGATGCCGCCAAGGCCGCCTTCTTCGAGGATTACCTCGACGAGATCCGCAAGCGGGGTTCCTCCATTGGCGCCGTGATCGAGGTGATCGCCGAGGGCGTGCCGGTCGGGCTCGGCGCGCCGGTCTACGGCAAGCTCGACGGCGACATCGCCGCGGCGCTGATGGGCATCAACGCGGTCAAGGGCGTCGAGATCGGCGCCGGCTTTGCCGCGGCGGCGCTGTCGGGCGAGGACAATGCCGACGAGATGCGGATGGGCAATGACGGCCGGCCGCGCTTCCTGTCCAACCGGGCCGGCGGCATTCTCGGCGG
The DNA here is from genome assembly GCA_036008405.1 of Xanthobacteraceae bacterium. Classification (GTDB taxonomy): domain Bacteria; phylum Pseudomonadota; class Alphaproteobacteria; order Rhizobiales; family Xanthobacteraceae; genus JAJPKK01. The sequence goes on from DASYNT010000099.1 coordinate 3,524, forward strand.
CATCTCGACCGGCCAGCCCATCGTGGCGCGCTTTGCCGTCAAGCCGACGTCATCGATTCTCACTCCCCGCGCCACCGTCGACCGCTACGGCCGCGAGACCGAGATCGCCACCAAGGGCCGCCACGACCCCTGTGTCGGCATCCGTGCGGTGCCGGTCGGCGAGGCGATGCTCGCGTGCGTGCTCGCCGATCACTATCTGCGCCACAGGGGCCAGGTGGGCGCGACACCGGCTTGGCCGTGGCGCAGCCCGGCCGATCAGCCCCTCTGATATGGCCGGGGTCGAGGAACGCCTTGCATGATCACGCGTGAATCCCAGCTGCTGGTGGAATCGACCGCCGCCGCCTTTGCGCGCGGCGATATCGTCGTGGTCGCCGACGATGACGACCGCGAAAACGAAGGCGATCTGTTCGTCGCGGCGGCCATGTGCACGCCGGAGAAGATGGCCTTCATCATCCGCCACACTTCCGGCATCGTCTGTGCGCCGCTGTCGGTGGAGGAGGCCAAGCGCCTTCATCTCGACCCCATGGTCGCAATGAACGACGCGCCGCTCGGCACCGCCTTCACCGTATCGGTGGACGTGCGCCATGGGCTCACCACCGGGATTTCGGCCGAGGAGCGCTCCAACACGGTGCGCGCGCTCGCCAACGGCAACAATGGCGCGGCCGATTTCGTTCGCCCCGGGCACGTGTTTCCGCTGGTCGCGCGGGATGGCGGCGTGCTGATGCGCTCGGGCCATACCGAGGCCTGTGTGGATTTGTGCCGGCTCGCCGGGCTGCCGCCGGTCGGCGTGCTCGCCGAACTCATGAACGACGACGGCACCGTAATGCGCGGGCCCGACGTGGCGCGGTTCGCCGACGCCCATGGGCTCAAGCGCATCACCATCGCCGACCTCATCGCCTACCGGCAAGTGCGCGAAAAGCTGGTCGAGCGGGTGAGCGAGTTCACGGTGCCGACCGAAATCGGCACGCTCAAGGGCTATGCCTATGTGACGCCGTTCGACAAGGTCTACCACATGGCGCTGGTGCACGGGCGCATCGGCGACGGTCGCGACGTGCCGACGCGGCTCCAC
>DASYNT010000100.1:0-18919 GCA_036008405.1 Xanthobacteraceae bacterium
ACGCCGACAGCACCGCGGGCACGCCGATGGCGAGGATCACCACCCGCAGCGTCTGCACGATGGCGACGCCGCGCACGTCGCAGTCCTTCTGTTCGGTGGCCAGCGCCATCACCTGGCTCAGTCCGCCGGGCACTCCGGCAAACACTGCGGTGATCGTATTCCAGCCATGCACCTTGGTGAGATAGGTGACGGTGCCGAGGGTCACGCCGGCCATGGCGACTGAAATCATGAACAGGCTGAACGGCCATGCCGACAGCCCCTTCACCGTCTCAGGCGTCACCACCCCGCCGATCGATATGCCGAGGATGATGAAGAATGCGCGCGCCAGGGGCTGCGGCACCGAAATGGGACGGCCCAGCAGCGCCGCCACCGCGGTAAACAGCATCGCGCCGGCGAGCCAGCCGGCGGGAAACCTGGCGGCGTTGAGCGCAAGTCCGCCGATTCCGCCGATCAGGAGAGACTCAATGAGATTACGATATTTGAGCCGGGAGGTGTCGGCGGGCTGCATGTCCGGCGATCAATGGCGCGCCGAATGCGCGCCGTCAAATCCGGCGTGTACCCGCGAATCTCGGCGCGAGCGATCGGGCCGCGGGATGTGCCGAATTCACGGGCGCAAGCACGATCTTTGTGCAGATGATCGGGTCGATGGCGGCGCCGCACAGCGGGCGGCTAGCGCAGCCGAGATGGACAGCAAGGCCGACTTGTGTTGACTTTATCGGCACGGCAAAGGCCGCATTTCGAGAGTTTTTCAGGGTCGGCCGAGGCGAAGGCGTAACGCGCCATGCTGCAGGGTTGGTTCGTCGTCGCAGTCGCGCTCGTCTGTATCGGGCTGCTGTTTGCCATCGCTGCCATCGCGAGCTATCGCGACCGGCTGCGCGAGCTCGAGCGCCGCAATGCGGAACTGGCCGATGCGAACTCCGCCGCCGAGGCGGCCAACCTCTCCAAGACGCGGTTTCTCGCCGCCGCGAGCCACGACATCCTCCAGCCGCTCAGTGCCGCGCGGCTCTACCTGACCAGCCTGGTGGAGCGCCACGGCGTCGGCGAGGACGCCCGCCTCCTCATCGGCAATGTCGATGCCTCGCTCGCGGCGGTGGAGGACATTCTCGCCGCCGTGCTGGAGATATCGCGGCTCGACGTGGGCACGCTCAACCCCGACATCTCCGCGTTCCGGATCGACGACGTGCTGGCGCCGCTGGCGCTCGACTTCGCTCCCGTGGCGCAGGCCAAGGGCATCGATCTCGTCTTCGTCGCGTGTTCGCTCACGGTGCGATCGGATCGCCGCCTGCTGCGCCGGCTGCTGCAGAACCTCATCTCCAACGCCATCAAATACACCCGCGGCGGGCGCGTGCTGGTGGGGTGCCGCCGCCGCGGGGCGCGGCTGCGCATCGACGTGCACGACACCGGCATCGGAATTCCGCCGCACCAGCACCGCGCGGTGTTCCTCGAATTTCACCGGCTCGAGCAGGGTGCCAGGGAGGCCGGCGGCCTCGGCCTCGGCCTGTCGATCGTCGAGCGCATCGCCCGCGTCCTCGATCACCCGCTGGGCCTCGTCTCGCAAACCGGACGCGGCTCGCATTTTTCCGTCGAGGTGCCGATGGCGCCGCCGGCGACCCGCCGTGCGCCCGCCCCGGAAACCCGTCTCGACCGCGGGCGAATCGGGGAAACGGTGCTCTGCCTCGACAATGATGCAAACATTCTCGACGCCACGACGGCCCTGCTCCAGGGCTGGGGCTGCGAGCTGCTCGCCGCCGTCGATCTCGCCGGCGCCGTTGCGGCGATGGGCGGCGGCGCCCGCACGCCGAGCGGGCTGCTGGTCGACTATCACCTCGAGCACAGCAACGGCATCGAGGCTATCGGCGCGCTGCGGCGCCAGTTCGACCCCCACCTGCCGGCCGCGCTGATCACCGCGGACCGCTCTGCGGAGGTCCGCGACGCGGCCCGGGCTCTGGGCATCGCCGTGCTCGACAAGCCGCTCAAGCCGGCGGCGCTGCGCGCGACGATATCGCAATGGGCGGCGCGGCGGCTCGCGGCGGCAGAGTGATCGCGCGGTCGATCGCCGTGGTCAATGCGTGATCGGCGGCACCTGCGACCGCTGTCCCACGTCGATCTTGGAGGCCACGATCACCGCCTGGGTGCGGCTTTCCACGCCGAGCTTCTGCAGGATCGCCGAGACATGTGCCTTGACGGTCGCCTCGGACACGCCGAGCTCATAGGCGATCTGCTTGTTGAGCAGACCCTCGGACAACATCATCAGCACGCGCACCTGCTGCGGGGTCAGCGAGGCGAGCCGCGCCAGCATCGCCGAATTGTCGTCGCCGCCATCGGCGGCGAGATCGATGTCGGGCGGCGTCCACACGCCGCCCCGGAGCACCGCTTCGATCGCCTCGCGGATCTGGCCGGTGGCCAATGTCTTGGGGATGAATCCCGAGGCGCCGAAGTCCATGCAGCGGCGGATCACGGCCGGATCGTCGTTCGCTGACACGACCACCACGGGGACGCCCGGAAATTGCGCACGCATGTACATGAGGCCGGAAAATCCGCGAACCCCCGGCATCGTGAGGTCCAGCAAAAGCAGATCGATGTCGTCGGCACGGTCGAGCAGCATGGAAATATCGTCGAAGCAGCCGGCCTCGGCGATCTCACTGCGTTCGAACAGGCCGGTCACCGCCTCGCGAAGCGCACCCCGGAACAACGGATGGTCATCGGCGATCACGAGCCGGCAAAGCACTGATGCGCTCACTGATGCACTCACGCTGTTTCGCTCACTTGCGAGCCCGGTCTGGTTCGGGGCAGGGCATCCGATAATGACCATTTTCCAACCGCATGTCTGCCGATGCATGAGGCACGGGCTGCATTTGAAATGAGCGGCCGCGGCATCATCCATGCCGTCGCGAGAGCGTGGGTCCGCGTGCGGCGGTATCCGGGCGGGGAGGACCGTTTGCGGCGCCGCCCGCCGGCCGATTCCGAACTTTGGCACGTCGCATGCAACGCACGTCCACGCGAGTGAAAGGACATCGGGGGATGCCCGAGGGTGGGGCGCTTCGTGATGTCGGCGCGTCCCGGCGGCACGCCGCCGCGGACTCTTTGAAAGGATGCGAACATGCTTCACGACGCAGGAAATCTTCGCCGGACGACCGCCGGGGTGATCCGCCGCCAGCCCGGTCTCGCGGCATTGCCGCGCACCATGGCGGCGCTGCTGTCGGCCTGGCTCATCTATTTCTTCGCCATCAATCTGTTCGTGCGGCAGCTCAATGCGATCACGGTGCCTTATGTGGAGGCCCCGCTGGGCGCCTATCTGGTGGTGCTGGGGGCGGCGCTGGTATTCGCCACCGCCGTCTACCTGCTCACAAGGGCGCTCGGTTCGCGCGGCCGCGCGGCGCGTTAGCAAAACGCCTGCCGCGCTGCCGGCGCGGTTCTCGACAATCATGGCTGGCGCAAGCGCGCGGCCGCCATTCATGTTGCCACCCGCCGGGTTCGGCTGACGCGGGATGCGCAGCCCCTCCGTTGCCCAACCCGACGAAACTCGGCTCAGCTCTTTTTCTGGGGGTCGCGCTGAATGCTCGTCATCAGCTCGACGAGGCGATGCCACAGCCGCTCCACCGCGTCCATGACCCGATCGATTTCGGCATTGTCGCGTGGCCGCTGATCGGGCTCGGCGGGAATCGGCGCGGGCGGGCGCGGCGGCGCAGAAGCGACCGGGGGAAGCGCCGGCGCGGCGGGCGGGCTCGCTTGCGGCGATTCCGATGCGACCGGCGGGGAGACCGGCGCCGGCGCGTCGGCCGGTGGTGACGGAAGCGTCAGGCCGCGCTCGAGCAGCGCATTTTTCAACGCGGCGTTTTCCCGCTGCAGCCGCCCGATCTCATTGTCGAGGGCGGCGCGCTCGTCCGGCGCCAGGGTGCAGGTCCAGCCCGCCTCGCGCTGCCGGCAGGTGGCGACCGCGCCGGAGCGCAGATCGAGACGCAGATATCCGTCATCGATGCGGTGATAGGTGAAGCGTTTGTCGGTCACGTCGAGGGACGGCTCCTGTGCGCGCAGGAGCACCGCCTGGGCGCTGCACACGACCACCACGATGAATGCCATCAGTCGGCCCATCATGTTCCCCCTTGTTCGGACAGCTGCGGTCGCGACTAGAACGCGCTTTTGCGGCAAGGCCGTGGCTGGATTGCGACTTTTCGATTCGGAATCGCACCATGATACCGTCGCGCAGCCCGTCTGCGGGCCGGTTCGGGGCTCGCTGAAACGGCGTGATTGTCCTTTCATATCAGCCGGTTGCCGCAGTCGCACAGAGTGTTGACTCGATACCCCCCAATCAGTATGGTCCGCGCGGCTTCGATGGGGGCGGTTTCCAATCAGGCGAGCGCGCGAATGGCGTAAATCATGCCCGATGACGCGCACGACGAGACAGGCGACCAATCCCGCAACGAGGCTGCTCTTTCCGCGAGGCTGCGGCGTCTCGGCGACGAGCTTGGCCGTGACCGGCCAGGCCGAATGCCGCAGACGGAAGGTCCGCCGCCGCAATCCGTCGGATCGGGGATGGCGCGCGGGTTGCGGCTTTCGACCGAGCTGGTCGCCGGTGTTCTGGTCGGGGCCGGCATCGGCTGGGCGCTCGACCGCTGGCTCGGCATCTCGCCGTGGGGGCTGATTGTATTCTTGTTGCTCGGTTTCGCCGCCGGCGTGCTCAATGTGGTGCGGGCGGCGGGCGTTCCACCCGGCGACACCTAGTGGTGCAACAGGGCGTGATGGCGCAGCGCCGGTCACGTCGCGCAGACGAGAGACAGTTGGGTCATGGCCGATCCGATCCACCAGTTCAAGATCGAGTCGCTGCTGCCGCTCGGCCAGGTCGGCGGGGCTCATTTGGATTTCACCAATTCCGGCTTCTACATGCTGTTGTCGGTCGGAATCACTGCCGCGTTGATGCTGGGCGCCACGGCATCGCGCCGCATCGTGCCGAGCCGCATCCAATCGGTCGCCGAACTCGCCTACGAGTTCGTCGCCGACACCATACGCAACACCATCGGCGAGGGCGGGATGCAGTTCTTCCCGCTGGTGTTCTCGCTGTTCATGTTCATCCTGGTGTCGAACGTGGTCGGGCTCGTTCCCTACCAGTTCACGGTGATGAGCCACATCATCGTCACCGCCGCGCTGGCGCTGCTGGTGTTCTTCACCGTCATCATCTACGGCTTCTGGAAGAACGGGCTGCACTTCCTCAACCTGTTCGTGCCCAAGGGTATCCCGATCTACATGCTGCCGCTGATCGTGTTCATCGAGGTGCTCTCTTTCCTGTCGCGGCCGATCTCCCACAGCGTGCGTCTGTTCGCCAACATGCTCGCCGGCCACATCACGCTGTTCGTATTCGCGAGCTTCGTCACCATGCTCGGCGGTCTGGGCGTGCTCGGCTGGTTCGGCGCGACGCTGCCGCTCGCATTGACGGTGGCGCTGGTCGGCCTCGAACTGCTGGTCGCGTTCCTCCAGGCCTATGTCTTCACCATTCTCACCTGCATCTATCTCAACGATGCCCTCCATCCCGGCCATTGAGGCCGATACCTCGGCGCCGAGCCTTTCCCGCCCCACGCAAACAAGGAGCTTCATATGGATCCCGTAGCCGCCAAATATATCGGCGCCGGCATTGCCTGCATCGGCATGGGTGGCGCCGGCGTCGGCGTCGGCACCATCTTCGGCAATTACCTCGCCGCCGCATTGCGCAATCCGTCCGCCGCGCAAGGCCAGTTCGGCAACCTCATTTTCGGCTTCGCGGTGACCGAAGCGCTCGGCATCTTCTCGCTGCTGATCGCGCTGCTGCTGCTGTTCGCCCTGTAATCACCCGCGAGGCCGTGCGTCGCGCTTGGCGGCGCACGGCCTTCGCCACCGGAGCCTGCCATGGCGGACGAGCATTCCACACTGACGGAGGCGACCCCTGCCTCCGAGCGTGGCGGGGGATTTCCGCCGTTCCAGAAGGAGACCTTCGCCTCCCAGCTGTTCTGGCTGGTGATCTGCTTCGCCGCGCTCTACATCATGGTGTCCAAGCTCATCCTGCCGCGGATGGGCACCATCATTGCCGAACGGCGGGACCGCATCGCCGGCGATCTTGCCGAAGCCGGGCGGATGAAGGACCAGGCTGACGGCGCGGTCGCGGCCTATGAAAAGGCGCTGGCCGACGCCCGCGCCCGGGCTCAGGCGATCGCGGCGGAAACCCGCGACAAGCTCAACGCTGCCGCCGAGGCGAACCGCAAGGAGCTCGAGGCCAAGCTGCAGGGCAAGCTCGCCGACGCGGAAAAGAGCATAGCGGCGACCAAGTCCGCCGCCATGACCAATGTGCGTAGCATCGCCCAGGACGCCGCCGCTGCCATCGTCACCCGCCTGATCGGCATTACCCCGTCGGCGGACGCGGTCGCGCGCGCGGTCGAAGACGCCATCAAGCGCTGAGGGGACCACCATGTTCGAGGATCCCGAATTCTGGGTTCTGCTCGCCTTCGTGATTTTCCTGGGCATTCTCGTCAAATTCGGCGTGCCCAAATTGGCGCTTTCCGCGCTCGATGAGCGCAGCGACCGCATCAAGCAGGCGCTCGACGAAGCCCAGCGCCTGCGGTCCGAGGCCGAGGCGGTGCTGGCGCAATATCAGAAGAAGCGCGTGGAGGCCGAGACGGAAGCCCGGGCCATCATCGTAAACGCGCGGGTCGAGGCCGAGCGTCTCGCCGGCGAGGCCAAGGGCAAGGTCGAGGAGTTCATCGCCCGCCGCACCAAGATGGCCGAGTCCAAGATCGCCCAGGCCGAAGCCCAGGCGCTCGCCGACGTGCGCGCCGCAGCCGCCGACGCCGCGGTGGCCGCCGCGGAGAACATCCTGGTGCAGACGACCCACGGCGCCGCCGCCGACAGCCTGATCGCCAACAGCATCAGGGACGTGAAGGCGAAGCTGAACTGAGGCGGCCGGCCGCGCCCCGGTTACCTCGCCCGTGCGGCTCTCGGCTTGGCCACCGGCTTCGGCTTCTCGACCGGCTTGAGGCCGTCGGGGTCGAAGCCGATATAGATCACGTAGGCATCGAGCTCGGCCCGCGGCGGGATCGGTACCGTCATTTCCTCTTCGATGTGCGTGAAGGGAACGTTGAGCTGGATGTCGGTGACCGCGACGTTGAGGACGAACAACTTGGTCCAGATCGTCTTCGGCTCGATCCCTTCGCGGACCAGCGCATAGCGTAGCGGCACGGTGACGGTTCCCGGCCCGCCGGCCGGCCCGACCACGACCCGCCCCTGGACCCCGACCCTGATCGTCACCATGTCGCCGCGAACGTCGCATTCCCGCGCCGTCTTCACGAAGCTCGCCTGGTATTTCAGGCTGAGCGCCGTGTTTTCGGCCTTGGGGTCGTTGACCGTGAGGGTCGCCGCTCCCTGGCGATAGTCGACGGTCGGACAATCGAAATCGATCGATGCCTGGGTCCGGCTCGGCGCCGCCGTCAGAGTGCCGCCGGTCAGATCGCCGATGAACCACTGCCTGACGCGGCTGGAAAATGACGTGCTCGACGTCGCCGCATTGGCTGTTGCGGCCGGTGGCGGCGCGGCGGGCTGCGGCGGCGGTTGCGGTGCCGGGGCCGACGTGCCGGCGTCGGCGGTCGCGGCGGGGGCCGGCGGCGGTTTCTCCGCGCCGGTCAGGCCGGTCAGCGACGAGCAGCCGGCGAACACCGTCAGCACGATCATGCCGGCAATGGTTCTGCGCAAGCTGCGCCACTCCGTGCCGGGTCCGGTTTCCAGGTCGCCCATGGAATCTCCCAGCCCCCAAATACACCAAACATTATAGCAGCATAACCGTGGCGCTCCAAAGGCGCTCGGATGCGACCTCATGCCTCGATCGGGCGGTTGGGGCGAATCTGGGGCGGCTCGTCCTTGGTGCGGGCATAAAGCAGATGGTCCTGCCACATGCCGTTGATGCATAAATACTGCCGCGCATAGCCTTCACGCTGGAAGCCGGACTTCTCCAAGAGGCCGATCGAGGCCGCATTGGTGGGGATGCAGGCGGCTTCGAGCCGATGCAGGCGCAGGGTGCCGAAGCTGAACGGGATGATGGCCCGCAACGCCGCGCTCATGATCCCGGTGCGGGCATAGGGTTCGCCGACCCAGTAGCCGATGCTGCCGGCCTGGGCGACGCCGCGGCGGATGTTGGCGAGGGTGATGCCGCCCACCAGCACCCCCTCCGGCTTGAGGGCGATGAAAAACGAGTAGGACTGGTCGGCGCGCTGATCCTCGGCATAACGCTTGAGCCGGCGGCGGAACGCGCCGCGGGTGAGATCGTCGGCGGGCCAGATCGGCTCCCACGGCTTGAGGAAATCGCGGCTGCGCTCGCGCAATTCGGCCCATTCGGCATAATCGGACGTTTGCGGCTGGCGCAGCACCACACGATCGCCGTCGATCGCGGGCATCGTCTCGGGGAAAGAGGTGGTTCGGAAGAACGCCATGTCTCGTCGGAGGTGGCCGGCAGCGGCCCTTGTGGATTTCTGGTCAGGCAGCCTTCTGGGTCAGACTTTCGGCAATCGCAGCAGCGCTTTCAAGCCCGGATGGTCCGAGCGCGGCCACCGCCGGCTTGGAGCGGGCGATCAGGGCGCGTCCGGCCGCCCGGGTGCTCGCGACGGTCACCGCGTCCACCTTGGCGACGATTTCCTCGATCGGGATCGGGCGGCCATACACGAAGACTTGGCGGGCCAGCTGCTCGGCGCGCGCGCTCGAGCTTTCCAGCGCCATCAGCAGGCCGACCTTCATCTGTGCCTTGGCGCGGGCGACCTCCTCCTCGGTAATGGTGTCGGCAGCGGCGGCGAGTTCGCCCACCACCACCCGCATCAGCTCCGGCGCGTCGATCGCATCGGTCCCGGCATAGAGGCCGAACATCCCGGTGTCGGCATAGGGCTGGTGAAACGCGTAGATCGAGTAGCACAGCCCGCGCTGCTCGCGGACCTCCTGGAACAGCCGCGACGACATGCCGCCGCCGAGCACATTGGTGAAGACCTGCAGGCTGAAGATCGCGGGATCGCGCTGCGGCACGCCCTCCAGCCCCAATGCGATGTGGACCTGCTCGAGATCGCGCTTCTCGATGAAGGCGCCGCCGGAAAACCGCGCCGGCGCGGGCTCCCCCGCCGCCGGGCCGACGAACTGGGAAAACCGCTTCTCGGCCTCCACGACCACGGCTTCGTGGTCGACCGCGCCGGCGGCGGCCACCACCATGGCAGGAGCGCGGTAGTTGCGGGTGAGATAGCCGCGCAGGCGCTTGGCGTCGAACGAGCGCACCGTCGCGGGCGTGCCCAGGATCGAGCGGCCGACCGGCTGTCCGGCGAATGCGGTCGCCTGGAGGTGCTCGAAGACGAGATCGTCGGGGGTGTCTTCGACCGCTCCGATCTCCTGGACGATGACGTTTTTTTCCCGCGTGATCTCCTCGGGATCGAAGCTCGGATGCGACAGGATGTCGGCCAGCACGTCGAGCCCCAGCGCCATGTCGGTCCGGAGCACCCGCGCGTAATAGGCGGTCATCTCGACGCCGGTGCCGGCATTGAGGTCACCGCCGACCGCCTCGATCTCCTCGGCGATCTGGCGGGCGGTGCGGCGCGCCGTGCCCTTGAAGGCCATGTGCTCCAGGAAATGCGAGATGCCGTGCTCGTCGGCCGCTTCGTAGCGGCTGCCGCACCCGACCCAGACCCCGAGCGAAGCGGTCTGCAGATGCGACATGGCATCGGTGATCACGACCAGTCCGGACGGGATGCGGGTGACTTCGACACTCATGCGGCAACTCCTTCGCGCGCGGCGCGACTGTGGGCGAGAATATGGGCTTCGACGGCCGCCTGGTCGGCGGGCAGCACGGTCGATCGCTCGGACCTGTCCTCCAGGCCGGCCAGCCAGCCCGGCAAAGCCGGGCGGACGCCGCAAGCGGCCTCGACGGCATCGGGAAATTTCGCCGGATGGGCGGTCGACAGCACCACCATCGGGATCGCGCTGTCGCGCTCGCGGCTTTCCTTCTCGGCGACCGCGACGGCGACCGCGGTATGGGGATCGATCAGGTGGCCGGTCTCGCGCAGCGTGGTGCGGATCGCTGCCGCGGTTTCGTCCTCGAGTGCGCGATCGGCGGTGAACAGCGCGCGCATCCCGTCTAGCGCGCGCTCGGGAACGGTGAAGCGGCGCGACTGCGCCAGCGACGCCATCGCGCTGCGTACCGGATGGGGATCACGCCCGCAGGCGTCGAACAGCAGCCGTTCGAAGTTGGAAGACACCTGGATGTCCATCGAGGGCGAGGTCGTGGCCACCACGCCGCGGACTTCGTAGGCGCCGCTCGACAGGGTGCGCGCCAGGATGTCGTTGACGTTGGTTGCGATGGTGAGCCGCTCGACCGGCAGGCCCATGCGGGCGGCGACATAGCCGGAGAACACGTCGCCGAAATTCCCGGTCGGGACGGTGAAGGCGACCTTGCGATGCGGCGCGCCGAGCGCCACTGCGGCGACGAAGTAGTAGACCACCTGGGCGACGATGCGGGCGAAGTTGATGGAGTTGACGCCGCTGAGCCCGACGCGGTCGCGGAAGGCGCCGTGGTTGAACATCTCCTTCACCAGCGCCTGGCAGTCGTCGAAGGTGCCCTCGATGGCGAGGGCATGGATGTTGTCCGCGGTCGCCGTGGTCATCATGCGCCGCTGCACCGGCGAGATGCGGCCGTTGGGGAACAGCACCACGACATCGACCTGGGAGCGGCCGGCAAACGCCTCGACGGCGGCGCCGCCGGTGTCGCCGGAGGTGGCGACCACGATGGTGGTGCGCTGCCGGCGCCGCTCCAGCGCATGGTCCATCAGGCGCGCCAGGAACTGCATTGCCAGGTCCTTGAAGGCCAGCGTCGGCCCGTGAAACAGCTGCAGCACGAAACTGCTCGGTCCGAGCTGGACCAGGGGGGCGACGGCGGGATGGCGGAACGCGCCATAGGCTTCCCGCATCATGCGGGCAAGCTCGGCTTCGGCGATGGCGCCCGCGGTGAAAGGCGAGATCACCTCGCAGGCGACCTCGGCATAGGGGCGGCCGGCGAATCCCGCGATGCGGGCCGGGTCGAGCGCCGGCCACGCCTGCGGCACGTAGAGTCCGCCGTCGCGCGCGAGCCCGGCGAGGGTCACGTCGATGAAGCCGAGCGCCGGGGCCTCGCCGCGAGTCGAGATGTACTGCACGAACCGCCCCTAGAGCCGGTCGAGGATTCGATGCGCACCGCCGGGATGCAGAGGCATACCCGGCCTGCGCGCAAGCCGTTGATTTCCCGGGAGTCCCAGGCGGCCGGCCGGATGCCGCCGTGGCGGCAGGATAATGGCTCGCGTTCCCCGGCACAAGGAATGCGGGCGCGCAGGCGGGGCCCCGGCGGCGCCAGCACGCCGCGTGGATGGGGTTGATTCGATTGACATTTTCAGGCAGGCGGCGAAATCTTGAACGGGGTGGAGATTATTTTCTCGCCCATGACGCAGGTTTCGGTGGGTCGACCAATGGATCGGCTATGGGGCGTTGTGTCGGCTGCAGGCTGCCGCACACGCGCTGGGCAGAGAGCCATAGGAGCAGCAGACCGCTCCCCTGGCTGGCTGCCGGGGTAGAGGCGGCGCCGCCGGCGGCGCGCCTTTCAACGGACCGGATAGGCGTCGCCGACGGTTGCCTTCTTGCGATAGAGGGCACGCAGGCTCGAAGCATCCCACTGGATATCGGCGATGCGCCAGTCCTTGCCGGAGCGCAACAGCTCGAGCACAACCTTCTCCTGCTTGCCGGAATTGGTGAAGGTGACGGTCCCGATCGCCTTGGCCGCGCCGGTGTCCTTGACCTCGACGGCGAGGTTCGAGATCTCCCAATCCTGGTGCCCCACGAACGGGTCGCCGTCGAGGGCCGGCGGTTCGCCGCGCTTGGCCGCGCTGGTGCGGTCCTCGAGAATGAGGGAGGCGAGCCCGACGGTGAAATAGCCGCGCACGTCCTTGGCGGCGGCGAGCGGCACGCCCTTGGCCGCGCCGGTCGAACTGCCGACGTAGTTCTGGTAGATCTGCTGGAGAAACGACTTCGCCGACACGTCGCCCGCCGCGCTGGCCGGCAGGACTGGAGAAGCCGCAACCGCCGCCAACCCCGCGAGGACGGAGCGCCGCGACCATGCGCCGCGTGGAGAGATGCCTGAGGTCATGAGTGTTCTCGCTGGTCGATCCCAAACGAACTGGCCGCAAAGAATGGCAATTCCCCGCCGGACCGAATCACGCTCGAGACTCGCTGCAATCGCAGCAAGCCATCAGCGCCGCCGGGCCCATGCCAAGTCCAAGTGGCATCGCAGGAATTTAGTTCTGTCACCTGGGCCCCCTGATTTCCGGGTCGCGACCGCACGGACGCTGCATGCCCGACATGCTGCATCCGATTACGATGAACACGCCGTGGGCGCAATCGCGATCCTCGGCGCGGTCGATGAATGTTTGTTGATCGACCGCGCCCGCCGGTTCACCCGCCGGGACACTTTGTTGCAGCGCCGTTTCGCCGCGCGTGGCCGGCATGCGTCTCCCGACCAGTTCCCGCATTGGCGCAGACATGCAGGCAACATCTTGTGGAAAATCGAGGACGCCCCAGGACGCCACGAGGACGCGCTCCTGCACTTGAATTGCGGGGGCCGATATCGGAGTGTGTCCGGGGCTCGCTTTTCGGGCCGGACAAGGGAGGGGCTCCAATGCGCTGGGTGCTTGCGGTCGCCGTTGTTCCCATTGCGCTAGCGGCGCATGCGGATACCATCCGCCCCGGCGTGACCGGCAACGACTCGGGCGGCATCATCCAGTGGGGGCCGGATGCGCAATACTTCTATCGCGACGTCGCCGCCTACCATTGCGCCCGCTTCAACAAGATCGCCGTGATCAGCAGCGTGCACCGCCGCTACGGCGACTATGCCGGGTTCCGCTGCTACTTCCCGCGCTCGTACGATCCCCGCAAGGCGCTGTTGTACGGCGCCTATTGACGCCGGCCACGCCCGATCCGCTCAGCGCCGCGGCTGCACCGGCGCCGAAATGGCCTCGCAGTTGCGACGGCCCGACGACATGCATTCACCTGTCCCCTAGTTCGCTAGGTTTCCTACCCATTCCCTGAGCTCCAAAAAGGCTGTTGATCTGGGCATTTGTGGCTTATGGTGTTTCCGGATGGTTCCGTGGATTTGATTTACGGTGGTTCCCGGGTGGTTCCCCGTTCGGCAGGTGGAGGATACATGGCGGGCCAGCGGATTACAAAACGCGTTGTCGATGGTCTCAAGGTTGGGCCGCACGAGTACGCGGTATGGGATGCACAGCTGACAGGGTTCGGCGTGCGTGTGCGGCCGAGCGGCGCCATGTCCTACGTCGTCGGCTACAGGGCGGGCTCGGGACGCGCGGCGCCGAAAAAGCGCCTTACCATCGGGGCGGTCGGAAAGATCACGCCGGAGCAAGCCAGAACGCTGGCACAGGGCATTCTGGGCGCAGTGGCGCACGGCCGCGATCCGGCGAAGGAGCGGCGAAAGGCCGAGGCATCCGCCGAGAACACATTGCGAAGCATCGCCGAGAATTATTTCGCGCGTGAGGGTCACAAGCTACGGTCGGTTCACGTGCGGCAGCTCACTCTTGAACGCCTAATCTACCCGACTTTGGGGGCGCGCCAAATCGACGACATAAAGCGGTCGGACATCAACAAGCTGTTGGATAAGATAGAGGACAAGAACGGCGCCCGCACGGCCACCCTGGCGCTGGCCTACCTCCGGCGAATGATGAACTGGCACGCAACCCGGAGTGATGAGTTTCGGACCCCAATCGTGCGTGGGATGGCACGGGGCGCCACCACCAAACGAGACCGCGTACTCACCGAAGATGAGTTGCGTGCCTTCTGGAGGGCCGCCGAGGCGTGGGAACACCCATTCACCCGCCTGCTTCGTTTCATCCTACTGACCGCGACACGTCGCGAGGAGGCTGCCGGTATGCAATGGTCCGAGCTGGAGGAAGCCATATGGACGATCCCGGCCGCACGGTACAAGACCAAGATTGATTTCGAACTGCCCCTCTCTGGCGCCGCGCTCAACGTGCTCGGCACGATCACAAGGTTTTCGGAGAATGGCTTCGTGTTCACCACTTCCGGCAAAACCCGCATGGGTGGATTCTCAAAGTTCAAGGCGCGCTTTGACGGTCTGATGTTCAACGAGCTGCGCAAGATAACCGAGGAACGCGGCGACGATCCCGCAGACGTGATCCTCGACCGTTGGACGGTCCATGACCTTCGCCGGACCGCGCGCTCGGCAATGACCCGAGCCGGCGTTCCTCCAGACCATGCTGAGCGCGCCCTTGGCCACGTGATCGGAGGCGTGCGCGGTGTCTATGATCGCCATGGCTATCGGGACGAGAAGCGCCGCGCTTTCGAGACGTTGGCGGCGCATGTCGAGCGTGTCGTGAACCCGCAGCTAAACCTGGTGCCGATTCGGCGGGGCACGGGTCCTATGGCGGAGGCGTCACTGTAATAGGTTAGAGACAAATTGTATCGCATCAAGCGGAACGAGGTGGACCGATTTGGGGCCCGCCGGGTTTGGGGAGCCAGCGGCCATATCCACGGAAGGTCGTCCTCGGGTAAAAATGCTGACCCGAATTGGGCTGCTATAAGCCCGCCCGCAGACCCCTGAATTTGCTTTGTAGCCTCGCAGTTTCGGCACCCGCCGGAACCTTTTCTGTGAGGCAGCCATGTCAGTAATTACGCCCCGGGATGCAAGAACCTTCGCGCCCCCCCGCAATCGAGAAGACCAATCTCATCGTCGACGTCGGGGATTCGGCGCCAAAATGCGCTATTTCCCCGCGCACGCCCACGGTATTCCCCTCCCAACGGCCACCCCGCAGTCCCGCCATAGGACGAAGTGGATCGAGGCGTCGAAGCGGGGCCGCCCATGACCACGAATTTCGATCCCATCGCCGTTGGCGACAGGATTGCCGAACACCTCGCCGAGGCTAACAAGGCCGTCGCCGCAAACCGCGAGCATTCCATGGCGGCTGGCGCGCTTCTCCTCGACGTGCAGGAGAACCACTCAGAGCACATGGAGGCAATCTGTGACCGCATTGGATTGGGGCGCTCCCGCCGTGCTGAATTGATGATGATCGCCGGGGGGCGCAAGACGGTCGAGCAGAGCAGGGCTCAGAACAAGGCCAGAGTAGAAAAGCACCGGGCGAAGAAAAAGGCTGCAACCTTCCCCCCGCCGCGCCCATCCGAGAATCCATTACACCCCCCTGTAATGGACGTTCCATCCAAGCCTGCGAAACAAAGCCACGACGTGGCCCCGGAGGCGAGCGCTGACGCGACGAACGTGGCCGAGGTCGCAGCCGACGCGCAAACCGGAGCTGATTCCGAGGCAAAACCCGTCTCGAAACCCGCAAGGAGTTGGAAGAATTCGGCGGCAGCCTTGGCGGAATTCAAAGTCGCCGTCAAACATTGGATTAGGCAGATGAGCCCCGACGACACCGCAGAGGCAATTGCTTACGCCAAGGCCGTAGGCGAACAGCACAGCGCGAAGATGCTGGAGACGGCCGCATGAGCACGATCTGCCAGAACCTTCTTCTCGACATGCGAGCGCTGCCGGCGAAAACCAAAGAAAATGGCTGCACCGATCATGAAGGTCGCGCCGTCGTCGAGAGCGCGACTCCCAGTCCGGGCGGCCAGGCTGTGTCGGCCTTTGTGTCGCCTGTCGCTGTTTCTAGCCGATTGATTTTCCTTACCTGTGTCGGTGTGTCACCTTCGAACGATACAGGGGGCGGCCGATGACCCTGCCGCCACCCAACGTCTGCGAACGAATACGGAAGCTGCACGCTTTGATCGGCTCGGCCAATACCGAAGAAGCCCACAACGCACATGCGCAGCTCATCAAGTTGCTCGCCAATAATGGGCTGACCTGGAACGACCTGCCGAGGATCATCGCCGACACTACTGCCGCCGATGCCTGGGGCCCTCAGGCTGGTCGCACCGCGTCCGGGGCGGCTCCGGCGGAGGACGATCTCGGAATCCCCAAAGATGATGTGCTTGGGATGATTTTGGCGCTGATCGAGGAGCACATCGCGGTGACGGCCGAAGAGTGCATGGCCGTCGCGCTCTGGCTGCTGCACACTTGGGTGTTCGACCGATTTACGATTACGCCGCGGCTCGCTTTGCTCAGTCCCGTGCGTGGCTGCGGAAAAACCACGGTTCTTACGCTAATCCAACTGCTGGTCGCTGAAGGAGATCGTACTGACAGCGTATCGGCGGCTGCGATCTACCACCACCTCGACCATAGACCTCGCGCCGTCTTGCTGGTCGATGAAGCGGACAACTTGGACCTGTTCGGCAACGGTGTATTGCGCGCAGTATTCAATTCCGGGCACCGAAGTGGTGGCGGCGTATGCCGGTTTGTTGGCGGCCGCTCGCGAAAATTTCCAACGTTTGCTCCCCTTGCCGTGGCGGCGATTGGCGTGTTGCCCCTGCCACTCCTGCACCGTTCAGTCGTGATCAACATGCAGCGGTCTGGGGGAGAGCAACTCAAGCTCCTTGACGAAAGCGATCCAGCGTTTGCCGTCGCGCGGGAGGGAATTCGGAGATGGGCGGCGAAGTGCTCGCTCGGACGCGATCCCGAAATGCCGTCCCTGCTCCGCAACCGGGCGGCCGACAATTGGCGCGTCCTGCTGAGTATTGCCGATGATCTCGGATACGGCGAAGAGGCGAGGTCTGCTGCGGTGACGCTCAGTGCCAATCGGCCGGACGAGGACCCCGGCGTTACCCTGCTTGCTGACATTCGCACCGTGTTCCGGGTGCGCGGGGTCGATCGCGTGGCTAGTTCAGCTCTGGTCGAGGCTCTAAATGGCCTGGACGACGGCCTATGGAATGAATGGCGCGGCCGAAATGATGATCGGCCGCCACGTACGCTGACGCCCGCCGAACTGTCCTGCTTGCTGCGTCCATTTGGTATCCGGCCGAGAACAATTTGGCCCCCACAACGCCAGCTCGGCGACAAGAGCTGCCGGGGCTATGTGCGAGCGGAATTCGAGGTGGCGTGGCGGGCCTATTGCCCGTCGGCCGACACACCGACACAGACGAGCGAGATCATGCACTTCCTCGAGAGGTAAGCCATCACGCCGTCCGCCACAATCGTCCAGCAATCGAGCGAGTGGCAACGACCCGTTTGCATCGCGCGTTGAGCAGCCCGGCCTTCGGTCGCCTGTTGCTTGGGATGGAGGGCAGCATCAGCGAGTTCGAGCTGGGGACATCCGCTCGCCAATAGATGAGGGCAGCGCAGATCCGGAGGCGGAGGACCGCATCGCCGCCCTTGGCCGCTCCGGCTCCTGGCCGGAAATCGCCGGATCACCTCGATGGACTGGTCGCCAGCGCCTCTGCGATGGCTGGACACCGCCTTGAAGGCGGCGCGAACGTTCATCTTTCCAGGCGCCAAATGAACGGCGGCCGCATCGATCCGCCGCTTGTCCGGCGGCTCAACTGACGCGGCGGCCTTCCTATCGCGTCGCCTCTGCTCGCAACCGCGGCCGCCTGCAAGTGGTCGAGTTCTTGATTGTCAATCGCTGTCGGCCCGTGCCGCGCGTCACCCTCTCCTGCCGAGGACGCTGCCGCTGGACAGGAATCAACCCTTCACCGGCAGAATCATATTATGATATGTTCCTTGTTCGTTCCCAGGAGGCGGATGGATCGGCGATCGAGTGGACGGATGCGACGTGGAACCCGGTGATACACATCGCCCCCACATCCCCCATCGACGTCGTGCCGCCGACGGTTGACGGTCCAGCGCTAGTTCCGATGCGCTGGGGGCTGATTCCGTCGTGGTGGAACGGTGGCGTGCTCAGTATCGCCGGTCTGTCGGATCGGTGGCACAGCACCGACACCGGCGAGATCGTGTTGTCACGCACTATGACTATCACGGACGCGAATGCCTTCACTCCGGCCATTCACAACCAGATGCCGGTCCTTCTAGATCGTTCGGACTTCGAGGCATGGCTAAGCGGCGCGGCCGGACCGGAGGTGCTGCGACCGGCGGTCGAAGATCGCCTTCGCATGTGGCCGGTGTCGCGGCGGGTGAACCGGACCGGCGGCGCTGACGATCCGGCGCTGATCGAGGAAATCGCCACATGACGGGCGTCCAATGGGGGACCTTCCGCGCCCCGGCCCCTCGCGCCAGTTCGGCCGCGCGTGGGCGCCGACGGTCCCGCACGTGCATCCGCGGCCCGAACGCGGGCGCTGGCACGTCATTCGGCGACGGCGTCGTGCTGACGATCGCCTCGTGGCCACGCAGGTGGCAGCGCGTGTAGGAAGTCCGCAGGCGAGCGTTCGGGGCCTCGGCTCGCAGCCCTGGCCAAACATCAGGGGGGCCGGCCGCGAAGGCTGCTCTATTTCGCGTGGCCGCCCGACACCCGCCATTCTGCCACAGGGCGGGAAAATCCCGATTCTGGTGGCCGAAGTCGTCAGTTTCAGGATTCCCAAATCACTTCGTCTCTGACTCCTGGGGTGTCGGCTACAGGGAGAATGCTCCGGCCCTCACGGTCGTCGCCGAGCCAGAATCCGAGCAGTCGGCACCGCTGTCGCCGGCGAAGCAGCGCCTGGCAGACGCCAAGCGTAGGCGTGAGGCCGCCCGGCCGGACTTATCACGCTCGATGATCAGTGGCCGCCACTTTCGATCTTCAGAACCTTGTGACGTCCGCTTTCGGGCGCTTCCCCTGAGGCCATCAGCGCAGGTTCGTGTAGCCGGGATTGAATCGCTTGAGCGCCTGGCCCTCCACACCCTGCCTGGCGCCGAGGTCTCGAAGGGTTAGGTCGAGCACGCCCAGGCCGGGACACTGGTTGAGGCGGCGGACGATCTCCATCAACGCCAGGGTCGCGGCGATCACCCCAACAAAGGGTACGCCAACCGTTCTCGATGCGATTTCCAGCAAGCCGCAATCAT
>DASYNT010000101.1:0-20663 GCA_036008405.1 Xanthobacteraceae bacterium
TATCATGAGACTGTCGATCCGAACTCGCCGGCCATCGTGCTGCTGTCGCCGTCCGGGAGTCCGCATCCGTTTTATGCCGAATTCGGCTGGCTCGCCGCTCCCGGCGCCAATGTGATGGTGCCCGAGCCGGATACGATGTGGCAGCGCGAGGGGGCTGGTTCGCTCACGCCGGAACGGCCGGTCGTGCTCGTTTACGACAACGGCGAGGGTCTGAAATTCCGCCGCACCATCAGCGTCGACGAGAAGTATCTCTTTACCTTAAGGGACGAGGTGGCCAACAGCACCGCCGCGCCGGTGACGCTTTATCCCTACGCGCTGATCTCGCGCCACGGCCTGCCGCAGACGTCCGGTTACTACATCCTGCACGAGGGCCTGATCGGCGTGATGGGGGACCAGGGCCTGCAGGAGGTCACCTACAAAACGATCGACGACAAGAAGAGCCTCGTCTTCAAGGCGACCGATGCCTGGATGGGCATCACCGACAAATACTGGGCCGCAACGCTGCTGCCGAACACCGATGCCCAGGTCCAGGCGCATTTTTCCGCCGCCGAAGCCGGCGGGGTGAAGACCTACCAGACCGACTATCTGCTCGATGCCAAGACGATTGCGCCGGGCGCGACCGGAACCGCCGACGCCCGCCTGTTCGCCGGCGCCAAGGAGGTCGGGCTGGTCGGGATCAACTTCCCCCTCGTCGGCATCGGCGGCTACAACCAGCAGCTCGACCTCAACCACTTCGACCTGCTCATCGATTGGGGCTGGTTCTATTTCATCACCAAGCCGATGTTCCTGGCGCTCGACTCTTTCTTCAAGCTGGTCGGCAATTTCGGCGTCGCAATCCTCCTCGTGACGGTGCTCGTCAAGACGCTGTTCTTCCCCTTGGCCAACAAGTCCTACGCCTCGATGGCGAAGATGAAGGCGGTGCAGCCGCAGATGCAGGCGCTGCGCGAGCGCTATCCCGACGACAAGGTCAAGCAGCAGCAGGAGCTGATGGAGCTCTACAAGCGCGAGAAGATCAATCCCGTGGCCGGCTGCCTGCCGATCGCGATCCAGATTCCGGTGTTCTTCTCGCTCTACAAGGTGCTGTTCATCACCATCGAGATGCGCCACGCGCCGTTCTTCGGCTGGATCAAGGATCTGTCCGCGCCCGACCCCACCAACGTGTTCAACCTGTTCGGCCTGATCCCGTTCGATCCGACGCAGGTCCCTGTCATCGGGCATTTCCTGTGGATTGGCGCCTGGCCGCTTGTCATGGGCGTCACCATGTGGTTCCAGATGAAGCTCAATCCGGCACCGCCCGACCCGGCGCAGAAGATGATCTTCGACTGGATGCCGGTGATCTTCACCTTCATGCTGGCGTCGTTCTCCTCGGGCCTCGTGATCTACTGGGCGTGGAACAATACGCTGTCGGTGATCCAGCAATCCGTCATCATGCGCCGCCACGGCGCCAAGATCGAGTTGTGGGACAACGTCAGCGCATTGTTTCGCCGGAGAAAAAAGGCCGAAAGCTAGTGCCGCTTTGCCCCGCTGGCGACGCGTCGCCGATCGGCCCGACGCCGCCGTCCGCCTTCACCAACGCTGAAATCGCGGCCGGCCGTCGGCTGTTTGCCGGCGAATGGCGCTTTGCCGCGGCGGCTGCGACGCCGGCCTCGCTGCCGGCGATGAAGGGCTTCGAATTCGCCTTTGCCGGGCGTTCCAATGTGGGCAAATCGAGCCTGATCAACGCGCTCACCAGCCGCAACGGGCTGGCCCGAACCTCGAACACGCCCGGCCGCACCCAGGAACTGATCTTCTTTTCCGCTGATGACCGCGTGACCCTGGTCGACATGCCCGGCTACGGTTATGCAGCGGCCCCCAAGGCCAAGGTCGCCGCCTGGACCGAATTGATCCACACCTATCTCAAGGGACGCGCCAACCTGCTGCGGGTCTACGTATTGGTCGACGCCCGCCGCGGCCTTGGCGCGACCGACGATCCCCTGCTCGCGGCCCTCGATGAATCCGCGGTGAGCTACCAGATCGTGCTCACCAAGGTCGATGAAATAAAGCCGAAGGCCCTGGCCGACTGCGTAGCGGCGACACGCGACGCCCTCATCAAGCATCCCGCCGCGTTTCCCGCGGTGCTCGCGACCTCGTCGGACAGCGGCACCGGCATCCCCGAGCTGCGCGCCGCCGTCGCCCGCCTGCTCGCCGAACGTCGGGCGTAGTGCTTCTCCCTCCCCGACTTCGGGGAGGGCCGGGGTGGGGCCTGTTCCAAGGCACAAGCGTGTGGTGAAGCAGACCCCACCCTAGCCCTCCCCGAAGTCGGGGAGGGAATCTCGCTCGGAGACCAAAACATGATCCCATCCCTCCTCCTCCTCCTCGCCTCCCTGATGGGAGCCGCCGGCGTCGTGCTCGCCGCGGCGGCGGCCCATGCCGCGCCGGGCGCCGGGCTCGACAGCGCAGCCTATCTGCTGCTGTTCCACGCCGTGGCCGTGCTCGGCGCCTCCAGCCTCGCCCAGCAGGGCCTGCTGTGGCCGCCGGCGGCGCTGGCGGCCATGGCGGGTTTCGTGCTCGGCGGCGTGCTGTTCGCTGCCGACGTGTCGATGCGGGCCTTCGCCGGCCACCGGCTGTTTCCGATGGCGGCGCCCACCGGCGGCACCATTCTCATCATCGCCTGGCTGGTTCTCGCTTCGGCAGCGATCGTCATAATCGTCCGCGGGCGCTGACGCCCCTTTCGCGCCCCCCGCATGAACGGTAAATAGCGCGGGCCCATTCGCGCCCGGAGCCCGATTGATCACCATGCCGACCATGTCGCCGTTCGACACCGCCCGCGTCCTTTCGGAAGCGCTCCCGCACATGCAGCAATACGACGACGAGATCGTCGTGGTGAAATATGGCGGCCATGCCATGGGCGAGGAGGGCGCGGCGCGCAGCTTCGCGCGCGACATCGTGCTGCTGGAACAGACCGCGATCAATCCGGTGGTCGTGCATGGCGGCGGCCCGCAGATCGGCGAAATGCTCAAGCGGCTCGGCATCAAGTCCGAATTCGCCGCCGGGCTGCGCATCACCGACGCCGAGACCATCGAGATCGTCGAGATGGTGCTTGCCGGCTCCATCAACAAGCAAATCGTCGGCTTCATCAACGAGGCCGGCGGCAAGGCCGTCGGCCTGTGCGGCAAGGACGGCAACATGGTGACGGCCCGCAAGGTCAACCGCACTGTGGTCGACCCCGGCTCGCGCATTGAAAGGTTTGTCGACCTCGGCTTCGTCGGTGAGCCCGACAAGATCGACGTGACCGTCCTCACCCAGATCCTCGGCCGAGAGCTGATCCCGGTACTGGCCCCGGTGGCGACGGCAGCCGCCGGCGGCACCTACAATGTCAATGCCGACACGTTTGCCGGCGCTATTGCGGGCGCCTTGAAGGCAAAGCGGCTGCTGCTGCTCACCGACGTGCCGGGCGTGCTCGACAAGTCGAAAAGCCTGATCAAGCAGCTGTCCATGGACGACGCCCGCCGCCTGATCGCCGACGGCACGATTTCCGGCGGCATGATCCCGAAAGTGGAGACCTGCATCTATGCCCTGGAGGCCGGCGTCGAGGGCGTGGTCATTCTCGACGGCAAGGTCGAGCACGCGGTGCTGCTGGAACTGCTGACCGATCTCGGCGCCGGCACGCTGCTCACGCGCTGAAGGGCGGGGTCGAAACGGCGGGGCCACCGCGGCAGACCGGAGATTTGTATTTCCCAATCCGGGAAATCCGCTCTAATCTGCGGGTTCCTTACCCGGTGAAGCCTTCATGTCCGGTCCATCCGTCTTGCCTCCTCCACATCTGTCCGCGATTTCGCGGCGTGGCTTCAGCACCTCTGCCGCGGCTTTCATGCTCGCCGCTCCGCACCGCGCGGCGGCGGCCGGAATCGAAGTCGACCTCCAACTCGTGCTCGCGGTCGACGCATCGGGCAGCGTGAGCCAGTATCGTTTCGAGCTGCAGAAGCGCGGCTACGCGGCGGCATTCCGAAATCCGCAGGTGCTCAAGGCGATTCTGTCGCTGATGACGCAGTCGATCGGCGTCACCATGCTGCAATGGACCGGTCCGCGCCTGCAGGTCCATGTGGTGCCGTGGACGCTGGTCAAGGACGAGGCCTCCGCCGGCGCCTTCGCCGCCGCCGTCGAGCAGGTGCCGCGGAAATTGTTCGGCGGCGGCACCTCCATCAGCGGCGCCATCGATTATTCGCGGCTCGTCCTGGCGCAGAGCCCGTTCACGGCGAGCCGCCGCGTCATCGACGTGTCGGGCGACGGCGCCAACAATATCGGCCGCCCGGCGAGGTTTGCCCGCGACGAGGCCGTACGCGACGGCGTCACCATCAACGGCCTGCCGATCCTCTCCGTCGAACCCGATCTCGACACCTATTATTTTGAAAACGTCATCGGCGGCCCCGGGGCGATCATGGTTCCGGCCGAGAATTACGAGAGTTTTGCCGAGGCCATCCTCAAGAAGCTGATCATCGAGATCGCGGGCAACGACGTCGGCGCCGCCGCGGCCGCACTGCGGTGAGTGCGGCCGCGGTCGCGCAATGAAACCAAGGGAAACATCCGCCAGATTTCCGCGGCCACGGCGCTGATGGCGCATCACGATGCGCTATCGCACTCACAAGACGCCGTCACGGCATCGGGATGTCCTGCACCTTCTTGGGCACATCATAGCCCTTTTTCACCGCGGGCCGGTTGGCGATGGTCACATACCAGCGCTTGACGTTCGGATAGGCGTTCAAGTCGATGGTCTGCCACTCGTAGCGAGAGATCCACGGCCAGATCGAGATATCGGCGATCGAATAATCTCCGGCGACGAATTCATGGTCGGCGAGGCGGCGATCGAGCACGCCGTAGAGCCGCAGCGCCTCCTTGAGGAAGCGTTCTTCCGCGTAGGGCGCCTTGCCCTTGTTGTATTTCACGAAATGGTGGACCTGGCCGAGCATCGGGCCGATGCCGCCCATCTGCCACATCAGCCACTCGATCACGCGCATGCGCTCGAGCTTGCCGGACGGCAATAGCCTGCCTGCCTTCTCGGCGAGATAGATCAGGATCGCACCGGATTCCATCAGGTTGAAACCGTTGTCGCGGTCGACGATCGCGGGTATGCGGTTGTTGGGACTGATCTTGAGGAATTCCGGCTTGAACTGCTCGTCCTTGCCGATGTCCACCGTATGCGCCTCGTAGGGGAGGGCGAGTTCTTCGAGCGCGATGGAGGCCTTGCGGCCGTTGGGGGTGGTCCAGGTGTAGAGATCGATCACGGAGAAGGTCCTGGTTGAAGGGGGCCGAAAGGTCGCGCGCCTGTTTAGTCGATGACCCCGCAGGAGTCATCCTCGGCGCCATGCAGAGTGGTCATGCATGGACGGCCCCCCTCTCCGGCCTTCTCCGCGTGCCTCGGCGTCACTGGTTCTCGAAATAGCTGATCCTGCCGTCCGGGCCTTTCTTCCAGGTATAGAGCACGTAGCGGTCCTTCGGCTTGCCGGCCACGGTGTATCCGGTCACGTCGCCTTTCTTGTCGAATGCGACGTCGCCGAGCACGGTGTCGAAGGTCTTGCCGGAATGCATGGCATCGGCGACCTTCTTGGGGTCGAGTGATTTCGCCTGCTCGGCCGCCTGCTTGATGACCTGCACCGCGGCGTAGCTGTATAGCGTATAGGCCTGGGGTTCGAAGCCGCGCTTCTTGCGAAACAGCTCGACGATCTCCTTGTTCCTGGGGTTGGTGCGCGGGTCGGGCGAGAACGTCATCAGGGTGCCGTCCGCACCCGGGCCGGCGATGGCGGCGAACTCGTCATCGGCCATGCCGTCGCCGCCCATCAACGGCGCCTTCACGCCTTGGTCGCGCATCTGCCGCACGATCAGGCCGGCGGTGTCGTGCAGGCCACCCCAGTAGATCAGGTCGGGATTGGCGCCCTTGAGCTTGGAGACCAGCGCGGTGAAATCCTTGTCGTCCTTGTTGATGCCTTCGAACAAGACCTCCTTGACGCCCTTGGCGTTCATCGCCTTGCGGGTCTCCTCGGCAAGGCCCTGTCCATAGGTGGTCTTGTCGTGAACGAAGGCGACGCGCTTGCCCTTGAACTGCTGCGCGATGATGGCGCCGGCGGCGCCGCCCTGCTGATCGTCGCGCCCGCACACCCGGAAAACGTTCCACATGTTGCGGTCGGTCACCTTGGGATTGGTGGCGGCCGGCGTGATCACCAGCATGCCGTTTTCCATGTAGACGTCCGAGGCCGGTATGGTGACGCCGGAGTTGAAATGTCCGATGACGAATTTCACGCCGTCGGCGGCGAACTTGTTGGCGACCGACACGCCCTCCTTGGGGTCGGCACGATCATCTCCCGCGCTCAACACCAGCTTCTGGCCGAGAACGCCGCCGGCAGCATTGATATCCTCGACCGCCTGCTCGACGCCGTTCTTGATCTGGGCGCCGAAGGCGGCGCTGCCGCCGGTCAGTGGCGAGCCCACCGCGATCCTGATCTGCGCGTGCGCCGCGGGCAAAAACGCCAAGCCGACTCCGAGCCCGAGTGTAAGCCCGAACAGGGGGGCGCGAGCGCCGATTGCAAGGTTTCTCGAAGTCATTGCCGCTGCTCCTCGAATGGCCGTCTCGCCGATGATCGGGATAAGACGCGAACCTGGGCCGAATGATGACGCGGCGACAGCGGACGATGCGGCGCTTCGCCGTTGGTGCTGCTTTAGCCCTTCGCGCGCAAGAAGCCGTATTGGCGCACCATCTGCCGCGTCCGCATGGCGCGGAATCCGGCCGCGAAGAAGGCGATCACGACTGCGGTGTCGAGCCCATAGGCAGCGATCGAGGCAAATGCACCGTCGAACAGCGCGAAGTGGATGAAGCGAACCGCTGCACCGAGAATGAGCATGTAGATGACGCCCTGCCGCCACGGCCGCCAGGTCTGGGCGACCGCGCGCCCGGCGATGAAGGCGGCGCCGCCGCCCAGGATGACGGTCACGAGCAGGAACGGGCCGGGATCGAGCGCGAGAGCGAACATGGGCGTGGTTCAGCCTTTCGCCGGTTGTCGGGCCGCCGAATCCATCCGCGCCCCGCCTTCCAGATAGGCGGCGCGCACCTCCGGCCGCTCCAGGAGTTCGCGGCCGCTGCCGGTGAGGGCGATCTCGCCATTGACCATGACGTAGCCGCGGTGGGCGAGCTTGAGCGCGTGATAGGCGTTCTGTTCGACCAGGAATACCGAGAGCCCGTCGCGGGTGTTGAGCGTTCTGATGATGTCGAAGATCTGCCGCGCGATCAGCGGCGCGAGGCCGAGCGAAGGCTCGTCGAGCAGCAGGAGCCGCGGCCGCCCCATCAAGGCGCGCGCGATGGCGAGCATCTGCTGCTCGCCGCCCGACAGCGTGCCGCCGCGCTGGCCGAGCCGCTCGGCGAGGCGTGGGAACAATTCGAGGACGCGGGCGAGGTCGCCCGCTCCGGCGCTGTCGCCGGCCGCAAGCGCGCCCATCTGCAGGTTCTCGAGCACGCTCATGCGCGGAAAGATGCGCCGGCCTTCCGGGGACTGGGCGATGTGAAGCCGGGCGATTTCGTGGGTCGGCAGTTGCGTAATGTCGTGGCCGGCGAATTCGATGCGGCCCTCGCGGGCGCGCGGCTTGCCGAAGATGGTCATCATCAGGGTCGACTTGCCGGCGCCGTTGGCCCCGATCAAGGCGACGATCTCGCCCTGCGCGACGTCGAGATCGATGCCCTTGAGCGCGATGATGTTGCCGTAATAGGCCTTGACCCCGCGCAGGCTGAGGAGAGCAGTCATGGCGCGCCTCCGCGCGCGGCCGCGGCGCGGCGGTCTTGTTCCGGGGCCGTGTAGCGGAGGTCCTCCCTCTCCCGCTTGCGGGGGAGGGATGGGGAGGGGGTGCTCGCCCCTCGCGCAGGCCTTTCAATGGGGCGGAGCGTCGAGGCGCGGCGCGCCTCGAGAAAACGCCGATGCAGGTGGTGCGTCGGAGGTCCGCCTCCCCAGCCCTCCCCCGCAAGCGGGGGAGGGGGCATGCGTCTGATCGCGGGAGCGTGCTTCACAGCCCGACCTCGGCCTCGACCCTGCCGACCTCCTCGTCCTCGACGCCGAGATAGGCGGCGATGACCTTGGGATCATTGCGGATCGCGGCCGGCGCGCCGTCGGCGATCTTGACGCCGTAGTCGAGCACGACGATGTGATCGGAAATGCTCATCACCACGCTCATGTCATGCTCGATCAGCAGGACCGACACCTGGTGCGCCGCACGGATCCTGAGGATCAACTCGTTGAGCTCGGCGCTTTCGCGGGGATTGAGGCCGGCGGCCGGCTCGTCGAGGCACAGCAGCACCGGATCGGTGCACAGCGCGCGGGCGATCTCGAGCCGGCGCTGGGCTCCGTAGGGTAGGTCGCCGGCGGGGTCGTCGGCGCGCGCGACGAGGCCGGTAAGGGCGAGCCAGTAGCGCGCCTTCTCGATCGCGGCGCGCTCGGCGCGGCCGTAGCCGCCGAGCCCGAAGATGCCGAGCGCGGTGAATCCGGAGGCCCGCATCAGCGGGTTGTGCTGGGCCACCAGCAGGTTTTCCAGCACCGTCATGCCCGAGAACAGGCGGATGTTCTGGAACGTGCGGGCGACCCGCGCGCGGCGGGCGACGAGATG
The DNA here is from genome assembly GCA_036008405.1 of Xanthobacteraceae bacterium. GTDB lineage: Bacteria > Pseudomonadota > Alphaproteobacteria > Rhizobiales > Xanthobacteraceae > JAJPKK01. The sequence goes on from DASYNT010000101.1 coordinate 8,620, forward strand.
GTCGGGCATGCGTTCGAGCAGGAACAGGGCCGCATCGGGACGCGACAGGCTGCGGGCATCGCGCCATGTGAGGGCATCGAGATCGTCCCACACCGCGGCGTCGCCATGGGCGAGCGCGATGCGGCCCTCGCTCGGCTTGTAGAAACCGGTGATGCAGTTGAACACTGTGGTCTTGCCGGCGCCGTTCGGTCCGATCAGCGCGGTGATGTCGCCGCGGCGTGCGGTGAATGTCAGCCCGTTGACGGCGACGAGCCCGCCAAATCGCATGGTCAGGTGCTCGACCCGGAGCAGCGCGTCGCTCACCCGTGCCCCTCCTTGACGAGCGCGCCCGCGATCGCCTTGCGCTCGACGAGGTGCGCCGAGGCCTGCCGCGTCGAGATCAGCCCGCGCGGCCGCATCACCATGATCAGCACCATGGCGAGGCCGAACACCAGCATGCGGTACTGGGTGGGGTCGAAGCCGTTGCCGAACACCTGCTTGAGCGCGTCGAGCTCGCGCAGCGCCTCGGTGCCCCCGATCATGGCGACGGCGGCGATGGCGACGCCCAGCTGGCTGCCCATGCCGCCGAGCACGACGATGGCGAGGATGGTCGCGGATTCCATGAAGGTGAAGGATTCCGGCGAGATGAAGCCCTGCCGCGCCGCGAAGAAGGCGCCGGCAAAGCCGCCGAAGCCGGCGCCGATCGAAAATGCGGTGAGCTTGGTGCTGGTGGTGTTGATCCCGAGCGAGCGGCACGCGATCTCGTCCTCGCGCAGCGCCTCCCAGGCGCGCCCGACCGGCAGCCGGCGCAGCCTTACGGTGACGAAGGCCGTCAGCAGCGCCAGTGCGAGGATGACGTAGTAGAGAAATATGGTGCGGTAGATCGGGCTGAAAGCGAGGCCGAACACCGCGGCGAAACCGTCATCGGAGGCGTTGAAGGGAATGCCGAAAAAGGTCGGCCGCGGAATGCCGGTGATCCCGGCATAGCCGTTGGTGACGGGCACCCAGTTGATCAGCACCAGCCGCATGATCTCGCCGAAGGCCAGGGTGACGATGGCGAGGTAGTCGCCGCGCAGCCGCAGCACCGGAAAGCCGAGCATGATGCCCCAGAACGCGGCGAGAATGCCGGCGAGCGGCAGCAGCGTGAAGAACGACAGGCCGAAGGTCTGGGACAGCAGCGCATAGGAATAGGCGCCGACCGCATAGAAGGCGACATAGCCGAGATCGAGCAGGCCGGCGAGCCCGACCACGATGTTGAGGCCGAGGCCGAGCATGACGTAGATCAGGATCTGGATGCCGAAATTGTCGACCCACTTCACCGCGCCGCCGATCCCGGCGAGCCACACCGCGAGCAGCGGATAGGCGACGACGAAGCCGGTCGCGGCCGGCGCCAGCAGCCGCGCCAGCGGCGCACCGGGCTTCGGCTTGGCGACATCGCGGGGGTGTGCGGCGCGGCGCTCGCGCCACGGCGTGACCACGAGGCTGCCGAACAGCCGCGCGGCCATGGCGAGGAGGACGAAGGAAAACAGCAGCGGCCAGCGAGTTTCGAGCACCAGCTCGTTGCGGATGTCCGGCACGGTGCGGAATCCGATCAACGGCAGGAACAGGCCCGACGCGATCAGTCCGGCCACCGCGGCGTCCTTGAGCGCATGCGCGATGTCGGTCTCGGCGGAGGCGTGCGGCATCTTCACCTCTCCCCGCGCGCGGGGAGAGGTCGGTCCTCGCCTTCGAGGACCGGGTGAGCGGGCCTCTCCGCTTGTAGAGCGTGCGCGATTGTCTCCAACACCCCGTCGATATTTTGGAAGACCTCATTGTTCCAAAAGCGCAGGATGCGATAGTGGTGATCGCGAAGCCATTGGTCGCGAACGGCGTCGCGTCGGCTTTCTGCGTGTTGCCCGCCATCAATCTCAACGATCAGGCGTTGCTCGCGGCACACCAAGTCCACAGTGTAGGGACCAATGGGCTCCTGGCGAACGAATTTCATTCTGCAGAGCGAGCGCGAGCGGACACGGTTCCACAGTCGCTGTTCCGCAATGGTGGCCGTGCGGCGAAGGTGTCGCGAGGAGTTCGTCTTTCTGGTTTTTGCGCCACGCATGAAGAGCACCTACGCGCAATTCACGCCGACGATGGAAGGCCCGCCAAGTATCAACCGCTCAGACTCGTGGAGAGGCCCCCTCACCCGGCGCGCAAAAGCGCGCCGACCTCTCCCCGCACGCGGGGAGAGGTGAAGCGGCGAGGCCGTGCGTACTATCGTTGAATCCGCGGCGCATCTGCTCCCTGTCTCCGCGTGCGGGGAGAGGGTCCGGGTGAGGGGGCCTCGCCGTGAATTTGAGCGGTGGAGAATTGGCCTCGCCAACGCTCGCCGACCTCTCCCTGCAAGCGGCGAGACGTTATCGCGGAGGCCATGCGCAGCGTTCATCACACCTTCTCCACGTCCGGGCGTCCGAGCAGGCCCTGGGGCAGGAAGATCAGGGTGATGGCGAGGATGGAGAAGGCGGCGACGTCCTTGTAGTCGATCGAAAAATATGCCGACCACATGGTCTCGACGAGGCCGATGAGCAGCCCGCCGATCACCGCGCCGGGCAGCGAGCCGATGCCTCCGAGCACCGCCGCGGTGAAGGCCTTCACCCCGGGGGTGAAGCCGTCGGCGAAGTTCACCACGCCATAATACATGAGATACATGGTGCCGGCGACGGCGGCGAGCGCGGCGCCGATCACGAAGGTGATCGAGATGGTGCGGTCGACGTTGACGCCGAGCAGCGCCGCCATCCTCTGGTCCTGTTCGCAGGCGCGTTGGGCGCGGCCGAGCGAAGTGTGGCTCACCACGTACCAGAAAACCGCGAGCATGGCGGCGGTCACGCCCCAGATCAGCAATTGCCGGTACGACAGCGTGACCTGATAGCCCTCATGCGACATCAGCACGAAATCGCCCTGCAGCAGCGGCGGGATCGACTTGTTGCGCGGTCCCTGGGCGACCTGGACGAAGTTCATCAGGAAGATCGACATGCCGATCGCCGAGATCAGCGGGGCCAGGCGGAACGATCCCCGCAACGGCCGGTAGGCGAGCCGCTCGATGGTCCAGTTGACGAGGGAGGTCAGCACCATCGCCACCGCGAGCACGATCACGAGCGCCGCCACCACCGAGGAGATGCCGAGCCAGGTGGTGACGATCAGGAACGTGATCAGTGCGATGAAGGCGGACACCATGAAGACGTCGCCATGGGCGAAGTTCACCATGCCGATGATGCCGAATACCATGGTGTAGCCGATGGCGATCAGGCCGTAGATGGAGCCGAGCGTGATCCCGTTGATGAGTTGCTGGACGAAAACTTCCATGCGTCCGCCGTTCGTCTGTCAGGAAGAGCGATCCATGCCCCCCGGTGCGGCATCCCCTACAGGAACCTCTCGCCGCCGCGGCGTCAAGCCGCGCCGCCGCCCCGGCGGCCCGAATTGTTCCAGCAATCCCCGCTTTCGTGCCTTTCGCCGGCACCGGCCGCAGGTCATTTTGCGGATTGCACTGCGGCTCTCCTTTTCCCTGCCGTCTTCAAGGACGTAGAGGGGGCGGACCTCCGCGAAAACGCGGGGAAGAGAAAAAGAGAATCTCGAGGAGGCGTCCATGACCCGGACCAAGGCCGAGGATTTCACCGCGACCGACCGGCCGTTCACGGGCAAGGAGTATCTCGAAAGCCTGCGCGACGGCCGCGAGATCTACATCTACGGCGAGCGTGTCGACGATGTCACCAGCCACCCGGCGTTTCGCAACGCCGCCCGCACCATCGCCAGGCTCTATGATTCGCTCCACGACCCCGCCACCAGGCCGGCGCTGACCTGCCCGACCGACACCGGGAACGGCGGCTTCACCCACAAGTTCTTCCGCGTCGCCAAGTCGCGCGAGGACCTGATCGGCCAGCGCGACGCCATCGCCGCCTGGGCGCGGATGTCCTATGGCTGGATGGGGCGCACGCCCGACTACAAGGCGTCGCTGATGAACACGCTCGGCGCCAACCACGCCTTCTATGACAAGTTCTCCGGCAATGCGATGAGCTGGCACCGGCGCGCCCAGAACCACGTGCTGTTCATGAACCATGCCATCGTCAACCCGCCGGTCGACCGCGCCAAGGCGCCCGACCAGGTCAAGGACGTCTTCATCACCATCCAGAGGGAGACCGGTGCCGGCATCTACGTGTCCGGCGCCAAGGTGGTGGCGACATCGTCCGCGCTCACCCACTACAACGTCCTCGGCCAGAACGCGGCGATGCCGATCAACGATTCCGACCTCGCGGTGATGTTCATCGCGCCGATGAACGCGCCCGGCGTCAAGCTGTTCTGCCGCGCCTCCTACGAGCTGATGGCGGCCGTGATGGGCACGCCGTACGACTATCCGCTGTCGTCGCGATTCGACGAGAACGACGCCATCTTCGTGTTCGACAACGTGCTGATTCCCTGGGAGGACGTGCTGCTCCATCGCGACATCGAGAAGATCAAGGTCTTCTACCCGCGCTCGGGCTTCCTCAACGGCTACCAGTTCCAGGGCTGCACCAGGCTCGCGGTCAAGCTCGACTTCATGGTCGGCATCATCGCCAAGGCGCTGCGCGCCACCGGCGCCGAGGAATTCCGCGGCAACCAGGCGATGCTCGGCGAGGTGATCGCGTGGCGCAACCTGTTCTGGGCGATCTCCGACGCCATGGCGATGAATCCGGTGCCGTGGGTGGGCGACACCGTGCTGCCCAATGCCCAGTCCGGCGCGAGCTACCGGGTATTCGCCGGCGACGCCTATGGCCGCATCAAGGAAATCATCGAGAAGATCGTCGCCTCGGCGCTGATCTACCTGCCGTCCTCGGCCAAGGATTTCGAGAACCCGGAGATCGACAAGTACCTCGCCAGATATGTGCGCGGCTCCCACGGCATCGGCTATCGCGAGCGCATCAAGATCATGAAGCTTTTGTGGGACGCGGTGGGCACCGAGTTCGGCGGCCGCCACGAGCTCTACGAGATGAACTACGCCGGCAACCACGAGGACATCCGCATCCAGGCGATGTGGAACGCGCGTAGCTCCGGCGCCCTCGACAGCATGATCGCGCTGGCCGAATCCTGCATGGCCGACTACGACGAGAACGGCTGGACCGGCACCACCTGGGTCAACCCGGACGATGTCTCGCGCCTGCCCGCCGGGCGAGAGCGGGCGGCGGAGTAGGGGACGGGCGCGGCAACGGGGCGCCTGCTGCAATTCGCGCCTCCCTGTCGGCGTCGCGATGGGCTAGATTCGCTCTATGAGCTGGAGCGACCAAAGACCTGACGACGCCATGGCCGGGGCCTTCGAGGCGATCGGGCCGGAGCCGGTAGCGACCGTGCCGGTGCCGATGTTCCGCGACGCGATGAGCCGGCTCGGCGCCGCCGTCCATGTGGTGACCACCGCAGGACCGGGAGGCAAGACCGGCTTTACCGCCACGGCGGTATGCTCGGTGTCGGACGCCCCGCCGACGCTGCTGGTATGCCTCAACCGCAGGAACCACAGCGGGCCCATCCTGCGCGACAACCAGGTGTTCTGCGTGAACACGCTGGGCGCCGAATGCGAGACCCTCGCCGACGTGTTTGCCGGTCGCACCGGCGCGGTGCGCGAGGCCCGCTTCGACGCCGGAGCCTGGACGACCCTCAAGACCGGCGCTCCCGTCCTCGCCTCCGGCGTGGTGGCGTTCGATTGCCGGGTGGTGGAGATCAGGGCGGTGGCGAGCCACAACGTCATCTTCGGCGCCGTGGTCGACATCAGGCTCGGCCCGGCCGCCGCAGCGCTCGTGTATCACGAACGCTCCTATAAGCTCCTGTAGGTATCCCTTTTTATTCAGATGTCGTGGTGTGCCGGCCGATGGTCTGGCCACAATCGAGACATCATGTGGCAAGGTATTCGCCGCGGTAGAGTTCCATTTCAACTTCTTGTGAAAAATTGAATGCATTGTCGCATTGCGCCACCGCCAAGCCGAACCCAAGTGATGTTGACGAACATCTAGTCGGATGGAACTTTTTCTTGCGATCCATCGAATTGGGAATTGGGGTTTGGGCAAATGGAGAGAGCAGCATGAACCAAAACCAACAGGATCCGCGGAACCCGAATCCGGGTCAGGGCGGTCAACACCAGCAGGGCGGCGGCGAGCACAAGCCCGACCAGCAGCAGGGTGGCGGCCAAAAGCCCGGCCAGCAAACCCAGAACCCGGGGAACCCGGGCCGCGGCGGCCAGCACGACGAGAAGCGCTGACGCTCAATCGTAAGCGTCCAGAGCCCCGCCGAAAGGCGGGGCTTTGTCATTCGGGAGCGGCCATTCGGGAACATCGCCGTCGGCTCCCGCGTCGGTGCGGCGTCCACCAACTCGCACGGAACTCCTTGATCCGGCGCCGCAATCGTCCGAAACCGCTGCAAACCCGCAGACATTTGCTCTACATTGGCCGCATGGCCCGCCGTTCCGCCCTGCCGCTGTTTCATCTCTACGGCGATCCGCCGGACGACCAGGCGTTCGATTTCATTCATATCGAGACGATCTCGTCGCGGTCCGCGATCCACGATTGGACCATCCGCGCCCATCGTCACCGCAACCTGTTCCAGATCCTCCTGATCGTGCGCGGCGGCGGCGAGATGACGTTCGAGGCGCAGGCGATCGGCTTCGACGCGCCCGCCGCGATCATCATCCCCGCCACCATCGCCCACGGCTTCCGGTTCCGCGCCGACGCCACCGAGGGCTGGGTGCTGACATTCACCGAGGATGTGGCGCGCGGGCTCGGCGAGCGCTCCGGCGAGGCCTTGGCGGGCCTGCGCGCGCTTGCGGCCGATCCGGTGGTGCCGCTTCCCGACGAAGCCGAGGTCGAGCGCATCGGTCGTCTGTGCGCCGATCTGCATGAGGAGCGCTTCCTCGCCCGCCAGGGCTGGCGCTTCGCCATGCGCGGCTATCTTGCGCTCGTCGCCATTGCCGTCGTTCGGCTCGCCGCCAGCCGGGCGCGCACGGGGTCGGCGACGCTCAAGCCCGCCGATCCCACCGTGGACGCGCTACGCTACCTGGTCGAGGAGCATTTCCGCCGGGAGCGCCAGCTTTCATTTTATGCCGGCAAGCTCGCCATGACGCCGGACCGGCTCAACGATCACGTCAAGCGGGCTGCCGGCGTCACCGCCGGGCATTTGATCCGGCAGCGAGTGCTCACCGAGGCCAAGCGCCAGCTGGTGTTCACCAACCAGCCGATCCACGAGATCGCCTATGACCTCACCTTCGCCGACCCCTCCCATTTCACCCGCTTCTTCCGCAAGCAGACGGGGACCACGCCGCAGGCGTTTCGCGAGCAGGGTGGGGGATAGTCCGGCGCGCCATATTGGCTTCCCGGTCGGGTTGACCCGACCTGGATGCCTTGCCGACCGGATGCTATCGCCAATCGTCGATGACGTAGGCGCCGGGACGGCAATAGCCGGGATCATTCTGCCTGTGCATGGCTACGCCCTGAATTTCGGTGCGAAATCCGCGGGCGATGAGATGACGGTAGGCTTCGTGGCGGGCCATGTTCGCACCGGCCAACACCTTCGACATGCCGACGGCGACCGCCAAGGCCTCGCATGCGTCGAGCAGCCGAAGATAGTCGCGCTCGGCCGACCGTCCGTCGCGGACCGCTCCAAACTTGACGAAACAAGCGTCTGCACCGGCTTCGCTGCGTGGCCCGTAGTGGCACACCGCGAACGCCGCGATGCCGCCGGCGCCGTCGACCAAAACGACATCGCCGAGACCTTGTGCTTGTGTTGCGCCGATCTCGCCGGACAGGTCGAGGCCCGGGTAAACCGTTTCAGCGACATCCCGGCACGAGCGGAGAACATCCTCTCGCTGCGCTCGGCTCAGCTCGCTGAAGCGCATCGATCCCTCTGCCGTATGCCGCACCGCCTTGGCGGACATGATTGCCGTGAGGAAACGCGCGTAAAAGCCGAATTTCTGATACAGGGCGATATGCTTCGCGCTGTGCGAGAACGTGAACAGCCCGGCATTCCGGGTGCCCCAGCGATCGAATTGCTCCATGGTCTTCGCCAGCAGCGCTCGGGCGATACCTCGCTCCTGGAGCTCAGGATGCACGGTCAACGGGCCGAAGAAGGCGACGCTTCCCCATTTGGTGGCAAAATTGGAGCCGACCAGTTTTCCATCCAGCGTCGCGCCGAATGAGGCCACGTGAGCCGCGGCCTGGCGGCCATAGACGTAGTCCCTGTCAGCCCAGAATGTGTCCGGCTGCGGGACCCCGAGGAAGGTCCCGAAGGCGAGGCGCACAATCCGCGCAGCTTCCGACAGGTCTTTTTCATGGAGCTTGCCGACCACCGGGCGGCTTGCCATCGGAGCATCGCTCACGCCGGCATCAAGATCTGACATGATCGCTCCCGTTCCTCGGAACTCGCTTTGGAAATGGCTCATCGCGTGTCGACCACGATAGCAAGCTCAAGCGTCCGCAATCCCCACAGGATCAGGTTGCGCAACGAAGCGAATGGCCGCGGCTTCCGACCACCGAGGCGAGGGTTTTTTGGGCGGGAACCGAAGAATCCCGCTCAGCCCTGTCCCAGGTCCTCCGGCGTGAAGCGCATGTCGAGGCTCTTCCATTCCTGGTATTTATCTGCCGGCAGCATGTTGTAGGGCTGGCATTTTGCGAGCCCGCTGAGCAGGCTCTGCAGCAGGACCGGTCCTTTCCGAGATGCGGTCCCCTCGATCAAGGTCGGCGGCCCCGCCAGGGTGCCGTCGGCCTTCAGTTTCACACGGACCACGAGTGAGATCTTGTCGCCGGGAGAAACGCCGGCCGGCAGCGCCGCGCAGGTCCTCACGTGCGCCCGGAACGCTTCGACGCTGCTGCGATCGATCCTGGCGGTCTCGATAGCGGGCGCGTCGAAGCCGCCGCCGAGCCGGCCGTCCGGCAGCGCGAGGGGCATGCCGAACAGATCGGCCACGCTGGTCGCCTGATCGGAGCCTTCCTTGATGTCCGGCGGCGCCGGAGGCTGCACCAAAACGGACGGTGCCCGGGCGGGCTGCGGTGTCACCAGGGGCGTCGCAGCGCCGCGAGGCGAGGCGGTGGCCGCCGCAGCCGGCTGGCGGGCGCCTTGCGGCGTCTTGGCGCGCGGCTGCGCCGGCTTTGCTTCCGTTGAAGGTGGCCGCGGCGTCGACGGCGGAGGTAGTGGAGTCATGGCCAGGTTGAAGTCGAAATCGAGTTCCGGCGGCTCCTCGGGTGCGGCTTGCGGATGGTCGGGAGGCACTTCGCCCGGCGAAATGATGTCGACCGCGATCGCCTCGGTGGCCACGGAATCGAACGGGCTGGCGCTGGTGAAAAGCACCGCCACCAGCACGGCCGTCCCGTGAGCGACGGCGGATATGATCAGCCAAGGGCGCATGAACGGCTCGGGTCCCACCCTCCTGCCTGACGGCGTCACCCGGATGGATCGTTCCATCGGTTCGGATCGGCTCCACACCTAAAATTCAGCGGATCGACGGCTCCCGGCATTCGGGAATCGATGTCGGGGCGGGACCGCTGGACGCGCGTTCGATTGCCATTATAGCAGATATCGCGCTGCCGAGTGTTCCATGCCCGCGGCCTCAAGCCTGGGTCTCGCGGCGACGGTGTTCCATGATGGCGGCTGCGCCCTGCGCGGGCCTTGCGCCGCAGGAACGCAACGAATCGCGCCATGCCTGCTCGAGCCGACGCCAGCGCTGGTCCGGGGGCCCCGGTCCGCCGCGTGCGGGGGACGTACTTTCCATGATGCGCCCGACCCTATAAGTGCTAACCCGGGATTGGCCTGCGAGCGGAGATGGCGCCATGGCAATGACGATGAACGGCGAGGTTCAACTCGCGGCGCCGCGCGCGGTCGTGTGGGAAAAGCTCAACGATGCCGTCGTGCTCAAGCAGTGCATTCCCGGCTGCGAGGAACTCGACAAGACATCCGAGACCGAATTCCAGGCGGTGGCGACGATCAAGATCGGCCCGGTGAAGGCCAGGTTCAAAGGCCGCGTGCAGCTGTCCGAAATCGATCCTCCCAACGGCTACAAGATTTCCGGCGAGGGCGAGGGCGGCGTCGCCGGTTTCGCCAAGGGCGGCGCGGTGGTCAAGCTGACGGACAGGGATGGCGGCACGCTGCTGAGCTACGATGTCGAGTCCCAGATCGGCGGCAAGCTCGCCCAGCTCGGTCAGCGCCTGGTGCAGGGCACCGCCAAGAAGCTCGCCGATGATTTCTTCAACAAGTTTGCCGCGGCGGTGGCGGCCGGTTGAACAGGCGCCCGTGCTGTCGGCAGCGGGCTGGCTTTGTTCCTATGATGGATTGCGCGTCCGGACTTTTCGATCCTCTTGCCCGATGCGCCCTGGGGCAACTGACTTGACCGGGGCCGCCGCGCCGGGGCACATTCCGCTCCCAACGAGGCTGCGCCGCTGGCCGCTCGTTGGCTCGATCCGGAAATGAGGAGGATGCCATGCCTGCCGTTTCGCTGACGGTGAACGGCAAAGCCGTCAACGCTACTGTCGAACCGCGCACGCTCCTGGTGCAGCTGCTGCGCGAGACCCTGCGGCTGACCGGTACCCATGTCGGCTGCGACACCTCGCAGTGCGGCTGCTGCGTCGTCCACGTGGACGGCAAGGCGATCAAGTCCTGCACCATGCTGGCGATGCAGGCCGACGGCGCCACCGTGCTGACTATCGAGGGCCTTGCGAACGGCGAGCAACTGCATCCGATGCAGGAAGCGTTCCGCGAAAACCACGGGCTGCAATGCGGCTTCTGCACCCCCGGCATGATCATGACCGCGGTCGACATGGTCAACCGGCTCGGCCACGCGCTCGAAGAGAAGACCATTCGCGAAGAGCTGGAAGGCAATATCTGCCGGTGCACCGGCTACCACAATATCGTCAAATCGATCGCGGCGGGCGCCAGAGCCATGGGCACCGGCGGGCCTTCCCAACAGGCGGCCGAGTAAGAGCTGCCGACGCAAATACCTCAGTCGAGGGAGGCGTCTTCATGAGTGCGACCGGGATCGGCGCCGCGGTGCGGCGCAAGGAGGATTTCCGTTTCATCACCGGGAAGGGACAATACACCGACGACATCGATCGTCCCGGGCAGTCCTATATTCATTTCCTGCGCTCGCCCCATCCCCACGCCAAGATCAAGGCGATTGACGCCGAGGCGGCCGCCGCCATGCGCGGTGTGCTCGCGGTTCTCACCGGAGCCGACCTCGCAGCCGACAAGATCGGCGGCCTCATCTGCGGCTGGATGATTCACTCCAAGGACGGCTCGCCCATGAAGGCGGCACCGCATCCCGCCATCGCCCATGACAAGGCCTGCTTCGTCGGCGATCCCGTCGCCGTGGTGATCGCCGAGACGCTGGAGGCTGCCCGCGACGCCGCCGAAAAAGTGAAGGTCGATTACCAGGTGCTGCCCGCGGTCGCCGATCCCGCCAAGGCACAGGCCGAGGACGCGCCGCAGATCCACGCGGTCGCGCCGCGCAACACGATCTATCAGTGGCATCTCGGCGACGCTAAGGCGGTGGACCGGGCGTTCAAGTCCGCCGCCCATGTGACCAGGCTCGAGATCGTCAACAACCGCCTGGTGCCCAACGCCATGGAGCCGCGCGCCGCGATCGGCGACTACGACCCGGGCACGTCGAGCTTCACGCTTTGGAACACCACCCAGAATCCGCATGTGGCGCGCCTCGTCATCTCGGCATTCATCGGCATGGCGCCGGAGCACAAGCTGCGGGTGATTGCGCCCGATGTCGGCGGCGGCTTCGGCTCCAAGATCTTCATCTATCCGGAAGAGGTGGTGTGCCTGTGGGCGGCCAAGAAGGTCGGCCGCCCGGTCAAATGGGTGTCGGAGCGCAGCGAGGCCTTCCTGGCCGACGCCCATGGGCGCGATCACGTCACCTGCGCCGAGATGGCGCTCGGCGCCGACGGCAAGATCGCCGCCATCCGCGTCAAGACCATCGCCAATATCGGCGCCTACATGTCGACCTTCTCCTCCTCGGTGCCGACCTATCTCTACGCCACCCTGCTGTCGGGCCAGTACGACATCCCGCACATCTATTGCGAGGTCGA
>DASYNT010000102.1:0-6688 GCA_036008405.1 Xanthobacteraceae bacterium
TCGATCGTGTGGAAGGGCACGCGGATCAACATCGTCGACACCCCGGGCCACGCCGATTTCGGCGGCGAGGTCGAGCGCATCCTCAACATGGTGGACGGCGCCATCGTGCTGGTCGACGCCGCCGAGGGGCCGCTGCCGCAGACCAAGTTCGTGGTGTCGAAGGCGCTCAAGGTCGGGCTTCGCCCGATCGTCGCCATCAACAAGGTGGACCGCTCCGACGCCCGCCCCGAGGTGGTCGCAAGCGAGGTGTTCGACCTGTTCGCCGCGCTGGACGCCAGCGAAGAGCAGCTCGACTTTCCGGTGCTGTACGGCTCGGCCAAGGAAGGCTGGATGGCCCAAAACATCGACGGCCCGAAGGTGTCGATGGCCCCGCTGTTCGATCTCATTCTCGCCCATGTGGCGCCGCCCCATGTGGAGCACGGCCCGTTCCGCATGCTCGGAACCATTCTCGAGGCCAATCCCTATCTGGGCCGCATCGTCACCGGGCGAATTACCGCCGGCTCGGTCCGGCCCAATCAGCAGGTGAAGGTGCTCGATCGCAACGGCAAGATCGTGGAGCAGGGCCGGGTTTCCAAGGTGCTTGCCTTTCGCGGGCTGGAGCGCGTGCCGATCGAGGAAGGCAATGCGGGCGACATCGTCTCGATCGCCGGCCTGCCGCAGGCCACGGTCGCCCATACCATCTGCGCCCCCGAGGTGTCCGAGCCCCTGCCGGCGCAGCCGATCGACCCGCCGACGCTGTCGATGATGTTCCGCGTCAACGATTCCCCGCTCGCCGGGACCGAGGGCGACAAGGTCACCGGGCGCATGATTCGCGACCGCCTGCTGCGCGAGGCCGAAGGCAATGTCGCCTTGCGCGTGACCGAATCCGACGAGAAGGACGCCATGGAAGTGGCGGGGCGCGGCGAATTGCAGCTCGGCATCCTCATCGAGACTATGCGGCGCGAGGGCTATGAGCTAAGCGTCTCGCGCCCGCGCGTGCTCATCGAGTTCGACCGCACCACCGGCGAGATGATGGAGCCCGTGGAGGAGGTCGTCATCGATCTCGACGAGGAGCATTCCGGCGTGGTCGTGCAGAAGCTGTCCGAGCGCAAGGCCGAACTGGTCGAGATGCGGCCGTCCGGCGGGGGGCGGCTGCGACTCGTGTTCCATGCGCCGACGCGCGGCCTGCTCGGTTATCAGGGCGAGCTTTTGACCGACACCCGCGGCACCGCCATCATGAACCGGCTGTTCCACGCCTACGCGCCCTACAAGGGCGCGATCCAGGGCCGCCGCAATGGGGTGTTGATCTCCACCGACGCCGGCGAGGCGGTCGCCTATGCGCTGTGGAACCTCGAAGACCGCGGCCCGATGATGATCGAGCCGGGTTGGAAGGTCTATCGCGGCATGATCGTCGGCGAACATACCCGTGGCAATGACCTCGAGATCAACGTCCTCAAGGGCAAGAAGCTCACCAATATCCGCACCACGGCCAAGGACGAGGCGGTGCGCCTCACCCCGCCGATCCGGATGACGCTGGAGAAGGCGCTCGCCTATATCGAGGACGACGAATTGGTCGAGGTGACGCCGAAATCGATTCGCCTGCGCAAGAAGCTGCTCGATCCCCATGAGCGCAAGCGCGACGAGCGCCGCAAGGAATCGGAAGAGGTGTGACCCGGTTGGCGTTCGCCAGTCCACCCCCGAATCGCCGATTGCCTGCCTTTGAGGAGAAGTCGCGCCCGGTATCGGGGCAATCTCGCATCGTGCCAATACGACACGGCCTTCAGAAAAGTGTTGCGAAAGCGACACGATCGGTGCGGCGTTTGTCGTCGCCCAGATGGGACAGTTGATTTTGTTGCGGCAGCCACGATAATCGCCAAGCTTAAGGGATCGTTAATGCCGGGGACTAAGGGGGAGAGCCGCCGTGTCGGCGCTGATCCGCACATGAATACGAGCCTCATCGAAATCCGTCGCGCCAAGGCGCCCGATGCCGTTGCGCTGGCATCGACCCACGACGATGCGTGGCGCAACGCCTACCAGGGCATCATTCCCGGGCCGGAGCTCGACAAGCTCATCAACCGGCGCGGCGCCGAATGGTGGGAGGGCGCCATCCGCAAGGGCAGCCGCATCTCGATCCTGGCGTTTGGCGACACCCTGGCCGGCTACGCCAATTACGGGCGCAACCGCGCCCGCAGCCTGACCTATGACGGCGAGATCTATGAGCTCTACCTGCGGCCGGAATTCCAGGGCCTGGGCTTCGGTCGCCGACTGTTCACGGCGGCGCGGCGCGACCTCGCCCAGAGCGGGATTCGCAGCCTCGTCGTGTGGGCGCTGTCGGACAACGAATCGGCGGTAGAATTCTACCGTGCCCTCGGCGGCCGCGCGGTCGCCCGGTCGTGCGAGAAATTCGGCGAAAAGACGCTCGACAAGGTCGCCTACGCTTGGCACGCGTGACCGACACGATCCCGGAACGCTTTGCTCATAACGCCGGCGCCGGCAGTCCAGCCAGCGCATAGGCCGCTTTGACCGTATTGGCGAGCAGGCAGGCGATGGTCATCGGGCCGACGCCGCCGGGCACCGGCGTGATCGCTCCGGCGACCAGGCGTGCTTCCTCGAACGCGACATCGCCGACGATGCGATGCCTGCCGTCGCTGGTCACCCGGTTGACGCCGACATCGATCACCGTCGCCCCCGGCTTGATCCAATCGCCGCGGACGAATTCGGGACGGCCGATCGCGGCGAACATGAGATCGGCCCGCCGCGACACCGCGGGCAGGTCCCGGGTCTTGGAATGCGCCACCGTCACCGTCGCGCTGGCGGCGATCAGAAGCTGCGCCAGCGGCTTGCCGACGATGGTCGAGCGGCCGATCACCAGGGCTTCGAGGCCGGCAAGCGACGCGTGCACGGACTTCGCCAGCACGGCGCAGGCGAGCGGCGTGCACGGCGCCAGCGCCGGCAGGCCGATCGCGATCCGGCCGACATTGAGGGGATGAAATCCATCGACGTCCTTATCGGGGTTGATCGCCGCGATCACCTGGTGGGGATCGATCTGCGGCGGCAAGGGAAGCTGAACCAGAATCCCGTGAACGTCGCCATCGCGGTTGAGTTCGGCGATCAGCGCCAGCAACTCGGCCGGGGTCGCGGACGCCGGCAGATGATGATCGGTCGACCTCATGCCGGTTTCGGCCGACGCCTTCTTCTTGGCGGCGATGTAGACCTCGCTCGCGGGATCACCGCCGACCTGGACCACCGCGAGGCCGGGAACGATGCCGCGCGTGTCGGCGAGGTGCCGGACTGCCGCCGTCACCCGCACGCGCAATTCGCCCGCCACGGCCTTGCCGTCGATCACGACCGCAGTCATCGCGCGGCCTCGACGATGCGCGTGAGCGCAAGCGCGATCGCGGCGGGATCGCCTGCGATGTGCGCCCGCTTGATCCGCGAGGTTGCCCCGGCGATCAGCCGGGCCGCGCTCGGGGCGACGCCGGCCGCGCGGGCCAGCAGGCGCGTCAGCGCATCATTCGCCTCGCCCGCGGTCGCGGCGGCGCGAACCCGCGCCTTGAGCACGCAACGCCCGTCGGCGCGCGATTCGATGCCCTCGATCAGGTCGCGACCGCCCCGCGGGGTGAGCCGCACGGTGACGACCAGGCCATCGGCGCAGACCGCCCACGGCCTGTCGCGGCCCTCCGTCACTAAATGAAGGCCCGTGCCAGGTTGGGGATGATGACCCACTGGATGAAATAGATGATCAGGATCACGACGATGAAAGAAACGTCGATGCCGCCGAAATTCGGCAGCCGATCACGGATCGGCCGCAGCACGGGCTCGGTGATGCGGTAGAGAAATTCGCCGATCATGGCCACCGCCGGATTGCGGGTATTGACCACGTTGAACACGATCAGCCAGCTCAGGACTGCGGCTGCGAACAGCACGAAAATATAGATGTTGAGGAGGAAATCGATGAATCGCAGAAGTTCGAGCATCGCTCGCAATCCGTCCTGTTTGGGTGGCTAACCTGTACCGGTCCCCGGCGCGGACGGCAAGGGAATCCCGGCAGGCGCGATCGGTACACATAGGCCGGGCCTAGGCTCAGGCACCCGCCTCAGCCGGCGCTTCTTCGAAATCTTGGCCGGACCAGGAGAGGCGGGGGGCGGGACGCCTTGCCGGGGGGCGGGCGGTCGACTACCTCAGCGGTTCGGCGGAGAGCTGTGCGATGCTTGCGGCGGTATTGAAGGCCCTCGACCAGATGTTCACACCGCCGTTCCGGGCGGTGCTGTTGAAGTCGGTCGGGCTCGCCGTCGCGCTGCTCGTCGTGCTGGCGATCGTGTTGTTCCGGCTGCTCGAGTGGCTGTCCGGCACCGGCATCGGCTGGCTCGAGGTCACGCTCGGATCATGGGCGCACGGTCCGCTCGCGGTGCTCGGCTGGATCGTCGCGTTGGCGCTGGGCGTCGGGCTCGTGGCCGGCGCGGTGCTGCTGATGCCGGCGGTGACCGCGGTGGTGGCGAGCCTGTTCGGCGACGAGATCGCCGAGATCGTGGAGCGCACCTATTATCCCGCCGACCCGCCAGGACGGGCGCCGCCGTTCGTCCGCGCCATGATCGAGGGCATCAAGATCGCCCTGCTGGCGGTTGCGATCTATCTCGCCGCGACGCCGTTCCTGTTGTTCGCCGGCATCGGCGTGGTGCTGTTCTTTCTCGCCGCCGCCTGGCTCCTGGGACGGGAATATTTCGAGCTTGCGGCGATGCGCTTTCACCCGGTGGAGGAGGCCAAGGCGCTGCGGCGGATGCACCAGGCCACGGTGTTCACCGCCGGCCTGTTCATCGCCGCCTTCGTGTCGATACCGATCCTCAACCTCGCAACCCCGCTGTTCGGCATCGCGCTGATGGTCCACATGCACAAGCGCCTCGCCGCGCCGGGACGCGACGCGATCGCGGCAGGACGCTCCGCAAATCCTAGGCGTTCGCCATGAATGTCGTCTTTTCCGGCCAGCGGCACAGGTCGTTGATCGGACACTTCTCGCACAGCGGACGTTGGGCCTTGCAGATGTAGCGGCCGTGCAGGATCAGCCAGTGGTGGGCGTGGCGGCGATAGGCCGGCGGCACCAGCGCCTCGAGCTTCGACTCGACTTCGAGCGGCGTCTTGCCGGGCGCCATTCCGGTGCGGTTGCCGACGCGAAAGACATGGGTGTCGACGGCGAAGGTCTCTTCGCCGAACGCGACGTTGAGGACGACATTGGCGGTCTTGCGGCCGACGCCGGGCAGCGTCTCCAGCACCGCGCGCTCGCGCGGCACGACGCCGCCGTGCTCGGCGATGAGCTTGTGCGACAGGGCGATGACGTTCTTCGCCTTGGTGTTGAACAGGCCGATGGTCTTGATGGCGTCGCGCAGCTTCGCCTCGCCGAGCGCCACCATCTTTTCCGGCGTGTCGACCTGCGCAAACAGCGCCCGGGTCGCCTTGTTGACCCCGGCATCGGTCGCCTGCGCCGACAGCACCACCGCCACCAGCAGCGTATAGGGGTTGATATGCTCGAGCTCGCCGCGGGGCTCCGGATTAGCCTCCCGCAGGCGCCTGAACGCCTCCTCGATCTCGGCCTTGGTCCAGGGTTTTTGCTTCGAGGGTACTTGCTTCGAGGGCTTTTGCTTCGGAGGCTTTCGCTTCGAAGCCGGCGTGGGAGGATTTTGCCGGGACGCTTCGCGCTTCGCGCCGGCGGCCTTGGGCTGGCGCGAGGGCGCCGCTTTCGGCCTGCCTGTCGCGCTCTTGTGAATGGTGTTCCGGGCCATATCGCCTCTATAGTCAATCCCCATGACCCCGGGCAATGCCAGCGATGATGCGTTCCGCGAACCGGCGCTGTTTGCGGCGCGGCTGACGCCGCATCGCTCGCTCAGCCGGGCCGGCTTCGTGCTGGTCATGGCGGTGCTGGGCGCGGTCAGCTTCGCCGCGGGAACGGTGTTCCTGCTGATCGGAGCGTGGCCGGTGTTCGGCTTCTTCGGGCTCGACGTGCTGCTGGTGTACTGGGCGTTCCGCGCCAATTACCGCGCCGCCGCCGCCTATGAGGACGTGGTGGTGACGCCCTCCGAGCTGCGGGTCCGCAAGGTCAGCCACCGCGGCCAGGTGTCGGAATGGGCGCTCAACCCGCTATGGGCCAAGCTCGACTACGAGATCGACGAGGAGTTCGGCCTGCAGCGGCTGTACCTGGTGTCGCGGGGGCGCAAGCTCGTGATCGCGGCCTTCCTGCCGCCGCAGGAGAAGGAAAGCTTCGCGGCCGCGCTCGCGGCGGCGATCGCGGAGGCCAAACGCGGCCCGACCCGGACCGTATTCGAGTGAGGCGCGATCCGGCCGGTGTTGCCCATCGGGTCGACCTGTCCCGGCATTTTGCGAGGCGGGCGTCGGGCGCGAACCGCCGGGAGCGGCTCGTTGCGGAAATCGGGTGGCGACGGGGCAACGCCCGAGCTACATCGGCGCCATGAACACGTCCTTCAACCGCGCAATGTCACCGGCCTCCCCGCCTGCACCGCCCAGCCTCGGCGCCGTCGACGACTACAGGGCCGGGGCGGTTGCACGACCTCTTCGTCACCCATGAAGCGATGTCGCCGGGCCAATGGAAGGCGGGCGGAGAGGGCCTCACCCTCGCCTACGGCTTCCACCCCTCCCCGTTCGGCACCGCGCTTGTGACCGCGACGGCGCGCGGCCTCGCCGGCCTCGCCTTCGCCGATGC
>DASYNT010000103.1:0-12398 GCA_036008405.1 Xanthobacteraceae bacterium
CTGGGCCTTGCCGTTGATCCGCAGACCGCCATAGGAATCGAGCACCCGGATCCCCGCCGAAGCCGCGTAGAAGGGCGGAGTGTCGATCCGGTGCAGGACCGGCTTCTCGAAGTCTTCGTCCACGCCCTTGTCCGCGAGCGCGTTGTACCTCGCCACCGTCTCCTCCAGATGCTTCAGCGGCATCTTCTGGTGCGGATGTCCCATGACCTTCTTGGCGAGCTCCGCCAGGGTATCGGCCTTGTGGAAATAGCCGTCCGGCGGGTCGGCGATGTAGGGGTAGCGAATCGGCCAGCCGCCCCTCTGGACCGCAGCGGAATCGAAGATCGCCCACACCGGACCGGAGGCGTAATCGGGGGGCTGCGAACCCTCGTTCATCGCCAAGGCGGCATCCGAGGCGGCCGACCTGCGGTATTGCGCCTTGATCTGCGCCGTGCTGGCGTTGCGCCAATCCAACGGCACGAACGGGGTGCGGGTGCCGTCGCTTCCCGGCGGATATTTGGCGTCGCTGGAAATGTCCGCGATCGCCCTCTCATTGTAGAATCGCCGCCCGACCTGGTTCACCGCGATCGCATGCTCCCAGCCGGCGCCGCCGATGCTGATGCCCTTGGCGCGCGCGAACAGAAACGAGGGATGTCCGGGGAAGATGCTGCCTACCGTATCGCGGGTCCCCAGCACGCTGCTGATCGTCGGCGAGGCAAGCGAATGCTGGTAGTTCTGCATCATGCCCGCGAGGTTCGCGCCGATCCTCATGCCGGCGACGACCCCGCTGCCGTCCATGTTGAGAGGCCCGATCAGGGAGCTCGGCCCATACTCGATCGACGGCTCGACCATCCGCGGATCGAACATGGTGCGCAGCGGCACGCTGCCATGCATGCCGCCGGTGGCCACGATGACGGCCTTGCGCGCCCGGATGTAGACGGTGTCGGCGCGCTCGTCGATGTTGCCGTTCTGCCAGTAGCTTTCCAGGCGCGCCCCGGTTTCGGGATGCATCCTCGGCGTGTAGCTCGCCTTGGCGCCCAGGACCCGGCCCGAAAAGGGCTGCTCGCGGACAAGCTCATCCATGTGGCGGTTGAGCATGAACTGAACGCCTTTTTCGCGGGCGCTGAACTCCAGCGACCGCGCGATGGCGAACCCGCCGAACACCCACCCCGGTGCGCCGATCGCGGCTGCCGGGTTGCCGGGAGTGGTCCGCATCGGATTGAAGGGCGAATGGCGCTCGGCGCCCGGATCTCCCCGGTCCTGCGGCGACAGCGTTCCCGCCTTGATGTCGGTCTTGTCCGCGAGCTTCATGATGGAGCGGGCCGCCCGGCCGCGGGACATCCCGCCGCCCTGATGGGTGCCGTCGATCCGCGCGAAACGAACGTAATTGTCCATCATGAACTGCCTGACCTTGGGAGCGTTGTCGGCCCAGGCGCGATGCAGCTCGCGGTCGTTGTAGCGGTACCTCGCGACGCCCGTGGCGTCGACGACCGACCAGTCGGTCATGTCCCGGAACAGGCGGTCGGGGTCGTCTTCCAGGTCTTCCGGCTTGAGCCGAGGCGCCGTCAGCCCCATGCCGTGCGGATCGGCCGCCGCGCGGTCCCTCTCCTGTATCGCGTCGCCGCCGCCGAGCGACGTCCAGCCGCCGCTGTGCACCAGCTTGCCGCCGACATCGAAGTTCTGGTCGATGACGAGCACCGACGCCCCGAGGTCGCGGGCCCGGACGGCGGCATGCAGCCCGACACAGCCGGAGCCGAGGACGATCACGTCCGCTTCGTAGTTCCATCGAATGCCCTGGGCGTTCGCCTCGCCCGGCCCCGACAGAACCGCCGCACCGACCCCGGCGGCGGCCCCGCCGGTGAAGAAGTCTCGCCGGCTGAGAGATTTTTGTTGCCGAGGCTTCGGTTCTTTTCGCCCGGTGTCGCGCTTCTTGGCCATGTCTGTTCCTCCCCGGAGTCGACCGCCGGCAACCCGCGCCGGTCGACGACCTGAACCCTGCCTCCGCAACGAACGCGAACTATTCAAAAGATCATTCGGAGGTCTCGGCAACGGTGAATCTATCATCGCGGCTCATAGCGCGGCAATGCAAGCCCTTCCACCTCCACCGGCGGACGGTGTATCGTGCCCGCCGGTTGCTCGTTGAGACCGGGTGTGCCGGCAGTCGCGTCACAGCGCTGCACGGCAATCGCGCCGACGGATTCGCCGACCTGGCTGCCTATCCTTTTTCAGCAGCTGACGACAACGATCGCCGATAGTGCCGCTGCCGCGCGCGCCATCGGCGAATCTCGAGGAGGATATCCATGAGTCACAAAAGCTCGATCTGTGCGCTTGCCTTGGCAGGCGCGCTGCTCGCAACGCCATGCGCCGCCCAGGTGGTCGATTTCGGCAAATATCCCAACTTCAAGGGTCAGTGGGTTCGCACCGGCAACCCGAACAATTGGATTGCGCTCGCGGGCCCGCCTCCGCTCACGCCCGAATATCAGAAGATATTCGAAGAGACCCAGGCCGACCTCGCCGCCGGCGGACCCGGCAACTGGCCGTCGACCTTCTGCATCCCGGCGGGCATGCCGGCGATGATGAGCTTCTACGATCCGATGGAGATGATCGTCACGCCGGAGATCACCTACATCCTGATCAGCCACAACGATGACTCCTATCGACGGATTTATACGGATGGCCGCGATTGGCCGAGCGATGTCCCGCTCACTTTCGCGGGCTACTCGATCGGCAAGTGGATCGACCAGGACGGCGACGGCAAGTACGACATGCTGGAGATCGAGACGCGTTTCCTCAAGGGCCCGCGCGGTTACGATACTTCGGGCCTGCCGTTTCACAGCGACAACGAGACCATCATCAAGGAACGGATCTCTCTCGATAAGGCCGACCGCGACACCCTCTATGACGAGATCACCGTGATCGACCATGCGATGACGCGGCCGTACTCCAAGATCCAGAAGGCGACCCGCAATCCCGATCCCCGTCCGCTCTGGCTCTCCGACGTCTGCTCGGAAAACAACACCCATGTCCGTATCGGCACGGAACACTATTTCCTCAGCGCCGACGGTAAACTCATGCCGTCCAAGAGGAACCAGGCGCCGCCGGATTTGAGCTATTTCAAGCAGGCGCGGTAGCGCCCGGTATCGACGCTCAAGTCCCATTATCGAGATCGCCGGCTCGACCGGATGGTCCCCGGCTGAATCGGAACCAGGACCGGTCCCGACCCCGGCGGGGCGCCGGCAGAAGGCGCCCGTCGCGTGTCCGACGCATGGCATGCTTCTTGCGGCGAGCGGAGCCACCGATTACGCTCCGCTCTGGACCGGAGGCGTCCGATGCCCTCGCCGACCAAGCTTTGGATCGATGACCTCAGCATGAGGTTCCAAACGCCGTCCGGCGCCTTCCATGCGCTCGACCATGTCAGCCTGGCGGTGCCGCAGGGCTCGTTCGTCAGCCTGATCGGCCCGTCCGGCTGCGGCAAGAGCACCATCTTCAACATCGTGGCCGGATTGCAGGAACCGAGCGAGGGCCGGGTCGTGATCGACGGCGTCGACGCCACCGGCACCATCGGCCGGGTCGGCTACATGCTGCAGAAGGACCTGCTGCTGCCGTGGCGGACCCTGACCGACAACATCATCCTCGGCATGGAGGTCCAGGGCGTGCCGCTGCGCGAGGCGCGCGCGCGGGCGCTGCCGCTGCTGCAGCGCTACGGCCTCGCCGGATTCGAGCACGCCTATCCCAATGCGCTGTCGGGCGGCATGCGCCAGCGCGCGGCGCTGCTGCGGACCCTGCTGTTCGATACCGACGTGATCCTGCTCGACGAGCCGTTCGGCGCCCTCGATGCGCAGACCAAGCTGCGCATGCAGGAGTGGCTGCTGGCGCTGTGGTGCGATTTCGGCAAGACCGTGGTGTTCGTCACCCACGATGTCGAGGAGGCGATCTTCCTGTCCGACGAGGTTCACGTGATGGGAACACGGCCGGGCCGCATCGTCGCCACCATCCCGGTCGCGCTGGCCCGGCCGCGCCTGCGCGCCTGCACCACCACGCCGGATTTCATCGCGGTCAAGGAACGCTGCCTCGACCTGCTGCACCACCAGCCGTCATCCCTCGTCGACGCGGCCTGAACGGCGGACGCCATGGCGATCGAGCAGATCACGCCCGTCAAGGAGTTGCCGTGGAGCGTGGCCGCGCCCGCAGCGTCCGAAAGCGTAGCGCCGCCGGTGCGCGCGAGGCCGGCACGCAGGCTGCCGGTGCAGAAGGACTGGCCGGCCTGGATCATCGTCGGCGTGCAGCTCGGCATTCTCCTCGGCGCCATCGCCTGGTGGGAAGCCGCCGCCTCCGCCGGCTTCGTCGACGCGTTCTTCTGGTCGCAGCCTAGCGCGATCTTCAAGACGCTGCAGATATTCTTCGCGACCGGCGACGCCTGGACCGACATCGGCTTCACCTTCCGCTCCACCATCATCGGCTTCCTCATCGGCACCGTCGCCGGCTCGGCGCTCGGGCTCTCGTTCTGGTGGTCGCGCAATTATGCGGCGATCGTGCAGCCCTACATCATCTGCTTCGAGTCGCTGCCCAAGCTCGCCCTGGCGCCGCTCATCGTGCTGGTGTTCGGCATCGGGCTCGCCTCCAAGGTGGCGATCGCGACCGCGCTCACCCTGGTGGTGTCGACGCTCACCGCCTATGCCGGCGTCAAGGCCGTCGATCCCGACGGCGAGAAGCTGTTCTACTCGCTCGGCGCGACCCGCATGCAGGTGTTCCGCAAGCTCGTGATTCCGTCCTGCCTGCCGTGGATCATCTCGGTGCTGCGCGTCAACATCGGCCTCGCGCTCACCGGCGCCGTGGTCGGCGAGTTCATCGCCTCCCAGCACGGCCTCGGCCGCGCCATTCTCTATGCCGGCCAGACCTACGACATCGCCCTGGTATGGGTCGCCGTCCTGGTGCTCTCGACGTTGGCGGTCGTCATGTATGTCACCGTGTCGTGGATCGAGCGGGCGCTGCGCAAGGGCGTGAAGAGCTGATGTCGTGACGCCAGCGACGCCGCCAGAGAGGAGATCGTCATGAATCGACGCAAATTCTTGGGGACCGCAGCAGCGGCGAGCGCGGCCATTGCCGGCCGCATCGCGCCGGCCCGTGCGGCGCGCGAGCTCCTGGTGGCGGAGCCGGTTCACAGCACCGGCTACCTGCCGCTCTATATCGCGATGGCCAAGGGCTATTTCGAAGACGTGACGGTGAAGATCGTCACCATCGAGTCCGGCAGCGGCCACACCAATGCGGTGCTGTCGGGCCAGGCCTTCGCCTTCATCGGCGGCCCCGAGCACAACGCCTTCGCCAAGGCGAAGGGCGCCGAGCTGCGCGCGGTGGTGAATTGCGTCAATCGCGGCAACATCTATTTTTGCGCCGCCAGGGGACAGGAGCCGACCGGCACCGATTGGCCCGGCTACTTCAAGGGCAAGACCATCGCCGTCGGCCCGTTCGGCGGCACTCCCAACTCGATCACGCGCTATATGTTGGGAAAATGGAAGCTCGACGCCAAGAAGGACGTAACGCTGATCGAGACCGCGAATTCCGCGACCATCGCCGTGGTGCGCGGCAGGCAGGCCCAGATCGGCGAAGCCACCGAGCCTTTCGTCACCCAGGGCGTGCGCAACAACGTCTGGGGCGAGCCGTTCTTCAACGTCCCGAAGGAACTCGGCCCCTATGCCTACTCCACCATCAATGTCCGGCTCGACACCATCCGCAAGGAGCCCGGGCTGGTGCGCAGCTTCGTGCGCGGCATGGTCAATGGCCTCGAGCTGCTCTATGCCGATCGCGAGGAAGCCGGCGACATCGCCAAGGCGCAATTCCCGACCATGCCGCCCGCCGATCTGCGCTCGACCCTCGAGCGCTCCTTCAAGGACGAGATGTGGAGCCGCGACGGCATGGTGAGCCGGCCCGCCTGGGCAACCGCAAGCGCCGTGGTGCGCGAAGCCGGCCTGCTCAAGAGCGACATCGGATACGACGAGATCATCGACATGAGTTTCGTCGAAGGCGGATGAGGGAGACGGAGGACAGAAGACGGACGACAGAGGACGGAACCGTCATCCGTCGTCCGCCATCCGTTCGCCCCCCAAACCCAGACCCAAAGGAGGACACCCACATGCCCGAGCCGATCTGGAACAAGTTTCTCACCGAGCGCGACAAGGCGGTGTTCGCCACGTCGGGCTATGGCGAGCGCCAGGGCTTCGGCAAGCGGCCGGCGCTGCTCGTCATCGACGTCAATTACGCGTTCTGCGGCGACAAGCCGGAGCCGATCCTGGAATCCATCAAGAAATGGCGCAACTCCTGCGGCGAGGACGCCTGGGTGGCGCTGAAATACATCCGCGCGCTGGTCGACAAGGCCCGCGACAAGGGCTTGCCGGTGATCTACACCACCGGCGTGCGCCGCGGCGACCTCTGGGATTCCGGCAGCTGGGCCTGGAAGAACAATCGCTCCGCCGAAGACGTCGCCAACAAGACGGTGATCTCCAATTTCGACGGCAACGAGATCATGGCCGAGATCGCGCCGGGCCCACGCGACATCGTCGTCTACAAGCAGAAGCCATCCGGCTTCTTCGGCACCAACATGGCGAGCTATCTCACCCTGCTCGGCGCCGACAGCGTCATCGTCACCGGTACCACCACGTCGGGCTGCGTGCGCGCCACCGTGCTCGACGCCTTCAGCCTCAACTACCGCATCACCATCGCCGAGGAAGGCTGCTTCGACCGCTCGGAGGCGAGCCACGCCATCAACCTCTGCGACATGAATGCGAAATACGCCGACGTGATCAAGACCGCGGAGGTGCTCGCCTTCTTCGATGCGCTCCCGGGCGGCCTGTTCGATCTGCCCAAGGGCGTCGCCGACGCGCAGACCCATCCGATGCGCAAGGCGGCGAATTTCTAGCGTCCCGTCTCCAACACTTGAATCCCATTTGTCGTCATCGCCCGGCTTGACCGGGCGATCCAGTAACCACGGAGCGGCAATCTGGGTACAGCATGAGTTTCCTCCGATCGCACAGGGGTTACTGGATGCCCGCTTTCGCGGGCATGACACCGATACCGAATGAAACGTCAGAGTCACTGGCGGGGTTTTCGAGCCCCCAATCGCCGGGCATTGCCGCTGTTATCGCGCGTTCCGGCGACTCATTTTTGCGGCCTCGTTCCAGGCGGCGGCGAATGGACCGCCCTCACTCGCGTTGCCGGAAACGGCCAAAATCGGGGGAGGGTGAACCATTCGCTGCCCCGCCGCGACAAATTTGGAGGCGCAATTCAACCGGCAGATCACTATTATGGGGTAGTGAGATGCACCGGTTCGCGGCGGCGTCGCTGTCGTGGGAAATCCTTCATAACCGAGGAGCACATCATGTCCACCACCGGCTGGATCGTCATCGCCGTCATTGTCGGCGTCGCCCTGTGGGTCATGGGCGTCTACAACAGCCTGGTGGCCCTCGGGCAGCGGGTGAGCCAGGCATTTGCCGACATCGACGTTCAGTTGCGCCAGCGCCATGACCTCATTCCGAACCTGGTCGAAACGGTGAAGGGCTATGCCACCCACGAGCGCGGCACCCTGGAAGCGGTGGTGCAGGCGCGCAATTCCGCGGTGAATGCCCAGAGCCAGGACGCCAAGGTCGCCGCTGAGACCCGGCTTTCGGGTGCGCTCGGCAAGCTGTTCGCGCT
Source organism: Xanthobacteraceae bacterium (assembly GCA_036008405.1). GTDB lineage: Bacteria > Pseudomonadota > Alphaproteobacteria > Rhizobiales > Xanthobacteraceae > JAJPKK01. The sequence goes on from DASYNT010000103.1 coordinate 7,666, forward strand.
CGCCGAGGCCTATCCGGACCTCAAGGCCAACACCAATTTCCAGCAATTGCAGTCCGAGCTCAGCGACATCGAGAACAAGCTCGCGTCGGCACGGCGGTTCTTCAACAACGCCGTGAGCGAATACAATGCGCGCATCCAGCAATTCCCGGCGGCGCTGTTCGCGGCTTCGCTCGGCTTTTCGCCGCGCACGTTCTTCGACCTCGGCGACGACCGCAAGGCCGTCGAGCAGGCCCCGCAGGTGAAGTTCTAAAAAGCGCTGGCTCCCTCCCCGTGTTCGGTCGTCTTCGGGGAGGGCGGGGTGGGGACTTCTGCACGGGACGCCGCTTGGCGAGGAAGACCCTACCCTAGCCCTCCCCGAACGCGTGGAGGGAAAGAGAGATTGTCGGAGCTTGCACCATGGCGGCCTACGGGCTCTACAGCCACATCCAGTCGAACAAGCGCCGCTCGATTGCGCTGCTGGTCGGACTGTTCCTGCTCGTCTATCTCATGGTCTATGCCGGCGCGCTGACCGCCGAAGCGCTGTCATACGACGCCTCGCTGAACTACCTGCTGCGCAAGGCGTGGCTCGATCTCGTCGCCGCCGCACCTTGGGCGACCGCCGGCACCATCGCCTGGATCGTCATCGCCTATTACTTCAACCAGTCGATGATCGACGCCGTCACCGGCGCCCATGACGTCACCCGGGCCGAGCAGCCGCGCCTCTACAATCTCCTGGAAAATCTGTGCATCTCCCGGGGCATCCCAATGCCCCGGTTCAAGGTGATGGAGAGCGACGCGCTCAACGCCTTCGCCTCCGGCATGAACGAGAAGCAGTATGCCATCACGGTGACGACCGGGCTGCTCGAGCGCCTCGACGATGCCGAGATCGAAGCGGTGCTCGGCCACGAGCTGACCCACATCCGCAACGGCGACGTACGGATGATGGTGGTCGCCATGATCATGGCCGGGGCGATCTCGTTCTTCGCCGAATTGTTCTTCCGCATGCGGTTCTATTCCGGCAGCGGTTTCCGCCGCCGCTCCGGCACCAGCGAGGACCGCGGTAAGGGCGGCGGCGGGCTCGCCATCATCATCGCGGTCGCGCTGATCGCGGTCGCCTGGTTGCTGTCGCTGCTGATCCGGTTCGCGCTGTCGCGCTCGCGCGAATTCCTGGCCGATGCAGGCTCGGTCGAACTCACTAAGAACCCCGATGCGATGATTTCGGCATTGCGCAAGATCGAAGGCCGGGGCGAGCTGCAAGGCGCGACCTCCGCGGTGATGGAGATGTGCATCGACAATCCGCGCGAGGGATTTTCCGACCTGTTCAGCACCCATCCTTCGGTGGAGAGCCGCGTCAAGAAACTGGTCGAGGTCGCCGGCGGCCACGATCCCGGCCCGCTGGCGCTGCCCGCGCCGGACGAGACGACGCAGAAGGACGCTTTGCCGGACCCGGCGCAAGCGGGGCCGTGGGGAAGCGCCGCCGATCGACCGGCAGCGCACGACGGCCCGTGGGGACCGGCGCCGTCGCAAGCGGTACCGCCCGCGCCGGCCCGCCCGTTCCTGCCGGACCGACCGCCGATCGATCCCAGCGGACCATGGGGAAAGCCGGGCGCTTGAGCGGCAACAAGGCGGCCTTCGCAAAGGTCGCCGGCACGCTCCGCCGGACTCCCTCTCCCGCTTGCGGGGGAGGGCTGGGGGGCTGGGGAGGGGGCGCGCGCCGCTCACGCTGAGGAAGGTCGAAGTGCCCCCTCCCTATCCCTCCCCCGCGAGCGGGAGAGGGACAGCAGAGCCCTACCACCACCGATGAAAATGATGCACCGGTCCGTGGCCGTGGCCGACGCCGAGCCGGTCGGCCGCGGCGATGGCGGCGGTGACGTAGTCCTTGGCCGCGCGCACGGCAACCGCGAGGTCTTCGCCCCTGGCGAGGCCCGCGGCGATGGCAGCGGCGAGCGTGCAGCCGGTGCCGTGGGTATTTTTGGTCTCGATGCGCGCGGCGGCAAAGCGCACCGCGGCTGTCGCGGTGACCAGGAAATCGACGCTCTCCGCGCCTTTGCCATGGCCGCCCTTCATCAGCACGGCCCTGGCCCCCAGGGCAAGCAGGCGCTCGGCTTGGCGGACCATCTCGTCTTCGGTCGCGGCCGGCGCCGCGTCGAGCAGCGCCGCCGCCTCCGGGAGGTTCGGCGTCACCACCACGGCCAGCGGAACGAGTTTCGCGCGCAACGCCTCGACCGCATCCGGCGAAATCAGGCGGTCGCCCGACGTCGCGATCATCACGGGGTCGAGCACGATCCGGGTCTGGCGGTGACGCACGAGGCCGGCGGCAACCGCTTCGACGACCCCGGCATTGCCCAGCATGCCGATCTTCACAGCGGCGACGGCGAGGTCGGAGAACACCGCATCCATCTGCGCGGCGACGAAATCCGGCGGCACCTCGAGCACCGCGCTGACGCCCTTCGTGTTCTGCGCCGTGAGCGCCGCGATTACCGAGGCGCCGTAGACCCCGAGCGCCGAGAAGGTCTTCAGGTCGGCCTGGATCCCCGCCCCGCCGCCCGAATCCGAGCCGGCAATGGTGACCGCGATCGGCGCGGTCATGCCGTGCGGCCCCGACCATTTCCCCGCAAGCGGGGAAATGGAGAAGAGGCGCCTTGGCGCGGTCCAATGCTTCGCCGCCTCAAAGCTCGGTCTCCAGCGTGTGGCCGTGCGCGCCGACCGCCGGCACCCTGGGCGCATATTTCGCGAGCGCGGCGTCGACCACGGCGCGCAGCTCGCGCGCCGCGGCGGCGGGATCGGGACGGTAGGACAGCGCCGAGATGACGGACACGCCACCGGCGCCCGCCTCGATCACCGCTCCCGCATTGGCCGCGGTGATGCCGGCGATGCCGCAGGCAGGGAAATTGCCGATGCGATGGCGAAATACCTGGATCACGCGGCGCAGCCCTTCGAGCCCGATCGGCGTCTTGCCGCTCGCCTTGGAGGTCGTCCCATAGACGCCGCCGATGCCCACATAGTCGAGAATGGCGAGCGGCGCCGCGGCCGCCTGCTGCTCGGTCCGCACGGAGAGGCCGATGAAGGGCCCGGGGCCGAGCCGGCCGCGCGCCTCTTCCACGCTCATGTCGTCCTGGCCGACATGCACGCCGTCGGCGCCGGCCGCGAGCGCGACATCGACGCGGTCATTGACGATGAGCGGCACGCCGAACGGCGCCAGCGCCGCCTTGAGCGCCCGCGCGCGCTCGACCATGGCGGGCGTGCTCGAGAGCTTGTCGCGCAACTGCACCAGCGTCGCGCCGCCGGCGGCGACCGCGCGGGCAAGATCGACCAGGCCATGCCCGCCGGTGTGCTCGGGATCGACGATGGCGTAGAGGCGCAGATCGACCTGGTCCATGGCCTTGCTCAAATCGACGGAATCACGCTCTCGACAGCGATCCGGATGCCAAACTTGGCGGGTCATCAAGCATAAGCCGCCGACTTTTCGGCGCAATCGGGGCGCCGCGGCTTGCAGCATTCGTACGGGCGACGGCGGCAGCAGAATATCAATCTAGGCAGCCCCGAATTACCATCCATGATCGGCGGGCCTCCAATCGGCGCCAATCGGCGAGCATCCGCTTCCAAGCAACCCGAAAATCTGCTAGGGCAACAATTGGTCCGGGGGTAGCCGAATAATCCATACCAATAAATTGAGCACAACTATCGAGGCCCGCGAATGGCACCGTCGATATTTGCTTGTCGATCAGTTGTTTGCGGGCAGCCGCGGCTGCGGAGCCCGGGTCTATCGCGATTGCGCTCAATTGCCGCCATGTCGATGCTGCTGAGCGCGTTTGGCGTGGCCGCGAGGGCGGAGGAATGGCAGGACTGTACCTCGAACATCCAGGACCGGGTGCTGGCCGGCTGTTCTGCGGTGATCAAGCAGGGTACCCGCCCAGACGTCGACCTGTCCCGGGCTCGCGTCATCCGCGGAGAGTGGTACAACTTCCGTGGCCGGGCCGATGAAGCACTCGCCGATTTCGAGGCGGCGGAACGGCTCGATCCCCAGTCCTATCTCGCCTTCTTGGGGCGTGGCGCTGCATTGACACAGAAAGGCCGGTTGGACGAGGCCCAGGCGATATTCGAAAGCGCCATCAAACGCGATCCGCAGAACGCATATGTATACGCACTGCGCGGCCGGCTGAGACAGCGCCGGGGGCAACTGTCGGAGGCGCTCTCGGATTTCGATCACGCGATCAGCCTCCGGAGCAACGCTCCAAATTATTTCGTGGATCGCGGGTTCCTGTACATCCGCATGGGCGACCTCGATCGCGCCATCGCCGATTTCGACCATGCGGTGGCTCTCAATCCCGCGTTCACCCCGGCCTTGCGCGGCCGCGGCGACGTCTATCGCGGGAAGGGCCAACTCGACCGGGCGATTGCCGAATATTCGCGTGCTATCGCGTCGAATCCGACCAACGCGTTTCTGTTCGCATTTCGCGGCGACGTCTTCAACGCGAAAGGCGACCTCGATCGCGCCATCGCCGACTACGACCAAGCCCTGTCGATTGCGCCCGGCAACCCGCAATTTCAGCAATCGAAGCGCGTTGCAATGGCCACCAGGTTGGAGCTTGCGAAGCTCGCTGTGCCCCCGACGGCGCCCGCCCCGAAAGCGGTCGCCACGGTGCCCATAAGCCGCAGTGCAACTGCGCCTCCTCCCAGTGCCGTCGCCACTGTGCCCGTGGGCCGGAACGCTGTTCCGCCCGCCGCGACCGCTGCGACGCACTCATGGATTC
>DASYNT010000104.1:0-5245 GCA_036008405.1 Xanthobacteraceae bacterium
GATCACGGCGACGTTGCGAGGCGAGTTCGCCGCCGATGGAACCCCGCAGGTCGCGGCCGGACGCGTGCTGATGGTCAAGGGCAGCATCACCGATCCGAACAGCCCGGAGTCGCGGGTTCCGATCGACCGCGCGGAGATGACGCTCGATTGGAACAGCGCCCAGCATGCGCTCACCATGCCGTTCCAGCTGGTGTCGGGCGGCGCGCGCTTTACCCTCATCGCCCACGCCGAGGCGCCGCGCGATCCGGCGGGAAGCTGGGCGCTCGGCCTGACCGGCGGCTCGGTTGTGCTGTCGCCGTCGAAGCCCGACGAGGAGCCGGTACTGCTCAACCGCATCATCATCCGCGGCCGGCTCGATCCGGCGGCACAGCGGCTCAACATCGAGCAGGCCGAGGCATCGGGCAAAGGCATCGGGATCGCCATGTCCGGCAATCTCGATTTTTCCACGCCCGACCCGCGGCTCGCCATCGGCTTGGCGACCCGCAACATATCGTTCGCCGCGTTCAAGCAGCTGTGGCCGCCCTTCATCAATCCGCCGGTGCGAACATGGGTGATGGAGCGCGTTTCCGGCGGGGTCATCGAGCAGGGCGAGATCGCGACCAACGCGCCGATGTCGACACTGCGCAATGGCGGGCCGCCGGTGCCGGACGACGGCTTGTCGATCCAAATCGTCACCAGCGGGACCACGGTGCATCCGTTCGACAATTTGCCGGATATACGCGACGCCGACCTCGTAACCCGGATCAAGGGTCGCAGCGCCACCGTCACGCTCGGCCACGGCAATGTGGACATGCCCTCGGGCCGGCGCCTGACCATGGCGAACGGCGTGTTCGAGGTGCCGGAAACCCTGGGCGAGCACCCGCCGGCGCGGGTGCGGGCACGGATCGAAGGGCCGGTTGCAGCCGGTCTCGATCTGCTCAGCATGGACCGGCTCAAGGATACCGTCGGGGTGCAGCTCGACCCGGCGACCAGCCGCGGCAACATTCTCGCCACGCTCAACATGTCGCTGCCGCTCGGCGAAGAGATCAAGGACGGCACCATCACCTACGCGATCAATGCCGACATCGTGAACTTCGCGGCCGACCGCTTCCTGATGTCGCAGAAGGTCGAGGCCCAGATCTTGCGGGCCTTCGCCAACAACCAGGGCTACCAGATCAAGGGCGACATGCGTATCGGCGGCGTTCCCGCGTCCGCCGAGATGCGACGCAGCAAGGGCGATCCCGACGCCGAGATCAAGCTGCAGGCGACGCTGGATGATGCGGCGCGCAATCGCCTCGGCTGGGAAACCGCGGGCAGCCTGATCGGCCCGGTCGGGTTCAAGGTGGGCGGGCGCATCGGCCTCGGCGACGATCAGGACAACCGGATCGCGGTCGAGGCGGACTTCACCGCGGCCAGGATCGAAAACCTGCTTCCGGGCTGGAACAAGCCGACGAACCGGCCGGCGCGCGCAAGCTTTACCTATGCGGGAAAAGGCAGGACGGGCCGCTTCGAGGACATCGTGTTCGACGGCGGCGGGGCCGCGGTCCGGGGCAGCGCCGAAACCGATGTCAATGGCGACCTGCTGACCGCCAATTTTCCGGTATTCGGACTGTCCGACGGCGACAAGGCCACGCTGCGGATCGAGCGGACGCCGGACAACCTCTACAAGGCGACCATTCGCGGCGACGTCTATGACGGCCGCGGCTTCGTCAGGACCTCCATGTCGGGCTCGCATACGGATTCCAAGCCGCGCAAGGCGGGGATCGATTTCGAGCTCGACGCCAAGCTGGGAACGCTGGTGGGCCTCAAGGGCGAGGCGTTGCGCAATGTCGACCTGCGCATGTCGCGGCGCGGCGGCACGCTGCGCAGCCTGGCGCTCAATGCCAGGATCGGAGGCGACGGCGCCCTCACCGGCGAGATGCGGGGACGCCCCGGCGAGCGCCAGCTGGTCTACATCGAGTCGACCGATGCCGGGGCGCTGTTCCGGTTCACCGATGTCTATTCGCGCATGGTCGGCGGGCAGATGTGGATCGCGATGGACCCGCCGAACGCCGACGGCATCGCGCAGGACGGCCTCCTCAACGTCAGCGAGTTCGCGGTACGGGGCGAGGCGGCGCTCGATCGCATCGTCGCCGGCGCGCCCAACGGCGCCGGCAACGGCGTCCAGTTCTCCCGCATGCGGGTCGGCTTCACCCGCGCGCCCGGCAAGATGTCGATCCATGAAGGGCTGGTCAGCGGTCCCGCGGTCGGCGCGACCATCGACGGGGTGATGGACTACGCCAACAACGATCTGCACATGCGCGGCACCTTCGTGCCGCTCTACGGGCTCAACAGCGCGTTCGGCGAAATCCCCATCGTCGGCTTCCTGCTCGGCGGCAAGGAGGGCCTGATCGGCAGCATGACCTACGAGGTGGTGGGCTCGCCCGGCGCCCCGGTGCTGCACGTCAATCCGATCTCCATGGTGGCCCCGGGCTTCGTGCGCAAGTTCCTGGAATTCCCGAGCAGCCGGTCCGGCGACCGGTTCCCGGATCCGTGGCCCGATTCGCGCAATTGACGGGGCGTGATGCCTTGAGGAAAGCCAATGCCAGGGCGGCCCGTCGGCGCGAGAACGGCCCAATCGCGGTGGCCGCCCGCTATGACCGGCGCAGCCGGCGAGTGGTGGTGGGACTGAGCAGCGGCATCGACGTCATGTTCTCGCCACAGGATGCGCAAGGGTTGGAAGATGCCAAGCCGGCACAGCTCGACGCTATCGAGATCAGCCCATCCGGCCTCGGCCTGCACTTTCCCAAGCTGGACGCGGACCTCTATTTGCCGGCCCTGTTGGATGGCTGGCTCGGGTCCAGGCGCTGGACGGCCGCGCATATGGGCGAGCGGGGAGGCCGCGCCCGCAGCGCAGCGAAGCGCACCGCGAGCCGCGAAAACGGCAAGCTCGGCGGGCGGCCCCGCAAAGTGGTGCGGGGCTGAGTTCGCTAGACCGGCCGCAACAGCACGTGGCGCTTCTTGCCGAGCGACAGCTTGATCACGCCCTCCGCGGTCACATTGCGCAGCGTCAGCACCGCCTTCTCGTCGGTCACGGTGATGTCGTTGATCTTGAGGCCGGCGGCCTTGATCTGGCGGCGCGCCTCGCCGTTGGAGGCGACGAGCTGTGCCTTCTCGGCAAAGGCGGTGAGCACGCCCAGGCCCGCTTCGAGCTCGTCCCGTGAGATGTCGACGGTCGGCAGGCTCGCGGCCAGCGTGCCCTCCTCGAAGGTCTGGCGCGCGGTGCCCTCGGCCGCTTCCGCCGCGGCGCGGCCGTGGACGAGCGCCGTCGCCTCGGTGGCGAGCACCTTCTTGGCCTCGTTGATGTCGGCGCCGCGCAGCTTCGCGAGCCGCTCGATCTCGTCGAGCGGCAGCACCGTAACAAGCTTGAGGAAGCGCACGACGTCGCCGTCCTCGGTATTGCGCCAGTACTGCCAGTAGTCGTACGGACTCACCATGTCGGGATCGAGCCACACCGCGCCGGCGGCGGTCTTGCCCATCTTGGCGCCCGACGACGTCGTGAGCAGCGGCGTGGTGAACGCGAACAGCTGGGCGTTCGCCATGCGGCGGCCGAGGTCGATGCCGCTGACGATGTTGCCCCACTGGTCGGAGCCGCCCATCTGCAGCACGCAGCCCTCGCGCCGGTAGAGCTCGACGAAGTCGTAGGCCTGGAGGATCATGTAGTTGAACTCCAGGAACGACAGCTCCTGCTGGCGGTCGAGTCGCAGCTTGACGGAGTCGAAGGCGAGCATGCGGTTGACCGAGAAGTGGCGTCCGACGTCGCGCAGGAAATCGATGTAGTTGAGGCCGTTGAGCCAGTCGGCATTGTTCGCCATCACCGCATCGCCGGGCGCCGCGCCGAACGATAAGAATTTCGCGAACACGGCGCGGATGCCGGCGAGGTTCTTGGCGATGTCCTGGTCGGTCAGGAGCCGCCGGCTCTCGTCCTTGCCGGAGGGGTCGCCGACCCTGGTGGTGCCGCCCCCCATCAGCGCGATCGGACGCCCGCCGGTGTGCTGGAGCCAGTACAGCATCATGATCGGGATCAGCGAGCCGGCATGGAGCGAGGGCGCGGTGCAGTCGAAGCCGATATAGGCGGTGAGCCCCGGACGCTGCGCCAGGGCGTCGAGGGCATCGGGCTCCGAAATCTGGTGGACGAAGCCGCGGCTCGACAGCACATTGAGAAAATCGGACTTGAACGTCGACATTGGGCGGCTCGCTCGCCCCGCCTTGCGGGACGTTCCCGTTTCAGGCCGGGTGGTGTATCAGGTCCGGTGTCGGATTCAACCGGGGAGGTGGCGATGCTGCAGGCGATCGGGCTGATGAGCGGAACCTCGCTCGACGGCGTCGATATCGCGGCCATCAGCACCGACGGCGAACGGATCGCCGCCCTCGGTCCGCGCGGCTATCGCCCCTATGCCGAGGCCGAGCGCGCGCTGCTGCGCCAGGCGCTGTCCGATGCGGCCGGGCTGAGCGACCGCACCGCGCGGCCGGGTTCGCTCGCGGCCGCCGAGCGGCTGGTCACCCGGGCCCATGGCGAGGCGGTCGCCGGGTTTCTTGCCGAGCACCGCATCGAGGCCGACATCATCGGGTTCCACGGGCAGACGGTGCTGCACCGGCCCGAGCGCGGGCTGACCGTCCAGATCGGCGCCGGCGACGCGCTGGCGCGCCTGACCGGCATCCCCGTCGCCTTTGACTTTCGCGCCGCCGACATGGCTGCCGGCGGGCAGGGGGCGCCGCTGGTGCCGGTGTTCCACCGCGCGCTCGCCGCCGGCCTCGGCCGGCCGCTGATGATCGTCAACATCGGCGGGGTCGCCAACATCACCTGGCTCGGCAGCGGGGCGGATGGCGAGGATCCGATCGCCTGCGACACCGGACCGGGCAACGCCTTGATCGACGATTTCATGCGTGTGCGCACCGCCGCGCCATTCGATGCCGGCGGCGAAATGGCGGCGGCGGGCACCATCGATCATGCCTGGCTGGCGCGCGCCCTGGGCGATCCGTTCTTTGCGATGCCGCCGCCGAAATCGCTCGATCGCAATGCCTTCGCCTCCTTCGCTCGAGGTCTGGATGAGCTGTCCGTGGCCGACGGCGCGGCGACGCTGACGGCCTTCACCGCCTCCGCCATCGCCCGGATCGTGCCGCTGCTGCCGCAACCGCCGCGGCGCGTCATCGTCGCCGGCGGCGGCGCGCGCAATCGCACGCTGATGGGGATGCTCGCCGCGCGGCTGGCGCCGGCCGCGGTCGA
>DASYNT010000105.1:0-5020 GCA_036008405.1 Xanthobacteraceae bacterium
CCTTTTGGCATCGAAGGACGGCGTTACTTCCGGAAGTTCGATGCGACTGGTCGCAGGACACACCACCTTCATGTGTTTTCGCAGGGGTCGCCGCATATAGAACGCCATCTCGCCTTTCGGGACTATTTGCGGAGCAATCCCATGAAAGCTGCGGCGTATTCCGATCTAAAGGCCAAGATCACTGCCGGAGAAGCCGTGTCTTGGGACGAATACATGGACGCGAAAGATCCGTTTATTGCCGAGACCGAAAAGGCCGCTTTGGTTTGGTATCGCTCGAGTGCGCGGCCGAGCGGGTAAGAAAGAACCCCACCCTGCCCTCCCGGACGGGGAGGGAGTCAGCCGGGCTCTCCGCGACGCGCCGCATTCAACGCCTCCCACACCCGCGCCGGGGTCGCCGGCATGTCGAGGTGCTCGATGCCGTGCGGCGACAGCGCATCGAGCACCGCGTTCATGATCGACGCGAGCGCCGGCGTGATGCCGGCTTCGCCGCCGCCCTTGACCCGCAGCGGATTGCCCTTGGTGGGGTCCTCGGTGAGCGCGACGGTGAAGCGCGGCACCATCGCGGCCCGCGGCATCGCGTAGTCCATGAAGCTGCCGGAGAGCGCCTGCCCGGCGGAGTCGTGGATCACCGCCTCGCACAGCCCCTGGCCGGCCCCCTGCACGATGCCGCCATGGACCTGGCCATGCAGGATCAGCGGGTTGATCGGCTGGCCGCTGTCGTCCACCGAGGCGTAGCGGCAGATCGAGACGAGGCCGGTCTGCGGATCGACCTCGACCTCGCACACCGCGGCACCGGTGGGATAGGCGGGAATCCGCCCGACGAAGCTCGCCGCGCCCTTGAGCGGCGTCCGCAACTGCGGCGGCAGCGACCCATCGGTCGCGATGGCGCGGGCGATGTCGAACACATCGAGCCGCCGGTTGGAGCGCGACGAGACCAGGAACCCGTCGGTGAAATTTACCTCGCATTCCGCGCAGCCGGTGAGCGCCGCGAACACCTTGCGCGCCTGGAGGATGATGCGGTCCGAGGCCTCGACCAACAGCGTGCCGGCGAGCCGCATGGAGCGATCGGAATGGGTGCCGCCGCCCGCGGCCACCACTGCAGTGTCGCCGGTCACCAGCCGCACGTCGCGCGGCGTGATGCCGAGCCGGTCGGCGAGCACCTGGGCGAAGCTCGTCTCGTGGCCCTGGCCGCTCGACTGGGTGCCCGCCATCGCCTCGACCGCGCCGTCGGCGCGCACGCTGACCTCGACCTGCTCGTTGGGCTGGCCGACCGGGGACTCGACATAATTGGCGATGCCGATGCCGGCGAGCATCCCGCGCTTGCCGGCGGCGCGCCGGCGCGCGGGAAAGCCCGACCAGTCCGCGAGCTTCAACACCGCATCCATGTTGGCGCGGAAATTTCCGCTGTCATAGACGAGCCCGGTGGCGGAGCGGTAGGGAAGCTGGGCGCGGCGGATCAGGTTGCGCCGTCGCAACGCCACGCGGTCGATGCCGAGGCGGCGCGCCGCCATGTCGATGAGGCGCTCGAGCACGAAGGTCGCCTCCGGCCGCCCGGCGCCGCGAAACGGTGCGGTCGGCACCGTGTTGGTGAGCGCGCCGCGAATGGTCACCGCGGCCACGGGAATGTCGTAGACGGTGGGCGTGACCCGGTAGGCGTTCGACAGCGGCACATAGGTCACCGCATGGGCGCCGACATTGCCGGTCATGGCCACCGCGAGAGCGAGGATGCGGCCGTCGGCGGCGAGCGCGAGCCGGCCCTCGGTGGCCAGGTCGCGCCCCTGGTAATCGGTGAGGAAGGCCTCCGAGCGGCTGTTGGTCCATTTCACCGGGCGGCCGACGTAACGAGCCGCGAACGCCACCATCACCTGCTCGCAATAGGCATTGCTGAGCAGCCCGAACGCGCCGCCGACATCGCCGGTAATGACCCGCACCCGTTCCGGCGCCACGCCGAGGCAGGCCGCGATGGCGCCCTTGATCCGCACCGCGCCCTGGCTGCAGGTCGCAATGGTGAAAAGGCCCTGGGCCGAGTCATAGGCCGCAATCGCCGCGCGCGGCTCCATCTGTGCGGAGGCGATGCGCTGGTTGCGGAACGTCTTGGTGACGACGAGAGCGGCCGCGGCGAAGGCCGCCTGCGCCGCCGCGGGGTCGCCGAACTCAGCCTCGACCGCGAGATTGCCGGGAACCGATTCGTGGACCGACGGCGCGCCCGGCATGAGCGCCGCGACGGCGTCGGTGACGGCAGGGAGCGCCTCGTAATCGAAGACGACGCGTTCGGCGGCGTCCTGCGCCGCGGCCAGCGTCTCCGCGATCACCATGGCGACGGGTTCGCCGACATAGCGCACGCGTCCCGTCGCCAGCGGCGGATGCGGCGCATCGAACGGCGGCTTGCGCCCCGGCCCGCCGAAGGCCCGCAGCTTGACGTCATGGGCATCGGCCGGGTTGGGCATATGCGCGATGCCGCGGCCGCCCGCGGCGGCATAGTCGGCGGCGGTGATGATCGCGAGCACGCCGGGAAGCGCGGCCGCGGCGGCGCCATCGACGGCGCCGAGCCGCGCATGGGCATGGGGCGATCTCACGAAGCTCGCATAGACCTGCCCGGCGAGGGCGACATCGTCGCTGAAACGGCCGCGTCCGGCGACCAGACGAAGATCTTCGAATCGCGGCATCGCCCGGCCGATATAAGGCTCGCGTCGCCCGTGGCCGGATTTCGGCATGCTGGCATCCTTTTCGATCCGCTTACAGGGTTTCCGGATGGTTTTGAACCGGCGTCGCGACTCGTCCCGCATGCGGCGAGAAGGTCGGGGTGAGTGCGTCTGAGCGTCAAAGAAGGATCCGTAGGTCCGAGTAGGTGAGGATGTTACCACCCTCACCCCTCACAGTCCCGGACGTGCAGTTTTCCCGCATCCGGTTCTTCGCCAGAGAGCTTCGTTTCAGGTGGCATAGCGGTGGACGATCCTGGCTGGAGGCAGCGGGTGGCGGGCGAGGAAGGCGTTGAAGCGGTCCCAGGGGAGCCGCTTCGAGCGCGTGCGTCGCGCGAGCCACTTGCGCCACGTCTTCGTGACCTCGTGGTGATACTGCTGCAGCCTGCGAGAGTTCCCCGTGATGCCGTAGTAGGCAAAGTGACCGACGAGCTTGGCCGACAGCCGGGCGCGCTGTTCGAGGATCGGCCGATGCCGATTTGCTCGGCACCAGTCCTTGACCGTGAGCAGCGCGCGGGCAAAGCGGTTCTTCGCCGTCCTTTGCCGCACCACGTTCTTGCCTTTCCGCGATTTCACCCAGCTGTGGGTGAAGCCGAGAAAGTCGAACGGAGGGTCCTGGCAGTCTGCATGCGTCCCTCCATGGCGACGTGGGCGGAAGTCGATGAAGCGCGTCTTGGCGGGATGCAGCGTGAGCCCAAACCGTCCAAGCCGTTTCCCCAGCACTTCCAGCACCCGTTGGGCGTCGTGGTGGGTCTCGAAGGTCATCACGAAGTCATCAGCAAACCGCACCAGGGTCGCGTCCCCGCTCAGGCGCGGTCTCCCCTCGTTCTCGAACCACACGTCCAGCACATGGTGCAGGAAGATGTTCGAGAGGATCGGTGAGATCACGCCCCCTTGCGGGGTCCCTTCGGTCGCGTAGTGCGTGAGCCCGTCTTCCAGGACTCCCGCCTTCAGCCATTTACCGATCATCCGCCGGATGACGCCATCCGTCACCCGCTGGTCGAGGATTGCCCGCAGTTCTCGGTGCGGGATCGAGTCGAAGTACTTGCGTATGTCGACATCCAGCACCCAGTGCTGCCGTCGCACCGTGATGGCGCCTGATAGTGCTTGCAGCGCCTGGTGCGCCGAGCGCCCTGGCCGGAAGCCATATGAGCACGCCAGAAAGTCCTGCTCATAGACAGCCTCCAGAACCATGGCGATCGCCCGCTGCGCCACCTTGTCCTCGAAGGTTGGAATGCCGAGCGGCCGCTGCGAGCCGTCCCCTTTGGGGATGTAGCTCCTGCGCACCGGCGGCGCTTTGTAGCGGCCGGATTTGATGCGCTCCAGGAGGTCCCTAAGATTGGCCTCAAGGTTCGCCTCGTAATCCGCCGCCGTCACACCGTCGATGCCAGTCGCTCCATCCTTGCGGGTCAGCCAGTAGGCCTCTCGCATCCATTCGAAGTCGATGACGTGATGCAGTGAGAACAGCACCTCTCCCGGCTTCTGCCTCGCCAGTTCGACTATCCAGTGCCGTTTCGTTAACAGGTTCGCGGGGTTCATGTCCCCTCCCGTGTCGCCCGCCACTGGTTCTCTCCACGCGGCGCCTCCCTTCCCTCGTGCGGGTCCCGGCGAGCCCGGTTCCCCGCTGTCATCAGTACTATGAAGGCGCTACGACTTCCCGTTCGCGCATCTGCGGTCACTTATGGATTCGCTTCCGCAGCCCACCCGATCCCTCCTGCTTTCGTGTTCGCCGCAGCGCTCCCGCAAGGTCGGAGGTCCCTTCCAGGCCCGGGCTTTGGGGGTGCCGGTCGCCCGCCTTTCCGGCTTCTTTCGTGTGGACGCAAATGGGATCTCTCAGGTCTCCAGACGATCCTTCCCGTGCCTTTGCTCCGCTCCTCGACCCCGGTCGAACCGACGTGTCCTCGCCATGCCGGCCACATCGATGCTGCCCCCGCTACCCATACAGCGAAGGCTTCGGCAATTGCTATTTCGGGGCTCACTCACGCAGCTTCGGCACCTGCTGACCTACGCTTCGCGTTTCGTGTTGCCACTCACGCGCAAGGCTCGCTTCCGGCTGGCCGGCTGGCCTTTACCGGGAGGGCGTCGAACCCTCTGGACCGCTACAAGAGGTTTCAGCTCGTGTTGACGATCATCCCCCTCTCCTGTTCTCCTGACGCTAATGGGTTGAGCGAAGCGAAACCCATCGCCGGTCACTCCTCGCGGCGCGGTCGCTGATGGGTTTCGCTTCGCTCAACCCATCCTACGAGACTTCGCAAAGCCGAAGCGCTTCGCAAGGCGATCGAATACTTTCTCAGCAGGCACCACCTGCCCTCGTTCGGCTT
>DASYNT010000106.1:0-2373 GCA_036008405.1 Xanthobacteraceae bacterium
TTCGGACAGCCATCCGATCGCGGCGCGCTCCGGCCGGCCGCCGCCGAGCCAATGGATGTCGCCGCGACAGATGAGTTCCACGTCGGCGCCGGCCTCGCGCAGAAGCGCGGCCGACTCGCAGGCGCTCTGGCCGCGCCCGACGACGGCGACACGCCGGCCGCGGAACGCAGCGAGGTCGTCGTGATCGCCGGTATGGCTCGCAAAAGCCGCAGGCACGTCGGCGAAGGCCGGGGGGCGGAACTGCTGGCGCCCAAGCCCGGTGGCGACCACCACGCGGTCGGCGTAGACCGCGTCGCCGTCCGACAATACCGCCCGGAAGCCGGCGCCGGCGGTTTCCACCCGATCCACCATGCGCCGGTCGATGTCGGGGACGGCGCAGCCCTGGAACCAGGTGCCGTAACCGACGAAGCATTCGAGGTTTATCGGCTCGCGCCGCTGCAGGCCGTGCCGCGATACATAAGTGTCGAGCGTCAGCGTTGCGTAGGGATCGGCGATGTGCGTCGCGTTCCATGGCGACCGCAGCCTCATGCCTTTCGGCATGTGACGCCGCCAGAACGACATCGGATCGCCGAACACCCGTGTTGCGATGTCGTGCGCCTTGAGATGAGCTGCGACCGCCAGGCCATACGGGCCGGCGCCGATCACCATCACTTCGCAGTCGCTGCTTCGGGCGGGCCGATCGCTCATCTCGATACCTCGATCTCGATGGCGGCCGTGCCGCTGTCGGCTGCCCCATCCGGTCGAAATTTATATGTTTGACAAGGTGGACGGTTTGTTACCGCCGTGTCATGGGCGGCGTAGGGGCGGCATTAGCGTTAACGGCGGGTTACCGAGATTCATAAAATTCGCCCTGAGCGGAGTTGGTGTACGCCGAGCGCCGGAAGCCTTTAAAACCAGGGGAAGGGGAAGGGTCGCGGTAATTCGCAGGACCGGTACCCCCGACTTTGAGGTCGGGGATGCCGAGTGCTCGCGGGGACTGACCTCAGATGCGGTCCCGCGCTGAGCCGGTTCTGGCACCGTGGGAGGCCCGGGCGATGCCCCGGGTCCTTTCGTTGGGCATGACCATACCGCAGCGGCGCCGCGACCACCGGCGATCAAGCCGCTGTACCTGCCGACATCGCCTTCCAGGTGATATAGATTGTTGCCAGGCCGGCGTCGCGACGAAGCGGCGCGCGATCGCAATGGGAGGCATTCATGGCAAGACGTATCGGTTCGGGTCGCATCGCACTGTTTGCCGGCAGCGTGCTGGCCGCCACGCCCGTGCTGGCGGCCGACGTGACGCCGGAACGGCTCCTCAATCCCGACAAGGAACCGCAGAACTGGCTAATGAACCACCGCACCTATGACGGCCAGCGCTTTTCGCCGCTCGCGCGGATCAACCGCGACAACGTCAAGAACTTGAAGCTCGCCTATGCGGTGCCACTCGGCGGCGGCGCGGGCAACGAGTTCGCCAACGCAACGCCGCTTGCCGAGGATGGTTTCCTCTACGTCACGGATTCCTGGAACGTCCTCTACAAAATCGACGCCCGCTCCGGCGACCTCGGCCGCATCGTGTGGCGCATGGACCCCAAGCAGGATCGCCAGATGCGCTCCCGCGGGGCGGCGCTGTGGGGCAACCTCGTCATCACCGGTGCCGGCGGCTTCGGCAACTCGCCGCGCATCATCGCGACCGACAAGGAAACCGGCAAGGTGGTCTGGGAGACCTCGTTCTCGGACACGCCGGACGTGACCTTCACGGCAGCGCCGCTTGCAATCAAGGACAAGATCATCGTCGGTGCCGCCAACGGCGACCAGGGCGTCCGCGACTGGATCGCTGGTCTCGATGCTGCGACCGGCAAGCGCCTGTGGCTCAAATATACGATCCCGGCCCCTGGCGAACCCGGCAGCGAAACCTGGAAAGGCAACACCAATGCTTGGCGCACCGGAGGCGGCGCGGTGTGGGTAACGGGCACCTACGATCCCGTCACCAACCAGACCCTCTGGGGAACCGGCAATCCGGTGCCGATGTTCGATCCGTTCTATCGGCCAGGCGACAACCTCTACACCAACAGTGTGATCTCTTGGAATCCTGACACCGCCAGCATGAACTGGTATTTTCAATTCACGCCGGGCGACATGTGGGACTACGACGAGGTTGGCACCCATATCCTGATCGACGGACAGGTCGGCGGGCAATCGCGCAAGCTGATTACGCATTCCGCGCGCAACGGCTTTCTCTACACGATGGAGCGCGCCAATGGCGCGATGGTGCTCGCCAAGCCCTATACGGAGGTCAACTGGACCAAAGGCATCGACCAGAAGACTGGCAAGCCGCTCGAATACGATCCCGCCAAGGACATTCAGACCTACGCGGGCGTCGGCAACCTCAACCCC
>DASYNT010000107.1:0-22100 GCA_036008405.1 Xanthobacteraceae bacterium
CCCGCTTGCCGCTGAGCACCTCGTCATTGGTGGCCAGCATCTGGGCGGCGGCCCAGGGCTTGAGTACCGGATCCGTGGTGTCGGCGAGTGCGTGCGTCACCTGTCCGGGGCCGTCCAGGTTGCCGTGGAAGGGATGGGCGGGATCCTGCTTGAGGGGGCCATGCCCGGTGCCCGCCGGCGGATCGAGCCAGCCGCCATTGCTGATCCATCCCAGGCCCGGCCCCGCCAATTGCGGAATCTGCTCCGCCGAGGCGCGCGTGCTTGCCGTCCAGGCGCCGACACCGGCAAAAAACGCGGCGGTCCCCGCGCACAGCAGCAGCTTCTTCACAGGGACCATTTCCATTGCCTCCGGTTCGCGCCAGCCCATCTTCGCACGCGGCGGAAGGGCTCTCCATGGAATCGAGGGTAGCCCAATCTCCCCCGACTCGGGAAGCCTCGCCCGGCGCTCCGGGAATCGATGCGGAGAAGGCGGCCATCGACGCATGTCCCGACTTCAACCATTTCGGCGCCGGCCGCTTTGGCGTAAGATCGGGCCGCTTGCGCGCCCGTGCAGGAAAGCGGAAAATCCTCCTCGTGGAATCTTTGGAGAAGCCATGAAACCGGTTGTCGGGATCGCTGCCGCCTTGACCGTCCTCGTCGGGTTCGCGGCCGGCACGAAAATGGTCGCGGCGCACCACGCCATGGTGATGTACGACCGGTCGACGACCGTCACGCTCGACGGCACCGTCGTCGAGTTGCAGTGGACCAACCCGCATGTGTTCCTGCTCGTCAGCGGCAAGATCGACGCGGGTGACCAGCCCGGAGTTTCGCAACCCGCGGTGTGGCGGCTCGAGACCAGCGGGCCGTCAAACCTGACGCGTCAGGGAGGATGGTCGGCAACCGCCTTGAAACCCGGCGACCGCGTCCGCGTCCAGATAAATCCTTTGCGCGAACCCGGCCCGCCGAATGCACGCCTGATCAAGGTCAGGCTGCTCGACACCGGCCAGGAACTGGGCGCGTCCTATCTCGATCTGGATCTGCGCCGGCCCCAATAGAGGCGCGCTCGAACGCCTGTCGCCGGCCCGCGCTTTGTGAGGCGACCCGCGATCACTCCTGGTCGGCACTTTTTTCCACGGATGGGCCCCGGCGAAAATAGGCCTCGACCTCGCCCTTGAGCTTGATGGTCATGGGATTGCCGTTGCGATCCTTTGCGGTGCCGGCGGCGACGCGAATCCACCCTTCGCTGACGCAGTACTCCTCGACGTTGTTCTTCTCGGCGCCCTTGAAGCGTATGCCGACGCCCCTTTCGAGCATCTCGGCGTTGTAGAAGGGGCTGCTGGCGTCGGCGGAAAGGCGGTCCGGAGGCAGGTCATTCATCGGCGTCACACACGAAATGCGGGGCGGAGCCAATGGAAAACACGAGATCGCTGCGCAATGCAAGACCGGGCGAGTCCACGCAACGAGCCCATGGACGAGGCTGCGGACCAAGTTCATGGGCCGAATCCATTCGTCCAGTCCTGCGACGTTCGCAGATGCCGCGAAGCGACGCCGAGTGTTCCGCTGCAGCCTCTACGGCGAGACTGCGTCGCGCCGCACCAGCGGATATTCCGCCGCCTCGTATAAGCGGCGAATCCCGTTGCCGTCGAACCTGGACTCCTCGACCTGCAGGTGAGCGCGCAACAGCTGCTCCGGCGGCAGATCCTCGATCGCGAAGCGAATCGCATCCGCCGCCCGATCAAATCGCCGGTATGCGGAGGCTTGGCGGCTCGACTTTCGACTTCGCGCGGAGAACAGCTCCGCTTGCGCATCATAGTCGAACACCTCTCCCTCCGCCGCCGCAGCCTGATCAAATGCGCCCATCGTCGCCTCCTTTCGGCGGAATGCTGCGGTCCATCGACATCATTCGAGATCTGCTCCGATCCGGCCGTCTGCGGCAACGGCCACCGGCGCGCACGCAGTCGCGTCTGAGGCCGCCGCGCCAAACGGAGCATTCGTCATCAAATCTCTCCGACTATTTGATGAAATATTGACGGTCAGCGATCCTCGGACTGCAACAAGTAAGTAAGATCGAAACGTGAAAAAGCCAGTGGCCTGCCCCGAATTGCGTTTGGTAATGTCGGTCGGGCATCACCAATTGAGAGTACGGCGCGCCCGTATCGATCGCACCACCGGCAAGCGACTATAAATATTCAGAAATGTGGCGAGCGGCATCGCTATTGTGTGGACGAACGCAGCGCAGTCGCATAAGGTCGGCTTTGTTTCGAAGATCGGCAAGGCTTGATCAGCAAAGCTTGGACAGCAAAGCTTGGCGTTCGCCCTGGAGCCAGGCGATGTTGCATGAGCTTCGCGCCCCGCTGGTTCGTGTTGCCGATCGACGTTCCGACCAATGCACGCGACGTTGGTCGCGGGGTACTTATCGCGCGCACCGGAAAGCTTCATTCTGGCTGCCGGTTGCGGCGTCGTGCGCTACACTTGCACCCCGAGGGTCAGGAATCGTCCGGGGGATCGCACGTGCCGAAGTGACGCGCCAACGAACGGAGCAGACATGACACCTCAATTTCGATCCGGACAGACGGTGCGCCTTTCCCGTGGCCTTCCCTTCAAGTCGGCGGCCGACGGCGATTACAAGATTGTGCGGCAACTCCCCGACAATGGCGGCGAGCAACAGTATCGCATCAAGAGCGTGCGCGAGCCGCACGAACGCGTCGTCAAGGAAAGCGACCTGGAAAAGGTGTGAGTTCGCCGGAGGCCGGTTGGCGAAGTGGCGCATGGTGCTGCGCCGGGAGGGCGTTTTGAAAGGCAGTCTCTCGCGGAGACACGCCGACGGGTCTCGGCGGATTTGATGCAGGTGGCGGAATGGAACAGGAAGCGGAACTCACCTTGAAAATTCGCATGGACCGCAAGAAATATGCTTGGACTTTGTACCGGAGCGGCATCAGCGAGCCGATCAAATTCTCGGTGCCGATATTTTCGACGGAGGCCGCTGCGACGGCCGCAGGCCTCGAGGTTCTCGCCCGCGTGAATACGCGCAAGAAACCCGCGTGAATACGCGCAAGAAATAAGTCGATCGGTCGGGATCGCGCGGCTCCTTGGCTTGAAAAGCTGCCGACGATCTCGAGACCTGATCCGCGGCGCGGTCGAACTCTCTCGGAAAAGGGGTTGATATCGATCGCTTCCCGGCCCATATAAGCGTTCGTTCGAGTTTTTGCCTGTTCTTGTTTTGCCCGAGAGGGCTCTTCCCAAGACAACGTCGAATTCGGACGTAAGGCTGCGAACGTGATGCAGCACGCGGACGCCGGTCGGCGTTTTCAATGGAGGCCGTCATGGCAACAGGTACAGTCAAGTTTTTCAATTCCCAAAAGGGCTTCGGCTTCATCCAGCCGCAAGACGGCGGAAAGGACGTGTTCGTCCACATTTCCGCCGTCGAACGTGCCGGAATGAGCACGCTCAATGAGGGGCAGAAGGTGAGCTATGAGGTGGTGAGCGAGCGCGGCAAGCTGGCGGCCGCGAATCTGCAGGCCATCTAACGCCTCTTTTGGAGGGAAGGTCAGCGGGCCCGGTGGCAACACGCCGGGCCTTTTGCACGACCTTTGGCGCGACTCGCCTTTTGCACGACTGTCGCATGATCGCGAGAGAATGCAGACTTTCGGACGGAAATCGGAATCCGCCGGTGAGCAGGAGGAAGACCATGGCAAGGAAGCCGGCAACGCGCGCGGAATTCGCCCTGTTCGACGTATTCTACGCGGACGGCACGCAGCGATCCAACCGCAGAGTTCCGCGCGAAATCCTCGGCGGCCTCGACGGTGACGCGCCCGCGCGCGCCGTGATCGAAGAGCAGGACCGGCTCATCGCCGAAAAGTCCGGCCAGCCGCCCCCGACCGTCAAGAGCATCCGCCGGTCCGGCGCGAAATAGATCGCTCGGCCAGGTGATTCCCGCGGCGCCGCCGTTCAAACCGATCGAGGCCCGCTGAACCAGTACCCGAATCAGGCGCCGGCGGCGGGGCCGTCCGGATTCGGGGTTTGCAGCGGTGCCGCCCCGGAATGCTGAATGCGTGCCTGAGGTCAGGCCCTCTCCAGCTCGATGATCTTGTTCACGCAGGTCACAGAGTCGTAGATTGCCACCCGGACGACGGGGAAATTCTTCTTGATCACGCGGCCCGCCGCTTCGGCGGCTTCAAAGGTCGTGAACGACGCCTTGGTCTGCCGATCCACCTGCAGGAGGAATTGCCCGGTCTCCGGTCTCCTGCGCTGGGAGAACATTTCCTGCGCCGGCTCTTCCGGATCGGGTCCCTTGGTCATGGTCTTACTTCGCAAAGCCATTTCTCGATTTTCCTTCGATGGATGCTGGCGATGAGCATCGCCGCCAGAACAATGTAACACTTGTGTCGGGCAAGCGCACAGCAAAGCATGCGGCCGCGGCGTCATGTCCAAGACATGGGTGGCCAAGATATTGTCTCCAACATTGTGGCCAATACATTGCGGCCAATACATTGCGGCCAATACATTGCGGCAAGACATTTCGCCCAGCGCGTGGGCCAAGGGCGGACGCGGCGCGGAAGGCGTTGAGCATGACATCCGATTCGCACGACCTCGAGAAGGTTTCTCGTCTCACGCTGGAATACTATGAACGGCGCGCCGCCGAGTTCTGGGAAGGCACGCGCGATCATGACGTGAGCCAGAACATCGCGGCGCTGCTGCAATTCATCGAGGGGCCGCCGCCCTTTACGCTGCTCGACTTCGGCTGCGGCCCGGGCCGCGACCTCGAGGCGTTCGCCGCGCGCGGTCATGTCGCGATCGGAATCGAAGGCGCGGCGCATTTCGCCGCCATGGCACGCGCCCATAGCGGCTGCGAGGTCTGGCAGCAGGATTTCCTGAAGCTCGACCTGCCGGTCTCCCGCTTCGACGGGGTGTTCGCCAATGCATCGCTGTTTCATGTCCCCAGCCGGGCCTTGCCGGATGTTCTGCTGCGATTGCGGGTATGCCTGAAGCCGGGCGGGGTGCTGTTTTCCTCCAATCCGCGCGGTCACAACGAGGAAGGATGGAATGGCGGGCGCTACGGCGTGTACCACGATCTCGAGAACTGGCGCCGTTATCTCTCGGCCGCAGGATTCGTCGAGCTCGCCCATTATTACCGGCCCGCCGGCCTGCCGTGCGAGCAACAGCCCTGGCTGGCGAGCGTCTGGCGTAAGCCTGCCGGCGTCGTTGCGGCCGGGCCCGCAGGAGCACCGGGCCCGGCGGCCAGGCCGCCGTGAGATTCGCCGCGACCGAACGGAGTCGCTTGCCGGTGATGATTGCGCGCCGGCTCAATGCCGCGTCGCCGAGATGTCTTCCACCAGCCGAAATTCGAGCCGGCCGATCAGTACGGCCCGCAGCGCCTCGGCGTTCTTCAGGGATTCCGCGAACTGCTCCGACGTCGCCTTGTTCGAGCCGAAAACGACGATGCCGCCCAGCAAGGCGGCGACGGCCGCGGCCATTGCCATCGGGTCGAACGTGATGATGCCGAGAATGGTCGCGGCCAGCAGAAGTCCGCCGAGGGCCATGGCCGCCTTCGACGCCAGCGCCGTCTTGCGGCACCGCTCCAACGCGCCCACGAGCTCTTCGATCTGCGCCTCGATCTCGGAGATTTGTTCGCGCGGATCGTCGGGCATGCGGGTATCCACCGGGACGTCACCGAAACCTGGTAGGCCGCGGTTTACGTGAAATGCAATCGGCGTGGCCGCCCCGCGCGCAGGCGACGCGACCCCCGGTTCAACTCTGGTTCTGCGCGGCCAGGCACAACCTCGCACCGATCGCATCGAGAATGAGCATGTGCGCCATGTCCACGATGTCGTCCATCGAAGACGTCTTGGCGAACATCGCCATCGCGCGACCGCAGATTTCGTTGCGGGTGGGCAGGTGCGGCAAATGGAGGCTGGCGAGCACGTTGGCCGCGCGCTGCTGGGTCGCGGCCAGCTTCTCGCGCAGCGCCGCGAGGGTCGCCCCGTCGAGCGCCGCGCCGACCGCGACGGCGAGGCCCTCGGGATGGAAGCTGGCGGCGAGCTGCGCGGCGGCGCGGCTGACGATGCGCGATCCGAGACGGTGCTCGTTGCGCACCACCGCCTTGGGCGGCAATTTCAGGTCCCACACGATTCCCAGCCAGGAGAGTGCCTTCAAGAGGTAGAAGGTAGGATCGATCTCCCACCATTTGAATCCCTGCCGCACGCTGCTCTGGTAGGCGTGATGGTTGTTATGCCAGCCTTCGCCCATGGTGAAGAGCGCCAGCAGCCAGTTGTTGCGCGAATCGTCGCCGGTCAAATACCGTTTCTTGCCCAGCACATGGGCGAGCGAATTGATGCAGAACGTCCCGTGATAGACGAGGACGGTGCTCCAGAAGAACCCGACGAACAAGCCCGGCCAGCCGGCGACGAGGAAACAGAGTATCGCCAGCACGAATGCGGGCGCGAGCTCGAAGCGGTGCAGCCACATCAGTTCGGGATAGCGGGCGAAGTCGGCGATCTTGACGAGGTCGGTGGCGTCGTGCCGGCGCGAGAAGATCCAACCGACATGGCTGTACACGAAGCCCTTGTGGCGCGGCGAATGCACGTCGCACTCGGTATCGGAGAACAGGTGGTGATGCCGGTGCTTGGACGCCCACCACAGCACGCTCTTCTGCGCCGTGCTCTGCGACATCACGGCGAGCACGAACTGGAACGCGCGGCTGGTCGAGTA
This sequence comes from Xanthobacteraceae bacterium, assembly GCA_036008405.1. GTDB lineage: Bacteria > Pseudomonadota > Alphaproteobacteria > Rhizobiales > Xanthobacteraceae > JAJPKK01. Next base: position 6,688 of record DASYNT010000107.1, read on the forward strand.
CGCCCGATGCGAAAAGTAGCGGTGGTATCCGGCCCCGATGGAGAAGATGCGCGCCCAGTACAGGACCACGCAGATGACGACCGCTTGCCAGGTGATGCCGGACCAGATCGCGCCGAGACAGGAGAGATGCACCAGGATGAAGGCAATCGACGACGGATACAGGATGTCGTGATGGGTATCGTCGTTCACGTCCGGATCGACGTTATCGACGTGGGTATTCGAATCGTTCATGGGAGCGGGCACATTCTTCGTGAGGTCGGGGGGATCGTTCGATGGCACCAAAGGCCGAGCCTCGCAATTCCGCCCCCGACCCGGCAGGCGTGATGCAGGCTCACTCTCATAGCACACACTGGGACGGGTCCTTACAGGACTTTGATGGCGCCGGCGATGCCGTTGCCGGTGACGCCGTTGCCGATGGGCCGCGGCACCCCGTGCGGGATCATACTGGTCGGCCAATCCCGGTGAAAATGCGGCGGCGAGCCCGTCTTGCGGGCATTCGGCAGGATTTTATCCCCAATCATGGCCGATCGCCGAATGGGCCGGCATTTTGGCTGTCACGAGTCGTCTCCAGTGTGTTAACATAAGGTCAGGGACGATCCGGTCCCAGGGGGGCCTACTGTCATAAATCGCGGCGCTATCCGGCATCCGGTGCGGCACGCAAATCGCGCGCCGGCCGCGATCGTTGCTGCGCGGCGCAACGTCCCCCGCCTGGTCGCTCGACGGCGGCAACGCCCACGAGCGTGTGGAGATGCCCATGGCCGCGACGCGGCGCTTTTTGTTGCTCCTGGTCAAGCCGTCTCATTACGACGACGACGGGTACGTGATCCGTTGGTGGCGCGCCATGATTCCCTCCAATTCGCTAGCCGCGGTCTACGGCATTGCCGCCGATTGTGCCGAGCGGCAGGTGCTCGGGCCTGATGTCGGCATCGACATCGAGGCGATCGACGAGACCAATACGCGCGTCGACGTGCCGGCGCTGATCGCCCGGCTGCGACGGCACGGCAATTTCGGCATGCTCGCGCTGGTCGGGGTGCAGTCGAACCAATATCCCCGCGCCCTCGATATCGCCCGCGAGTTCCGCCGCGCCGGCGTCGCCGTCGCCATCGGCGGCTTCCACGTCTCCGGATGCCTGTCGATGCTGGATGGCCGCGCCGTCGAGCTCGACGCCTGCCGCGATCTCGGCATCGCCATTTTTGCGGGCGAAGCGGAAGGGCGCCTCGCCGCGGTGCTGCAGGACGCGGCCGCGGGGCGGCTGGCGCCGGTCTACAATTTCATGGACGACCTGCCGGCAATGGAAGGTACGGTGGTGCCGTTCCTGCCGAAACGCTACGTCGAGCGCACGCTCGGGCTCAGCACCAGCTTCGACGCCGGCCGGGGCTGCCCGTACCAGTGCTCGTTCTGCACCATCATCAACGTGCAGGGGCGCAAGTCGCGCTACCGCTCCGCCGATGATGTCGAGCATCTGGTGCGCCTCAACTGGGCGCAGGGCATCCACAAGTTCTTCATCACCGACGACAATTTCGCCCGCAACAAGGAATGGGAAGCGATCTTCGACCGCCTGATCGAGCTCAAGGAGAGGGACGGCATCCCGCTGGGCCTGATGATCCAGGTCGATACCCTCTGCCACAAGATCACGAATTTCGTGGAGAAGGCGAAACGCGCCGGGGTCACCCGGGTCTTCATCGGCCTGGAGAACATCAATCCGGACAACCTGGCGGCAGTGAAGAAGCGCCAGAACAAGATCACCGAATACCGGGCGATGCTGCTGGCCTGGAAGGCGCAGGGCATCATCACGCTCGCAGGCTACATCCTCGGCTTCCCGGCGGATACGCCGCAGACGATCCGGCGCGACATCGAGATCATCAAGCGGGAGCTGCCGCTCGACGGCCTCGAGTTCTTCTGCCTCACGCCCTTGCCCGGGTCGGAAGACCACAAGGTGCTGTGGACAAAGGGCGTCGCCATGGACGCCGACCTCAACCGATACGACGTGGAGCACGTGTGCACCGCTCATCCCAGGATGAGCAAGGCGGAATGGGAGGCGATCTACCAGGAGGCCTGGTCGCTCTATTACACGCCCGAGCACATGAAGACGCTGCTGCGCCGCGCCGCGGCGACCGGCGTTCCCATGGGCAGCCTGCTGAAGGTTCTGGTGACGTTCGCGATGATGGTGCCCCTGGAGAAGGTGCACCCGCTCCAGGCCGGCATCTTCCGCCTCAAGCGTCCCTCCGAGCGCCGGCCCGGCCTGCCGCGCGAGAGCGGCTTCGTGTTCTGGCCGCGCTATGCCCTCGACGTGCTCTACAAGCACGCCGTCCTCGCTGGCACTGTCGGGCGCCTGGTCATGACCAAGCTCGCCATCGACCGCGATCCGAAGGCGCGCCATTACATGGACGAGGCGCTCACGCCGGTCCACGACGACGGCGATGCAACCCTCGATCTCATGACCAAGACCACCGGCGCAACGGCGGCGCTCGCCCACATCAAGAAGGTCGCCATGCTGACCGCCGCCGGCAGGGTGTGACGGGCTGATCCTTCCCGCGGGGACGGCTCGCGGGGCTTGCTGGCTTGCAACGCAATCGAGGACGCGTTCGCGAACTATCGCTTCAATTGCGCGATCGAACAGCTTCCTTGCTCCCCCGCACGCGGCTGGTTTCTCAGCAGCCTTGTGGCGCCTTGTTTGTCATATTTGGGCTGCGTTCCAATGCAGTATTCGCCGTAATCGTGTTGAGCGCATAGGGCGGATACGCAATGAACAACAGACGTTTTTTATGCGGCCCTAACGGACTAACACGTCGCCATGTCGTAGCGCTCGCAGCGTCCGCTGGGATAGCGCCGTTTGCCAATGCCAAAGTTAAGGCCGAAATTATCAACGATCTGACTTATAAGATTGTTCACCCTCAGACGATTGCCATCCCCGACTTCCTCGTCGATAACTCGGCAGACGAGGAGACAGCTCGAGTTACGGCTCGAGTCATTACCGAAAACCTCAGGCGCAGCGGACAGTTCGCGTTAATCGATCCAGCTTCGTTTGAGAAGATCCCAAACACTGACGTGCCGCCGCGCTTTGCGGATTGGCGCGCCATCAACGCCCTGATGCTGGTCGCCGGACGCATCTCGCGGCAGTCCGATGGTCGCCTCAAGACCGAGTTCCGCTTGTGGGACGTGTTCGCCGGCGCCCAGCTCAATGGCCGGCAATATTTCAGCACGCCGGACAATTTCCGCCGCATTGCCCACATCATCTCCGACGCAATCTACGAGTACCTGGTCAGCGGGACCGGCGACATCTATGAGCAACTGACCGTCGAGAAAGGCTATTTCGACAGCCGCGTTGTGTTCGTCGATCAGACCGGCCCCAAGGAGCGCCGGGTCAAGCGCATCGCCTTGATGGACCAGGACGGCGCCAACCTGCGCTACCTCACCGGCGGCGAAGACCTCGTAGGCACTCCGCATTTCTCACCGTCGTCCCGGGAGATTATCTACACGTCATTCAGCCCAGGCGGCCCGCGGGTGTACCTGCTCAAAATCGAGACTGGCCAGCGCGAGATCATCGGCAATTTCCCCGGCTTGACCGTCTCGCCGCGCTTCTCGCCCGACGGCCAGCGCATCATCATGAGCCTGCCCCAGGACGGCAATTTCAATCTGTTCGTGATGGATCTGCGGTCCAAGGCGATGACGCGGCTCACCGACACGCGCGCGATCGACACCGCGCCGTGCTACTCGCCGGACGGCAATCGCATCTGCTTCGAATCCGACCGCGGGGGGAGACCCCAAATCTATGTGATGGCGGCGAACGGCGGCCCGGCGGAGCAGATCAGCGTCGGCGAGTCATATTCGACGCCGGTGTGGTCGCCGCGCGGCAACACCATCGCCTTCACATGGCAGAACCAGGGCAGCTTCGCCATCGGCACCATGCGTCCCAACGGCCATGACGAGCGCATTCTTATCAACAGCTATCACAACGTGAGTCCGACCTTCGCGCCCAACGGACGGACGTTGATGTTCTTCCGCGATCCCGGCGGCAGCGCCGGCCCCGCGCTGTTCGCCATCGACCTCACTGGCCGCAACGAATTGTGGGTGCCGACGCCCAGTTTCGCAAGGGATCCGGATTGGTCCCTGCTGCTGCCGCGCAGCTGATACGTCGAGCGGAGGCGTTGAGGGTGTGACGAGCACCGAGTTGGCGGCCGGATTAATCTTCAGTTTGGAACCAGGGGGCGCCTGCGGGAACGGCTTGCGGCCTGCGGCCCCTTCTTGTTCCGGCGCCGGTTGGGAGCGGGCGCAGAATGAGGCCGCGGTCGTTTCTTGGCGGGCCGGCCGCCGAGCTTGCCGTTCTCCCGGCTCGCCGCGGCCTTCGCCTTGCTGCGCGATCGTCCGCCGGCGGCGCCGAGCCGCGCGGCCATCCAGCGCCGTGAGCCCAGCACGCCTTCGAGCACGGCAGGGACGTAAAGATCGGAGTCGAGCTTTGGCCAATACAGGCCGAAGCCGGGCGGCGTGATCTCGATTTCGGCGAGCTGCTCGGCGCTCGCGTTTTCGAGCCCTTGCGCATCGCGCGGCGAGAAGCTCACGTCGACCGCGGTGTTCAGCGTCACGACGATCCGATCCGCTTTCCGGTCGTAGCGGGCGGCGACGGCGCGGGGGGTCGTGGCGAGCATCCTCCTGCCTTCGGCCGTCGCGGCCTCGTATTCATCATGCGCAGCCATGTATCTCTTCCCATCTCCTGCACAAACCGGCGAGTTCGCCGGCGAGCGCCGCCTCGATGCGCCGCAGCTCGCTCGATCTGAAGCCATAGCGTTCCCGCACCCTCGGCGGCCCGTGCGGGCAATGCAAATCGATTACCGCGCTGTTCCCGCCGCCGATGACGTGGACGTGAGCGGGGCGATGATCGTTGAAGTAGATGGCAATGCGCAGGCCATCGAAGCGGAGCACGGTCGGCACGAGCCCCTCCTAGCAGAAACCGAAGCGGTTGGCTATGCGTCCGAACTGAGCGCACTGAGCGCCCGCCTTTTCAGCCCGTCCAGCGATGCCTCCCCGCACGCGAAACCATCGAGCGCATGGTCCGGCGACAGCGGTTGCGGCGGCGACGGCGCGCGCGCGGTCATTTGTCCCAAGGGGCTTTGGCCTTGAGTAGCCGTCGCAGCTTATCGGTCGGCGGCAGCGGCCGATCCAGCATCGCGCGGAATCCGGTGAACGTGCCGGCATCGACCGCAAAGAAGGCCTGGTCCAGCAGCACGTCCTGCGCTTCCCGGCAGGCTGCTTCGAGCATGAAATCCGATCGGCTGCGGCCAAGTCGTTGCGCGGTCTGATCGATGAGATCGCGTTGCCGCACCTTGGCACGAATGTTTATCGACACGGTTTCTCGCGAAGGTGCATGAGCCATGACGAAAGTTCCTTATTCGATATACATAATAATGTATATAACTGCGACACACGCCCGCCGTTGGCGATCCAACGTGCCGGGCGAGCCGCTTCACCTCCGGCTGCTACTCAACGCCCGCGCCGCTTGTGCGCCGCGGCTTCTTTCATCAATTCATCCCACCCGTCCGGCGGGTTTGCCTTGCGCAGCAGCGCTCCAAACACGGTGTAGGGATCGTTGCGCCCGCCCGCCTTGCGCAGCGTGTTTTCGTCATTGACCCACGCGTAGATGATGACGCGCGCCCGCGAGTCATAGCGGAAGAACAGACGGAAGCGACCGAGGAACTTGGCGCGCCGCCAGTGCCGGGGTCCCAGTGTGTTGCCCAGCGCGTATTCGGCTGCGCCGGGGTCCCGCGGAATCTCGCTTTCGATGAGATCGACGATGCGCCGGAGGAGCTTTGCCTTGGGGTGCTCGACGTAGCCCTTGGGATCGGCGGCGGCGAGGCGCTCCACCTCGTCGGTCAGGGCGTCGAAGGGCTTGCCGAAGGCCGGATGAACATAGAGCTGCCAGTTCGTCTTCGGCGCTCCCCGCCCCGTCACAGCGTTACATCATCCGGCAGGGTGTCGTCGTCGCGGACCTTGACGCGCCGCGTGAGATCGCGCGCCTTCTTGATGCGCGTTGCGGCAAGCGGCTCGATGCGCCCGGGCGCGGCGGCAATGTCCTTGGAGAGGAACCCCAGGAATGCGGTCATGACCGGGTCGGCTTCGGTTTCGACGTCAGCCTGGCCGGTGACGGAGACGAGCATCGTCCCCGGTGCGATCACATGGGCCTCTACCTTGGCCTTCTGGGCAAACTCGGGATGCGACTTGAATAGCGCCTTTTCCAGGCGGATCGCTTCCGATTTGCCCGTGGTGGTGATGGTTCCGGAATAGCGGCTCATGGGGACCTCGGCGATACGTATCATAGTACGTACTCGATCGCACATCCAGGATTTAATTTGTGGTGGCCGCAAAGAAATGGTCCGGCCGTGCTCCCCACCCGGCCGTCGAGCAAAGGTTGCCGATGGCCGCTCCGGGCTGTTCGTAGAAATTGTTCGGCAGTGGGGATTCCGGGCTGGTCGGACGGTGCGATAATACCAAAATTGGACGCGAATCTACTTTGCATGGGGTTGTTTCGCGGAAAAAACGAAACTCCCACCCTCCGCGCTTGCGCGGCCTAGCCGAACCGCTCGCGGGCGAGCCGCGCGCCGGCGCCCAGCGCCGCGAGCTTGGCGACGGCGATGTCGCGGCGCATCGGCGCCATGCCGCAATTGGTGCAGGGGATGATGCGTTCCCGCGGGACGTAGCGCAGGGCTTCGCCGATGACTGCCGCGACATCTTCAGGGGTCTCGACGATGTCGGAGGCGACGTCAATCGTGCCGAGGATCACGTCCTTGCCGGCCAGCAACGCCAGCAACTCCAGCGGCACCTTGGAGTTGCGGCATTCCAGCGACACCTGGTCGATCCGGCTGTTCGCCAGCGCCGGGAATATCGCCTCGTATTGGCGCCATGCGCCGCCGAGCGCCGCCTTCCAGTCGACATTCGCCGGGATGCCGTAGCCGTAGCAGATGTGGACGGCGGTGGTGCAGGCGAGGCCCGCGCCGGCGCGGTGCAGCGCCTCGATGCCCCAGTCCTCGACCTCGTCCATGTAGACGTTGAACGCGGGTTCGTCGAACTGGATGAGGTCGACGCCGTCGGCGGCCAGGGCGCGCGCTTCGGCGTTGAGGAGGTCGGCGAAGGCAAACGCCATCTTCACGCGGTCGCCGTAGTGGGCGTCGGCGATGGTGTCGATGATGGTCATCGGCCCCGGCAGGGTGAATTTTAATTTGCGCCGCGTATGGGCGCGGGCGAAGCGCGCCTCGGTCGCGTGGACGCGGCCGCGCAGCGCCAGCGCCCCGGTCACGGTGGGCACCATCGCCTTGTAGCGCTCCTTGCGGATGCCCATCTCGACCCGCCTGGTGAAATCGATGCCGTCGACGCATTCGAGAAAGCCGTGGACGAAGTGCTGCCGCGACTGCTCGCCATCGGTGACGATGTCGATGCCGGCATCCTCCTGCAGCTTGACGGCGAGAAGCGTCGCGTCGCGCTTGCCGGCTTCGAGGTCCGCCCCGGCAAGCCGCCACGGCGCCCACAGCTTGTCGGGCTCGGCAAGCCAAGACGGCTTGGGCAGGCTGCCGGCGATGCTGGTCTCGAACATCGTTTTCCTTTTCACCGCGTGCCGTTCACCCCGGGTGATGCGCGGGTTCGCTCCACCGGTAGATCCAATCATATTGCGCGAGCAGGAGGCGGCCGCCAAGGGCGGCCAGCGCGGCGTCGCGCAGGCGGGCGGCCGGCCCGGCGAGGTGATAGACGAAATCGTTGCGGCGCGACGCGCGCTGCACCCGCGCGGTGCGCGGCTGCCGTTGCCGTTCATAATCGCGCATCGCGCGCGCGGGATCGTCGGCCCCTCGCGCGAGCGCGCCGGCCAGCACGAAGGCGTCTTCGATCGCCATGGCGGCGCCCTGGGCGAGGAACGGCAGCATCGGATGGGCCGCGTCGCCGACGAGCGTGACCGCACCGCGGCCCCAATTGGCGGTAGGCGCGCGGTCGTAGAGCGCCCATTTCTGCCAGCGCTCCGGCGCCGCCAGCAACTCCCGCGCCGGGGCCGCCCACAGCTGCGGCGGAAACCGTGCGAGCACCTCGCCGCGATCGGCCGCAGTGCTCCATTGCGTGCTCTGCCAGTCGTCGCTGGTGACGGCGACGATGTTGACGGCCGTGCCGGCCCTGACCGGATAGTGCACGATATGGCCGCCCGGGCCGATCCACAGATTGACCTGCGGCCGGCGGAACGGCTCCGGCACGCCGGACACCGGCGCCACCGCCCGCCATGCGGTCCGCCCGGCGAACCGCGCCCCCATACGCGGCCCGAGCGACTCGCGCAGGCGCGACCACATGCCGTCGGCGCCGATCAGCGCGCGGCCGTGGCGTTCGAGGGTTCCCTCGGGGCTGGAGATATTTGCGCGGACCCCTTGCGGGCCGAGGATGAAGCCGTCGACCCTCGCGCCGAGCTTCAAGGTGATGCCGGGGTGGCTTTCGACCGCCGCGAGCAGCGCGCTCTGCAGGTCGGCCCGATGGACCACCCAATAGGGCGCGCCATGGCGCGCCTCTGCACCCAGCGGCATGATCGCGAGGTCGCGGCCGGAGCGGCCGGCCCGCAGACATATGGCGGTGGGAACGACGATCGCCGGCGCGATGCGGTCGGCGAGGCCGAGCGCGATCAGCACGCGGGTGGCGTTGGGAGACAGCTGGATGCCGGCGCCGGCCTCCTCGAGTCGCTCGGCCTGATCGAAGACGGCGACCGGAAGGCCCCGCCGCGCGATCGCCAGCGCCGCCGTCAGTCCGCCAATGCCGGCGCCGGCAATCAGGACGTCCGGTGAGGTCAGGGCCGGCGAGGTCACGGCCGCAAGGCCGGTTTCAGGCCGTCTCCAGGTCGGGAAGGGCGCATTCAGGCGGGCGCGCCGCGTGGGCAGAGAGCGTCGGATCGAAGCGATAGAGCGTCGAGCAATAGGGGCAGATCAGCTCGGTGTCGCCGCCCATGTCGAGAAATACATGGGGGTGGTCGAGCGGTGGCGTCGCGCCGACACACATGAATTCCCTGGCCCCGATCTCGATCACGGAAACGCCGGGGTCGTTGTGGAAATGGGGAACGATCATCTCGGTCATTGGTCCGCCTCAGGCTGCGCCGCGACGGCGGGACCATAGCCGATGGGCGCGAAGAGGTGCAGACATTTTCGGGCCGGATCGTGCGCGCAGTCGACCCGGTCAGGGCACGTGCGGCGAATACACTGGCGGCGAGTGAAGTGAATGCCTAGATTCCGCCGGCCCGATCGCGCGACGCGATATCGTTTCGATGGAGCCTGCCGCGGCATCGACCTGAAGGGTTCGGCGGCGACGGCTGGCAAGAGACAGGACTTACATGCGTCTGGTGGCCCATATCCTCGCTCCCGTCGTGCTCCCGGCGACGGTCGCGCTGTGCGTGGCGGGGTTCGTCGCGGTGCCGCGCGGCTGGGAGGCGGCGAGGCTGCTCTATGCCCAGGATGACCCGGTCCGACTCGCCGATCTCGCTGTCGAGAAGTCTTTGTCTCCGCAGGTCGCCCGTGCCGAGATCGAGAATGTGCTCGCGGCGGATGATGCGGACCTCGCCGCGAGCTTTCTCGCTTTGGGGCGCGAGCGCGGGATTGCGATCGACCCGGCGCTGGCGGCGCGGGTCGAAGCCGCCGGCGGGCCGGCTGCCCAGGCGGCCCATGCCGCCAAGAGTTTCGCCTATGGTCTCGTCACCGGCGCGCCCGACGATCTTGCCGGCCTCGCCGGAACTGCGGCCGGCGATCTCTTCGTATTCGGCGACGTCCGCGATGCCGTGCGCGAGGGCGCCCACCTGGCGCGCGGCGAACCGGCGGACGAACTGATTCTCGGCCTCGCCGGGGCGGGGATCGCGGTGACCGCGGCGACCTATGCAACGCTCGGCGGCGGCACGCCGGCGCGTCTCGGCCTCACCCTGGTGAAGGCGGCCCGCAAGACCGGACGTCTCGCCGCGCCGATGGCCGCATGGATGACGCGCTCGGTGCGCGAAGCGGTCGACACCGCGGCGCTCGGGGCGGCCCTCACCAAGGCCTCCTTCACCGCGCCGGTGGTCGCGTTTCGCGCCGCGCGCGATGCCGTCAAGGTCGAGCGCGCCGAGGGCCTCGTGACCGCCGTCCGCGACGTCGGGCGGGTGCAGGGTGCGGCCGGCACGCGGGCGGCGCTCGAGGGGCTCAAGATTGCGGAAGGACCGCAGGATGTCGCCAAGCTGGCGCTTCTCGCCGAGACCAAGGGCGGCAAGACTCGCGCCATCCTCAAGCTCGCTGGCCGCGCCGCCTTTGCCCTCACCGCCGCGGCGTTCGATCTCTTCAGCTGGTTGTTTGGGGCGGTGTGGGCCGTGTTCGGCTTCGCCGCCGCGGTGAAGCGGATCACCGAACGCACCACCACGCGCTATCTGCGCTGGCGCAAGGCGCGACGCGCCCGGGCGGTGCTGGCGGCCGCGAGCGCCGGCGATTCAGCGTAGGGTGAGCAAAGCGAAGCATGCCCACGTGCGGCCTCGCAGCGTGGGCACGGCGCGAAGAGCGCGCCTTTGCCCACCCCTACAAGGCCGTGCCAAAGGATTGCCTCATACGGTCGGTTGGACGCACTGGAATGAGCCGATCCGCTTGGTCCATTCCGGCGGCAGGTTCGGGTAGGGGCCGGGATCCAGGCGCATCGACGCGCCGCCGAAATTCTCGTCGGCATAGAATTCCCAGGTGCCGGACTGTACCTGGACCGATGAGATTTCGTTGAGCCAGCCGGCCTGGCCGAGCGCCGCCTGGTTTTCCGCGGTCGGCGCCGACAGGCCGCCGAAATTCGGATCGGCGAAGATCGTCATATCGCACGTGCCGTTGGCCGGCGCCGGAGGCGGGGGCGGCGGCAATTCGGCGACCTGCGCCGGGGGCGGCCCGACCTGAGGGCAATATTGCACGCATTGCGGCGCGCCGCCGCCGTCCTCGAAATCGACCATGCGCCAGGTCAGCTGGCAGCCATCGGGCGTCAACCCGCCGCAGAACGGCTGGGCGAGCGAGACATAGCCGTCGGGATACCAATAGGAGCCCCCGATCAGCACCACGCCCAGGATGCCGAGCGGAACGAAGGTCCGCCGGTAGCCGCCGAACCATACGAAACGCTGACCCCGGGCGATCGGGAAGAACCGGTTGTTGACCGTCACCACCGGGAAATTCGGCCGCGACAGCGGCAGCCCGCCCGGCCCCGGGGCCAGACGCAGATTATTGGGAATGCCCGGCCTGCCGGGCCCCAATCTGAGGCCGTTGATGGCGGGGTTGCCGGGGCCGCCCACGACGTTGCGCCCGCCGGGCCCGGGCGCCACCAATCTCTGCGGGTTGTTGAATTGCGGGTTGTTGAATTGCTGCAAATTGCCCCGGTTCGGATTGAACCCGGCATTGGGATTGAAACCCGGATTGGGGTTGCCGGGGTTTACGAAGTTGGGCGGAGCCCGCCGGACCGCGTTGGGCGTTATCACATTGTGCTGCACCACCGTGTGCTGCACCACCGTGCGCTGGAAGGTCTGGCGCGGCGCGGCCGGGCGCGGCCCGGCGCGTTGAACCGCCACCGCCCGCACTTGCTGTTGGGCGGCCGACGCGTCGGTGAGTGGCGACAGCGCTGCTCCGGCCGCGATCGCTCCCGCCGTGATCAGGCGTCCTGAAAAAACCTTGGCTCTGAGGCGCATTCTAGATCCTCCCGCCGCGTGCCGGCCTGAAATTGCCGTTCATCGTCAATCGAATCCGGCCACGCATCGTACACTGGAACCGCTCTTGTGCCTTGAATCCGTGGCTGGATTGTGTGCAAGCCAAGGGGGCTGTCGCGTGCCGGTCCGCGGGGTCGCGACGCCGTCCGAAAGGCCACCCCATGGCTGCGATCCCGCCCTCGCTGAAATTCCGTGCCGGCCCGGTCGAGATCGCCTATCTGGACGAGGGCGCCGGCGAGCCGGTGGTGCTCATCCACGGCTTTGCCTCCAACAAGGAGACCAACTGGGTACATCCCGGCTGGGTCGCGACCCTCACCCGCGCCGGCCGCCGGGTGATCGCCCTCGACGATCGCGGACATGGCGAATCCACCAAGCTCTACGATCCCGCCGCCTATCACAGCGAACGGATGGCCGGCGACGTGCTGGCATTGCTCGACCATCTCGGCATCGCGACCGCCGACCTCATGGGATATTCCATGGGCGCCCGTATCGCCGCGTTCGGGGCGGTGCTGCATCCGCGGCGGGTCCGCTCGGTCATTCTCGGCGGGTTGGGGCTTCACCTGGTCGAGGGGGCGGGCTTGCCGGAATCGATCGCCTTCGCGCTCGAAGCCTGTTCGCTCGACGAAGTGACCGATCCGGTCGGACGGACGTTCCGCCAGTTTGCCGAGCAGACCCACTCCGACCTCAGGGCCCTTGCCGCCTGCATTCGCGGCAGCCGCCAGACCCTCTCCCGCGCGCAGGTCGCGCGGATCGCGGCGCCGGTGCTGGTCGCGGTCGGCGCCCATGACCGGGTGGCCGGCTCCGCCCAGGCGCTCGCGGCCCTCATCCCCGGTGCCCGTGCGCTCGATATTCCCGGCCGCGATCACATGCTGGCGGTCGGCGATCGGGTGTTCAAGACGGGGGTGCTGGAGTTCCTGGCCGGTCGCGTGTAACTGCGTGGAGGCTGTTGCTGCCCGGCGAACCCGAACTGGAGGATGTCATGCCACTGAAAATCATTGTCCTGGCGTCGGCCGCGGCGCTCGCCGGCGCCGCCCTGCTGGCGAGCAGCATGGATGCGACGGCGTTGCGCCTGCGCGACGATGTCTACTACTACAGCGGCGTCACCCCCGCCTTCGGCCACACGCCGCGCCGCTATCTCTATCGTTGGGCCTATGCCGGCCCGGTGGCCTATTGCGCGCGCCGGTTCAGGTCCTATGACCCGCTGACCGGCACCTATATCGACCGCCACGGCGTCCGTCGCCCCTGCCCATGATCGCCGGCGTGATCGAAGTCCTGCCGGGCCCGAGGTGGCGGCCGGGATGACAGCGCCCCATCTATTCGTGCTAGTGGTGCGATCCGAACCGATGGTTCCCATCTGTTTGTCCCACCATTCGGGAAACCAATTGGTGGGGTCGGACCACCGGCCCCACCGCCGCCCCAGAGGACAGCATGGCCCAGCCGCAACGGATCGATGTAAGCGTTCAGCCGCATTCCGACCCGGTCTGGACACGGGTGCGCAGCGAAGCCGAGGTGGTGGTGCGGCAGGAGCCGCAGATCGCGGCCTTCATCGCATCCTCCGTGCTCGCGCATGAAACCCTCGACGCCGCGATCGTGCATCGGATCAGCCGCCGGCTCGACCATGCGGACGTTTCCGCCGCCGTGATCGCCCAGGCGTTCATGGACGCGCTGCGCGATGCGCCCGAGATCGGCGAAGCCTTCCGGGCCGACGTCATCGCCACCTATGATCGCGATCCCGCGACCACGCGCTTCATCGAGCCGGTGCTCTATTTCAAGGGCTTCCATGCCATCCAGACCCATCGTCTCGCCCATTGGCTGTGGCACAAGCACCGCAAGGACTTCGCGCTCTACCTGCAGAGCCGCGCCTCGGCGGCGTTCCAGACCGACATCCATCCGGCAGCCAAGATCGGGCGCGGCATCTTTCTCGACCATGCCACTGGCCTGGTGGTGGGCGAGACGGCCGCGATCGCCGATGACGTCTCACTGCTGCACGGGGTGACGCTGGGCGGCACCGGCAGCGAGAATGGCGACCGCCACCCCAAGATCGGCAAGGGCGTCATGATCGGCGCCGGCGCCAAGATCCTCGGCAACATCGCGATCGGCCATTGCGCGCGCATCGCGGCGGGCTCGGTGGTGCTCAAGCCGGTGCCCAACAACGTCACCGTCGCCGGCGTTCCGGCCCGGGTGATCGGCGAGGCCGGCTGTGCGGAACCCTCGCGCACTATGGACCAGATGCTCTATAACCTCGGCGTCTGACGCCCCGGGATTCGCGGGGCTGCACGCAAAAGGAGCCGCCGTGGACGTCCAGGAGATCCGCAAGCTGGAAACTTACATGAGGGGTCTGTTCGGCAATGCCCGGCTGCGGGTGGTGCCGCGCCCGAAGAAGGACGATTCGGCCGAGGTCTATATCGGCGAGGAGTTCATCGGCGTGCTGTTCGTGGACGACGAGGACGACGAGCGTTCCTACAACTTTTCCATGGCGATCCTGGCCACCGACCTCGATTAGAAGCATCCGCCGGCTTTCGGCCGCCCCCGCCCCGTGAACCTGCCGAGGCCACCTATCTTCCCGCCGGCTGCCAGCCCGCGATCAGCCGTTCGGTGCCGCCGAGCACGGCCGGCCAGTCGGCCAGCCAGTCGCGCGGAAAGCGGAAGGTGAGGGCGGCGGCGGCGTAGGGGCGCTCGAACAGGCACATGGCCATGGTCAGTTCGTCGCGGCTGCGGTTGCAACGCACCATGAAGCGGTCCGGCGATGCCGGATCGTAAAGCAGATCCTCGCCCTGGTAGGGCGTGCCGTCGCGGAACGCCAGCATGGCGAGGCCGTTCGGGCCGGGCGCTGCGGCCTCGGCATAACGCGGATAGATCGATTTCAGCCGCTCCGACGGCAGCAAGGCCGACTGCGCCGCCTCGATGGTGACGAACATGCGGGCCGCCGAACCGGCGGCGTGGGAATCCGGCGGGGTCAAATCGGGCCAGGCATAGGCGAGATCGAGGCGCTCCTGCAGCCCGGCGCGGCGCTGCAGCGGGACCCGGATCGCCGCCGGCGCGATGTTGAAGACGACCCCGGCGACCACGATGGGAAGCCGCGGCGCGTCGAGCGGCGCCTGTGCCTCGTCCCAGCGCGGCGCCAGCAGATGGACGATCGCCGCGACCGCGATCGCCGCAAGGGCGATGAAGAACAGGGCATGCAGGACCGGGCCGCCGCGGCCGCGCCGGGTGAGATTTCGTCCGCCGGCGAGAAGGGCCATGGCCGGATTCCGTTCTTTGGCCGCGCGAATAGCGCTGCGAATCATCTGGCGAATATCCCACATCGCGGCATCCGCGGGGACTGTCCGCGTCATCTCGGGCACCACCGGACGGCGAGCCTGGGAGAAAGAGCCGCCGCCGACTTACTAAAGCTATTGCTTAACTTTTGGACCCGTGATACTTAAGTGCATGCTTAACCAATCGTCGGCCCTCGATCTCGCTTTCCAGGCTCTCGCCGACCCGACACGCCGGGCCCTGGTGGAACGGCTCGCTCATAGTCCCGCCTCGGTCAGCGATCTCGCGCGTCCGTTTTCCATGTCGCTCCCGGCCGTCATGCAGCATCTCGCGGTGCTCGAGGGCTCGGGGCTCGTGGTTTCCGAAAAGGTCGGGCGGGTGCGGACCTGCCGCATCGAGCCGCGCGCCTTGAGCCTCGTGGAGCAATGGATCAACACCCGCCGCACCGAATGGGAGCGCAGGCTCG
>DASYNT010000108.1:0-10605 GCA_036008405.1 Xanthobacteraceae bacterium
ACGGTCGGCGAACCCTGGAAGAGGTCTTTCTCGACGTGGCGCGCGGCCGGATCGGGGAGGCGGCGCGATGAGCAAGCGGCCGGACCGCAATTACGGCATTTCCCTTCGCCGTATCGGGGCGATGATCGCGCGCTACTGGTATCTGCTGCGCTCGTCGTGGCCGCGGCTGCTGGAGCTCGTCTACTGGCCGGCCGTGCAGATGATGATGTGGGGCTTCCTGCAGCTCTATATCGGTCAAAACGCCGGATTTTTCGCCCGCGCCGGCGGCACCTTCATCGGCGCCGTACTGCTGTGGGACATCCTGTTCCGCGGCCAGCTCGGCTTCTCGGTATCGTTTCTCGAGGAGATGTGGTCGCGCAATCTCGCCAATCTCATGATCAGCCCGCTCAAGCCGATCGAGTTCGTAATCGCCCTGATGGCGATGAGCATCGTGCGGCTCGCCATCGGGATGGTGCCGGTGTCGCTGCTCGCCATCGGCTTCTTCGGCTTCAACCTCTATGCCATGGGCCTCGCGCTGGCGGCCTTCTTCGCCAACCTGATCCTGACCAGCTGGGCGGTGGGCATCTTCGTGTCCGGACTCGTCCTGCGCAACGGCCTCGGCGCGGAGGGGTTCGCCTGGACCATCATGTTCCTGCTGTTGCCGCTGACCTGCGTCTACTATCCGGTCTCGGTGCTCCCGGGCTGGCTGCAGTTCGTGGCGCTGGCCTTGCCGCCGACCTATGTATTTGAGGGTATGCGTGCCCTGTTGATTGAGCATATATTCAGGGCCGACCTCATGTGGCGGGCGCTGGGATTGAATGTCCTCTGGTTCGCGGCAGGGGCATTCGGGTTTCTGCAATTGCTCGACGCGGCACGACGTCACGGAGCACTGATGCAGGCGGGGGAATGAGCAAACGGGGAATGAGTGCCTATATTCCTAATGGCATTGCCGGACGATCCATCCCGCAGATGGGTCGTCTGGCGGCTGACGTGTGTTCAAACATGGCTTGCCCAAACATCGGAACCGATGCCGGGGTCGGGGGCCGCCGATTGAGCATGATCCCGTCGGATCACCCCGAACGGCCGGCGATTGACGGATTCACGCCGGCCCTCCACCTTGCTGCGTTGCAGCGATAGATAAAGGATCGTTGGTCATGGCTATCGGCGAATTTGGCGGCGCACCCAAGCTGCCTGGCGATGGCGGAATTCTGTTCGCGGCGCCCATGTACTGGTACTATGAGATGAATCAGGCCGCGCTCAATCCGTCCCGCGCCTGGGCCGATGCCACCAAGCTGATGTTCAAGAACCCGCTCAATCCGCTGGCGGCGACCACCTTCGGCAAGTCGGTTGCGGCGGCCTGCGAATTGTTCGAGCGTTCGACGCGCCGCTACAGCCGCCCCGAATGGGACATCGAGAGGACGATGGTGGGCGGCGAGCGGGTGCCCGTGCATATCGAGTCGGTGTGGGAGCGCCCGTTCTGCCGGCTGCTGCATTTCACGCGCGTGTTCGAGCACCCGCCGCACCGGCCGCAGCCGCGCCTGCTCATCGTCGCACCGATGTCGGGGCATTACGCGACGCTGCTGCGCGGCACCGTCGAGGCGTTCCTGCCGAATCACGACGTCTACATCACCGAGTGGCAGGACGCCCGCATGGTGACGCTCGCCGAAGGAAGATTCGATCTCGACGACTACATCGACTACGTGATTTCGATCCTGCATTTCCTCGGCGGCGACATTCACGTGGTCGCGGTATGCCAGCCGTCGGTGCCGGTGCTCGCGGTGGTGGCCCGCATGGAGGCGGCCGACGACCCCTATGTGCCGCGCTCCATGGTGCTGATGGGCGGTCCGATCGGCACGCGCGTCAGTCCCACCGGCGTGAACCAGCTGGCCAAGTTCCGCGGCATCGATTGGTTCCGGCGCAACGTCATCACCAAGGTGCCGTTTCCCCATCCCGGCGTCATGCGCGATGTCTATCCCGGATTCCTGCAGCTCAACGGCTTCGTCAGCATGAACATCGACCGCCACATCGATGCCCACCGCAAGCTGTTCCGGCATCTCGTCGACGGCGATGGCGATTCCGCGCAGAAGCACCGCGAATTCTACGACGAGTATCTCGCGGTGATGGACCTCGCCGCCGAGTTCTATCTCCAGACGGTCGAGACCGTTTTCATCCGCCACGCCTTGCCGCAGGGAGTCATGACCCACCGCGACGAGCCGGTGAATCCGGCGGCGATCCGACGCGTCGCCCTGATGACCATCGAAGGCGAGCATGACGATATCTCCGGTGTCGGCCAGACCGAGGCGGCGCACCGGCTGTGCGTCAACATTCCCGATGCGCACAAGGCGCACTGGCTGCAGCCGGGGGTCGGGCACTACGGCGTGTTCAACGGCTCGCGGTTCCGCTCCGAGATCGCGCCTCGGATTGCCGACTTCGTGCTCTCCCACGATTTCCGCCATGCCAATGCCGGCAAGGGCCGCAAGGGGAACGGCAGCGCCGCGCGGAAAAAGGGGGTCAATGGTGCTGGAGCCGAGCGTGCGCCCGAAGTTCCCTTGACGTCCTGAACGGGGCCGTCGCGATACAGCGTACCAAGGCCGTTCGACGCTGACGCGGCGCGATCTGGTGCCCGCCCAAAAGAAATGACTCATTATTCACCGAACAAGTCTCGAAGAAATTGGAGGCTTTCGGATTTGCGTCGATAAGCTATTGAAAATAATATGGTATTTATGGCTCCGGCGACGCGCCCCCTGATTCGATAAATTGAATCTTGAATCTGTCCTTCAAGGAACTTTATCTAGGGGCGTCGCCTCACCTTACCACTGTATCTTGTAGCCAGTTGGCCTCGCGAGAATGTTCCCTTGATCTTCATCCGGATATGCCACTATCGAATTCAGCGATTTGCCCGGATTGATTCCCAATGCCCACACGCGCGTTGCTCTATCGTCGTCCCGCCGAGCCTTCGGCGATCGAAGTCGTTTGCGAAGACGCCGTCTATCTCGTTCGGTTGCGCCGCCATCGCCAGGCGCGGCGTTACACGCTGCGCATCGTCGCGGTGACGCGCGAGGCGGTGCTCACCATGCCGCCGCGAGGCAGCCTGCGCGAGGCGCGCGAATTTGCCGAGAAGCATCGCGCCTGGATCGCCGCCCGCTTCGGCCGGCTGCCGAAGGCCGCGCCGTTCGCGCACGGCTCGGAACTGCCGTTGCGGGGCGTCACCCATGCGATCGTGCACCGCCGCGGCGCGCGCGGCACGGTATGGACCGAGAGCGACAGCCGCGGCGAACGCCTGCTGTGCGTCGCCGGCGAGACCGAACACGTCTCGCGCCGCATCACCGATTATCTCAAGCGCCAAGCCAAGCGCGACCTCGAGATCGCCGTCAGGCATTTTGCCGGAAAACTCGGCGTCGGCTTTCGCCGCATCTCGATTCGCGACCAGGCGAGCCGCTGGGGGTCGTGCTCGACGACCGGTGTGCTGTCGTTTTCGTGGCGGCTGGTTCTGGCCCCGCGCTATGTGCTCGACTATCTGGCCGCCCATGAGATCGCCCATCTCGTCGAAATGAACCATTCGCCGCGGTTCTGGCGCGTCCTGCGTCGCATCTGTCCGGACATGGAGCGCGCCAAGGCCTGGCTCGACGTGCACGGCACGGACCTGCATCGCTACGGACTGAAGCCCGATGCTCCCGGCCAAAAGGCGAAGCGCGCCTCGACCGGCAGCGCGGCCGCGTAGGGCGAACGGTCGCGAAGGCGACCGACCGATGCCCGACGCGGCGTTCGAGAGACATCCCCGACGGGCGGAAGGGCGGCTCCAGATCTCTGTTCGGTCAAAGCAGTTGGCCATGGCGTCCTGATAGGGACGCTCGCAAGGCGAGTTCAACGTCCCGGGAACAGCCGGTTTATCAACCACCCGTCAATGGTTCCCTCGTCCGGCCGGATCGGCTCGCGTCCCCGGCCTGGAACGGCGGCGGGCAGCATTGGCGGCGCCGAAGCCGGTGTGGCCGCAGGCGAAGGCGCGACCCCGGCCAAGATGGTCCCCACGATCCCCGTGCTCGCCGCCGGCAGATCCGTCGCCGGCCTTCCCTGGTGCGCCGCCTTCATGAACCGGCTCCAGACTTCGACCGGCAGCCCGCCGCCGGTCGCCTTTTTGGTCGGCGAGGAGTCGTCGTTGCCGAGCCATACCCCGGTGACGAGTTGGGTCGTGTAGCCGACGAACCAGGCGTCGCGGAAGTCCTGGCTGGTGCCGGTTTTGCCGGCGGCGCTCCAGCCCGGCAGATCCGCCTTGCGCGCAGTGCCGGTAGTGAGCGTCTCCCGCATCATCGCGTTCATCATCGCGACATAGCGGGGATCGACGACACGCCCCAGCGGCGGGCTGCTGCGGACATAAAGGGTCTTGCCGCGGGCGGTGCGGATCCGTTCGACCACGTGGGTCAAGATGGCGTTGCCGCCATTGGCGAACGGCGCGTAGGCCGACACCAGTTCCAGCACCGAGACTTCCGACGTGCCGAGCGCGATCGAGGCGTTGGGCTCGAGCTTCGACGCGATGCCGAGCCGGTGAGCCGTGCGCACCACCGCGGTCGCCCCGAATTCCAGCGTGAGCCGCACCGAAACGGTGTTGAGCGACTTCGCGAGCGCCTGGGTCAGCGTCACCGGCCCGAAATATTCGTGCCGGTAGTTCTCCGGCCGCCAATTCTTGAGCTCGATCGGCTTGTCGTCGCGAATGGTGTCGGGAGTGAGCCCGTGTTCGAGCGCGGTGAGATAGACGAACGGCTTGAAGGCCGAGCCGGGCTGGCGCTTCGCCGCCACTGCCCGGTTGAACTGATTCTCGCCGTAATTGCGGCCGCCCACCAGGGCGCGGACCGCGCCGTCCGGCGTCATCGCCACCAGCGCACCCTGCTCGACGCCGAACTTCTCGCCCTTCTGGGCGATCTCCTCGATCAGCGCCTTTTCGGCGACGGCCTGCAGCGTCGCGTCGATCGTGGTGTCGACGACGATGTCCTCGTCGACCCGCCCGACCAGCTCGTTGAGCACGTCCATCACCCAATCGGCCACGTAGTTCGAGGACCCGCCGGCGCTCGGCTTGACGATCTTGGGGGGCGACGCCATCGCCGCCTTGGCGGTCTCGTCCTTGATGAGCGAGGCGTCGGCCATGGCGGCGAGCACGATCTGGGCGCGCTGCTCGGCGCCGTCGAAGTTGCGGGTCGGCGCCAGGCGCGACGGCGATTTGACGAGGCCCGCGAGCAGCGCCGCCTCGGCCACCGACACGTTGCGGGCCGACTTGCCGAAATAGCGCTGCGCGGCGGCCTCGACGCCGTAGGCGCCGGAGCCGAAATAGACCCGGTTGAGATACAGCTCCAAAATCTCGTTCTTGGTGAATTTGTGCTCCAGCCACAGCGCCAGCACCACCTCCTGCAGCTTGCGCATCAGGTTGCGGTCGTGGGTCAGGAACAGGTTCTTGGCGAGTTGCTGGGTGATCGTCGAGCCGCCCTGGGAGATGCCGCGGTGAAGGGCATTTGCCAGCACGGCGCGGAACAGGCCGACCGGATCGATGCCGCGGTGGAAGCGGAACCGCCGGTCCTCGACGGCGATGAAGGCGTTCGGCAGGTGCGCCGGCATGTCCCTGAGCGGCAGGGCGGCCCCACCCATTTCGCCGCGGGTCGCGAAGATGCGGGCGTCGAGACTGTTGATCTGGATGCTGGGCGGGCGCTTGGGAATCTCCAGGGATTGGATCGGGGGCAGGTGCATGCCGACCCAGGCGAACACGCCGGCCACTGCAAGCACGGCCCAGATCGCCAGCACCGCGCCCCAATAGATCAGGCGGAAAAGCCCGGAGCGTCGGCGTCTGCCGCTGCGCGTCCCCGCCGTTCTGCTCTTTTTGGGCGGCACGGCCGGGCGGGGAGCGACCGGCATGTCGACCTTGGGCTCCACGCGCACCTTGCCGACGTTCGGCTTGGCGGAGTGCATCCTGGCGGACCGGTGCGGGCGCGGCGGTTCAGATGCGGGCGCGCCGGAGCGGTCCTGCGGCGACAGCCGCACGTCGAGCGTTCCCGCGCCGCTCTTGAAAGAGGGCTCGCGACGCTTGCTCGCGCCTCGACCTGGTTTCGCCAATCTTCCGCCCCGTCGGCGACCCCGTGCACGGGTTCACGCCCCGGCGCACGCTAGCGAGGCCGGTTTAAGGGTGGGTTACCGGGGGGTGGTTTCTCGCGGATTGCTACCCGGATACTGCCGTCCGGCGGGCATGCGGCCGCATCACTGCGCCGCCACCCGTTGAGCGAGCCGGTTGTCCTGCTGCGGCGTGAACACCCCGATCAGGGCGCGCTTGATCGCGGCCTTGCGGGTCGGCGTCGCGATCTTCGCGCCCATGAGGTCGGTGACGTAGAACACGTCGACGGCGCGCTCGCCGAAGGTCGCGACATGGGCCGACGCGATGTTCAGATTGAGCTTCGACAAGGTCGCCGTCAGCTCGTACAGCAGCCCGGGCCGGTCGAGGCCCGAGACCTCGACGACGGTGTAGCGGTTCGACCACTGATTGTTGATGGTGACCTCGGGCTCGATGGCAAACGCCCTGATTCGCCCCTTGGGCGCGGCCCGCTTCGCCACCACGTCGGGGAGGCGCAGATCGCCGCGCAGCGCGTTTTCGATCGCGCCGGCGATGCGGTCGGCGCGGCGCGATTCGTCGGCGTCGTGGGGAAACTCGCGGGTGATCGCGATGGTGTCGAGCGCCATGCCGTCGGTGGTCGTGTAGATCTGGGCATCGACGATGTTGGCCCCCGTCACCGCGCAGCCGCCGGCGATCACCGACAAGAGCCGCGGGTGGTCCGGCGCCAGCACCGTCACCACGGTGACGCCGCGCTCGGCGTCGAATCGCACATTGGTGGCGAGCGACCTGCCGGCGTGCTCGGCGATCCGCACGAATTCCGCATGGGCGATCTTGTTCGGCAGGTCGACCTTGAGCCAATAGGCGGGATAATGGCGGGCGACATAGCGATCGACATCGCCGGGCGGCCAGCCCGCGAGCTCGGCGCGGAATTCCGCCTGAGCGATCGCCACGCGCCGGGCGCGGTCTACCTCGGAGAAGCCGCCGGTCAGCGAGGGCTCGGTCTCGTAATAGAGCGCGCGCAGCAGCTGCGCCTTCCAGCCGTTCCACACCCCCGGCCCGACCGCGCGGATGTCCGCGGTGGTCAGGATGGTGAGCAGCTTCATGCGCTCCAGCGATTGCACGATGGAGCTGAAGTTCTCGATGGTCTTGCGGTCGGACAGGTCGCGCGACTGCGCGATCGTCGACATCACCAGGTGGCGCTCGACCAGCCAGGCCATGGTGTCGGTTTCGGCCGCCGAAAAGCCGAAGCGGGGGCCGAGGTGGCGGGCGATCCGCGCCCCGGCGACCGAATGGTCCTCGACCCGGCCCTTGGCGATGTCGTGCAGGAACAACGCGAAATACAGCACCTCGCGGTGACTGGGCTGGATCTTGCGGATCAGCTCGTTGGCGAGCGCGTATTCCGGATTGGTGCCGTTCTCGATTTCCGCCAGCACGCCGATGCAGCGAAGCAGGTGCTCGTCGACGGTGTAGTGATGGTACATGTTGAACTGCATCATCGACACCACCTGGCCGAACTCCGGAATGAAGCGGCCGAGCACGCCGGCCTCGTTCATGCGTCGCAGCACGATCTCGGCATTGGTCCTGGATGTCAGGATCTCCCGGAACAGCGCATTGGCCTCCGGATTCTCCCGCAACGGCTTGTCGATCAGCTTGAGCGAGTGGGTCGCCCGGCGCAGCGCCTCGGGATGGAAGGCGAGGCCATGGCGCTGGGCGAGGCGGAAGATGCGGATGAGGTTGACGGGATCGCGGGCGAAGGCGTCGGGATCGGCGATGTTGATGCGGCTGTTGTCGACGACGAAATCATCGCTCTCGCGCAGCACGCGCCGGCCCTGCGGCCGCAGCTTGGCGACCATGCGGTTGAGCATGGGAACCGGCTTCGCCTGCCGGCTCTCCAGCGCGGCGCACAGGATCGCGGTGAGGTCGCCGACGTCCTTGGCGATCAGGAAGTAATGCTTCATGAAGCGCTCGACGTCGCGCAGCCCGGGCCGCTGCGAATAACCGAGCCGCTGGGCAATGCTGCGTTGGATGTCGAACGACAGGCGTTCCTCGGCGCGGCCGGTGATGAAGTGCATGTGGCAGCGCACCGCCCACAGGAAATCGTCGCAGCGCTGGAACAGCCGCGATTCGGCGCGGTCGAAGACTCCCTGCTCGGTGAGCTCCTCCGGCTTGCGGACGCGGTAGACGTATTTGGCGATCCAGAACAGGGTGTGCAGGTCGCGCAGGCCGCCCTTGCCGTCCTTGACATTGGGCTCGACCAGATAACGCGACTGGCCGCTGCGGCGATGGCGCTCCTCCCGCTCGGCGAGCTTGGCGGCGACGAATTCGGCGGCGCTGCCCTGAACCACCTGCTTGTCGAACCGGACGACCAGTTCGTCGTAAAGCGCGCGGTCGCCCAGCAGGAAGCGGGCCTCCAGGATCGCGGTGCGGATGGTCATGTCGCCCTTGGCCTGGCGGATGCACTCGTCGATCGAACGGGTCGCGTGGCCGACCTTGAGGCCCATGTCCCAGAGGCAGTAGAGGATCGCCTCGGCGATCGATTCGCCCCAGGCGGTCTGCTTGTAGGGCAGCACGAACAGGAGATCGATGTCCGAGCCCGGCGCCATCAGGCCGCGGCCGTAGCCCCCGGTGGCGACGATCGCCATGCGCTCGGCTTGCGACGTGTTCACCGTCGGATAGAGGTGCTTGACTGCGAACCCGTAGAGCACCCGGATGATCTCGTCCTGCACCCAGCACAGCCGGGCGGCGCAACGCCCGCCATGGCGGTCCTCGAGCAGCAGGCGTTCGATTTCGGTCCGGCTGGCGGCGAGAGCCACCTTGAGCTGCTGGGCGATCGCGGCACGCAGCTCGCGCTCGCGTCCGGGATAGGTGACCGCGAGTTGCGCCAATTCCCCGGCGATCGCCTCGGCGTCGAACAGGGCGGGAGCGTCCGCGGCGGCGATCTCGAGGGCTTGAGCCATGCTTCATTCGATAGCCGAGGCGGACCGCCGTGTCACGGGCGCCGGATGTCGCTCCGCCGCGGGAGGCCCTGCACGCCTGCCGCAATGTCTCGTAACGCCCCAGAATCGCAACATATTTCGTTATCCGGCGGAAATCCTGGTGGCGCCCGGCACTGGCACGATGGAACGGCCCGACCGACGAACGCTCCTCTCGCCGACCCTGGCGAAATGAGACATCCGAGCATTGGAGGACGGGGCGGCACCCGGCCGAGCCAAACCGGCCTTGCAGGAGGCGATGGTCCGATCGCCTCGGATGCGACCAGGCGCGCGCGGTCGAGCCGACCGGCTATTTACCTGCCACGGCCTTGTAGGCCGCCTCGACATTGGTCGGGAAACGGTCCTGGCTGCCCCAGCTCGAATACTCGGGCATCTTCACTTCCTTCTTGATGTCATCGAGCGACTTGCCCGCCTTTACCATCGCACCGACGCGTTCGAGCAGCAGGGTATAATACTTTTCCCCGTCCTCGAAGATCTTCACCGTGCCGGGCGTGCCGTGCCCCGGCACCACGTGCTCGGGGTTCAGCGCCTTCATCATCTTGCCGGCGGCCAGTATATCCGGAATGGTGACGAAGGGGCGCAGGATGTTGATCTGGTTGACGACGAAAGCGGACGCCGAGAACAGCACGCGCTCATTGGGCAGCCACACGGCGGTGTCGGCTTCGCTGTGTACGCCCTTCAGATAGATCAGCTCGAGGGTCCGCCCTCCGAGATTGACGGTCATCCGGTCGTGATACTCGATGTGCGGCGCGACGAATCGGTAGCTTTCCAGCGCCGCCCTGAACTCCGGAGACGTCGCGGCGAGCCGCTGAATGCGATCCGGCGCATTGCGTTCGGCGGCGCGCATCGACTCGCCCGCCCCCGCCGCCGCGATGACGACCGCGGGCGGCGAAAACATGTAGTGGCCGGTCGTATGGTCGGCATGCGGCTCGGTGTCGATGACGAAGCGCACCGGCATCGAGGTGAGATTGCGGACTGTCGCCCAGATGTTGCGGGACTCGTAGGGGTTCTGTCCGGTATCGATCACGATGACACCGTCCTGGGTGAGGATGATGCCGCTGTTCGACTCGAAGCCCCTTCCGGCGTGGACGTAGACGCCATCGGCGAGCTTCTTGACCTGCGGACCGAGATCCTGGGCGCCCCCGGCGCCGATGAACGCACATGAGGCGAAAATCGCCAACGCGCCGGCCGTCCTTGTTCTCATGACTCCCTCCCGTTCGAAACGGCGATCTCCCGCTTCCGTGCCGCAGCTTATGCCTTCGGCGCCACCCGACGCAACGCCGCGGCGGCGCCTTCGCCGCCGCGAAAGCTCGACGTGGTGCATCACGCGCGGCCTCGGCCCGTTCCTGCCGCGACGCGTGCCACGCCATGTCCGCAGCTCGCGAAAGCGACGCAGCATCTGCAGCAGGGCAACGAGTCGAGGTTAACAAGGCTTTGGCTTCGGCGGGCCGAGGATTTCCAGTAGGTATTGCGGGTCCCAGGCGGCGCGCTTTCGGCGGCGCTTGATGGATCGCTTGTCGGCGACCTGGCGGACCAGATTGAGGG
>DASYNT010000109.1:0-3073 GCA_036008405.1 Xanthobacteraceae bacterium
TCCGAACGGCGACAAGAGCGATTCCCAGACCGCCTACGGCCAGTCGATCGCCGAAACGACAGTCCAGGTCCTCAAGCAGTGCGGCGACGAGCTGACCCGCGAGAACGTGATGAAACAGGCGGCCAACCTGCACAATCTCGAACTGCCGATGCTGTTGCCCGGCATCACGATCAATACCAGCCCGACCAATTTCGCGCCGATCAGGCAGGCCCAGATGAGGCGCTTCGACGGCGAGCGCTACGTTCCATTCGGCCCGATCCTGATCGGCGCGATCGGTTGATCCAGGGTAAAGCGGGACGGTCATGACGAGGTCGCCGCAGTTGGCGGCCTCATCTCAGTTTGCATCTTCGATCGGAGCAGAGGCTCGGTATGGAACGAAACGCAACGTGTTCTTGCGGGCAACTCGTCGTCGGCTGCAAAGGAGAGCCAGCCAAGGTTTCAGTTTGTCACTGCCCTTCCTGTCAGAAGCGAACGGGCAGCGCCTATGGGATCGCTGCGTTTTTCCCACGCACGGATGTTCAATCGAAAGGGCCCACCCGGCGCTACACGCGGGCGTCCGACAGTGGCTTTGAGGTTACGTTCTATTTTTGCCCCAACTGCGGCTCTACGGTCTTTTGGCAGCCGCACCGCAAGCCCGACATGATCGCCGTCGCCGTGGGCGCCTTCGTCGATCCGACGTTCCCGCCGCCGTCACAAGAGGTTTATGAGCAGTACCGCCATCGATGGGTCAAAATTCCCTATTGATGCAATACCCCGGATTGTCAGGGCTGCGTGCCGCGAACCCGAGGTTCGCTCGCACGGTGCGGCAGGTGACGGCGAGCGCCCCGGTGGCGGCGCCCGGCGCGACCGGCATGCCTGATCCACCACCCGCGCGAATTGACACCCGCCCGCTTCCGTCCGAGCATGCGTCCAGGCCCGAGTCCCGGCGGGAGCCGAGGGGACCCGGCAAGGAGCGCGGCCGACCGGCGCCGCCTGCTCCCCGCAGACGCAGCCACGAGGAGTCCATGATGCACGCGCGCGTCCAATTTCCGCAAGACATCGAGCCATTGGTCCGGTTCATCGAAGAGACCGCCCCGGCCGAGATCCTGGACCGCACGCTGGAGAAGCTGCGGGGCGGCGTCGCCCCTCGGACCATGTTGACGGCCTCGGCGCTGGCGGTGGCTCGCTCCGCCGACCTTCCGCCCGGTCACCATGGCGGGCCGCTGCATCCGCTCGCCGGCCTGCACGCGATCGCCAAGCTGGTCGGGCGGCTGGACGGCGAGGACCGCTTCCTCCCGATCCTTCAGCACGTCGCCCTCTCCAATAACCATATCCACGACCCCGTGACCTCGCCGTTCAGCCTGCTGGAATTCGCCCCGCTGGATCCCGGCGGAGCCGAGGTGAGCCGTACCGCCGACCTCGCCGCCGACGGCGCGGGCGAGGCGACCACGGCCGAGGGCGTCGCGGCGGCCAAGGCGGCATTCCTCAAGGCGTGCAGCCGCGGCGAGAGCAACAAGGCGGACCACATCTTCCTGTGGCTGTGGGACCATGTCCCGGCAATCGAGGCGTTCGACTTGCTGTTGAGCGTGGCGCTGCCCAAGAACGTGCTGGACGACCACTACTTCATCTTCCCGGGCTACCTGTGGCGCGGTCTGGAGACGCTCGGGACGGAGCACATGCGGGTGCTGATGCGGCCGGCCGTGCGCTACGTCGCGCGCTTCCCGACCCAGAAAACCGTCCACGAGATCGATACGCTGATCGAGGAGCACGGGCTGCTCCGCCGGGTGCTTCGCCAGCGCACCGGCGATGACGAGACGGCGAAGATCGGCGAGATCGGCGAAGCCATCGGCCGCGTGGACCGCTACACCGAGATTCCGGTGATGCTGGCGAAGGGCTTGGCGGCGGGGCTGTCGCTGGAGGGCGCCGGCGAGGCGCTGTCGATCGGCGCGGCAGGGCTGTTCCTGCGCTCGCTCACCGGCAATCCGATGGACGTGCATCTTCACACCAGCGTCAACCTGCGGCGCTACCTGACTCGGCTCGAGGACTTGAGCATGCGCAACCGGCTGCTCGCGCTGCTGCTGTGGCATACCGGGCCGGAAATCCGCAGCACCCAGAATCGGATGATGCCGCCGCCACAGCCCGATCCGGCGGCGGTCGCCGCGCTGCCGCCGCGCTCGCAGGAGCATCTGCTCGAAGCGATCACGCACAGCATCTGCACCCAGCCGCCGACCGACTGGTCGCAAGTCACCAATCTCGGCGCGATGCGTGCGGTGCCCGAGGTGAGAGGCACGGTGAACCTGGCGCAGCAGTACGTGAACTGCCGCTACGATCCCCAGACGCTGATCGATCGCCTCGCCCAGCTCGTCTGCCACGACAACTTCACCGAGATGCACGCCTTCAAGCACCATCAGGCGGTCATCGAGGAGTTCCACGCCACCCGCGAGCCGTGGCGCTGGATGCACCTGGTATGCGGCTGCCAGGCGGCGGCGATCTCGTTCGGCAAGAACATGTCGATCTACGAGGACCTGCTCGAGCTGCTGCACGCCGCCTAGCGCTCCGGCGAAAGCCTGCCCCGGACTTGATCCGGGGTGGGTACCGGTTCGCCGATAAGAACATGCGCCAATTTATAGTTCTAAAGCATGGCCCGATTCCGAAGGAACGGGACGTGCTCCAGTTCGCAGGCGTCAATCGACCTTGGCGCCGGAGAACTTCACCGCCTTACCCAGCTTTTCGGTTTCATCGGCGATGAGTCTGCCGAAGTCGGCCGGCGAGCCGGGCAGCGGGGTGCTGCCCCAGTCCGCAAGGCGCGCCTTTATCTTGGGATCGGCGAGAGCCGCATTGATCTCTCTGTTGAGCTTGTCGACGATCTCGGGCGGCGTGCCTTTCGGCGCGGCGATGCCGCTCCAAAAGCTCGACTCGTAGCCCGGCACGAATTCGGCCACGGTCGGAACGTCCGGCAACGCCGGCGAGCGCGTCGCGCTCGTGGCCGCCAGCGCGCGCAGTCGGCCGTCCCTGACGTAGCCGATCGACGAGGACATGGTCGCGAACAGGACCTGCACCTGTCCGCCGAGCAAGTCCGTGAGCGCGGGACCCT
>DASYNT010000110.1:0-4265 GCA_036008405.1 Xanthobacteraceae bacterium
GCCGGCAATGTCGTGCATTCCTGGGGCGATCCGAAGCTGCTCGATGCGCGCCTGCACAGCTGCCATTTCGACAAGGACGGCAACGTCTGGATCGCCAGCGCGCCGTCCGGCATGGTGCAGAAATACACCCATGACGGCAGCAAGCTGCTGCAGCAGATCGGCAAGAAGGGCGTGCTGGATTCCTCCGACGGCACCGTCAAGGGCACGCCGCTCAATTCCAACGCTGCGGTCTTCCACATGCCGTCGAGCATCTTCGTCGACCGCGGGAACGGCGACATCTTCGTCTCCGACGGCGAAGGCCGCGAGAGCAACCGCCGCGTCGCGGTGCTGGACCGCGACGGCAACTTCCTGCGGCAGTGGAAGCCGGAGGGCATGGAGAGCGTGCATTGCCTGACCGTCGGCAATGACGGCCTCGTCTATGTCTGCAACCGCGACGGCGGGCGGATCCAGGTCTACGACAAGCTCGGCAATCTCAAGCGCAACATCGAGGTGCCGTGGAAGCCGTTCACCATGCCGGCCGACGGCAAGATCAGGCAGTTCGGCGGCGCCGCCGTGGCGATCGATTTTTCGCCCGATCCCGCCCAGAAATACCTGTTCGTGGTCAACCAGAACAATTCGCAGATCGAAATGATCGAGCGCGAGACCGGCAAGATGCTGCCGAGCTTCGGCCATGTCGGCCGCTATGCCGGGGAACTCGACCAGCCCCACGGCATCGCGGTGGACTCCAAGGGCAACGTCTACGTCGACGAAAACCGCGGCCGCCGCGTGCACAAATTCAAGATCGTCCAGTGAAGCCGTCATTCCGGGTCTTCGCGCAGACCCGGAATACAGGCTGAGGTGCAAGGGGCGAGGCCGTCTGGATTCCGGGTTCGCGCAACGGCGCGTCCCGGAACGACCGCGCAAAATATTAAACCCGACGAACCGGACGACGCCCTCGGTCGCCTGTCGCGCAACTATGCTAACTTGCCGCCGCAAAATGAAATCGGGGGAGCTTGATGTCCACGACCGTCGAAGTGCTGGCGACCGCATTCAAGGAGTGGGGCACGCCCTTCATCGTCGGTCATCCCGGCGGCGAATCGGTCGAGCTGATGGAGGCGGCGCGCCAGCGCCAGATGCGGTTCCTGCTGATGAAGCAGGAGGTGGCGGGCGCCATGCTGGCCGCGACCTGGGGCGACATCACCGGCAGCCCTGGCATCTGCATGTCGACCCGCGGGCCCGGCGCCACCAACATGGTCAACGGCGTCGCCCACGCCTATCTCGACCGCTCGCCGCTGATCGCCATCACCGATTCCTATTCGCGGCCGACCTACGAAATCGGCCTGCGCCAGCGCCTCAACCAGCTCGCCATCTACGAGCCGATCGTGAAATGGAGCACCACGCTCGACGCCAAGGTGGTGCGCCAGCAGGTGCGCCGCGCCATGCGCACCGCGACCGCGGCGCCGCCCGGCCCGGTGCATTTCGAGCTGCCGCAGAGCGAGACCACGCGGGCGGCCGGCGATTATGCGGCCGAGCCGCCGCTGGTGGCGAACCTGGTGTTTCCGGGCCCCGACCGTGCCGACCTCAAGCCGGCGCTCGACATGCTGAGACGGGCGCGGCGGCCGGTCCTGCTGGCCGGCCTCGGTGTCTACTGGTGCAAGGCGTCGGCGGAGCTCGTGAAATTCGCCGAGAAGCTCGGCGCGCCGGTCCTCACCACGACGAAGTGCAAGGGCGCGATCCCGGAAGACCATCCATTGCGCGCCGGCTGCATCATCGGCGGCCTGATCGAGCGCGAGCTGGTCAACGAATCCGATCTCGTCGTCACGGTGGGGCTCGATGCGGTGGAACTGCAGCCGAAGCCGTGGCCCTACACGATTCCCGTGCTGTCGCTCGCCTCGATCCCGAGCCTCGACGCCTTCGTGCCGGCCGACCCGGAGATGGTCGGCGATCTCAAGCTGCTGCTCGACCGGCTCGCCGAGCTCGCGCCTGAGGGCGGCGACTGGGGCGCCAAGGTCGCGAAGAAATTCCGTGAGCAGGTCGCCGGCGCCCTCGACACGCCGGCCACCGGCCTGTCGCCCCAGCGCGCCGTCGAAGTCGCCCGCGCGGTGATGCCGCGCGACACCATCGCGACCTGCGACGCCGGCGCCAGCCGGCTGCTGGTGGTGCAGAAATGGGAGTCCTACGGGCCGCGCGAATTCCTCACCTCCAACGGCCTCGCCTCCATGGGCTATGCCGTGCCGGGCGCCATGGGCGCGCGGCTCGCCTTTCCGGACCGGCCGATCCTCGCCTTTACCGGCGACGGCGGGCTGCTGATGGCGATCGCCGACCTGCAGACCGCATGGCGCGAGAACCTGCCCATCATCGTGCTGGTGTTCGACGACCAGGAGATCGGGCTGATCCGCGTCAAGCAGGAGATCAAGGGCGTTCCCCCGCACGGCGTCCAGATCGGCGGCGTCGACTGGGAGAAGCTCGGCCAGGCGTTCGGCGCCGATGCGGTGGTGGTGGAGACCGAGCAGGCGCTGACCAACGCGCTCGCCGCCGCGCTCAAATCGAACCGCACCACCATCGTGGCGGCGCGCATCGACGCGTCCGGATACGTGGCGCAGTTCAATGCGCTGCGGGAATTGTGAGCGGGGGACGGGGGCGGTGAAGGGAGCCCGCCGGGCGCAATAGCGATGCGTATTTCGCCGTTGCGCGAGACGGCGGGCCGAGGCCCGCCCCGCGGCTCCGCGTTTTTTCAAAAACAACCCCATGCAAAGTAGATTCCGTCTTGGCAGGCGGGGTCTGCGTGGTAGGATTTTTTATTATTCAATTCGGGCCGTTGCGAGCGGACGCGAGCTCTTAGCGCTTCCGTGCGGTACCGTTCGTCCATGGAGGATGCGATCCGACATGAAACCGAAGAAATGCCGGCCGGACGCCCACGAGCCTACCGACGAGCCTGCCTACCAGCCGAGTGCGCAGGAGCGCTCCGCCCTGGAGACCTATCTGCAGAGCGCGGCCGACGCGGCGCCGCGGATGACGGTGCGCGACGACGCGGCGACGACCCTCGCGCCGGATCATCCGGACCCGGCAGTCGGCCAGGTCCTTCTCATGGCGGCCCTCGGAACGACGGACCGCGATTTCTTCGGCGGCGTCGTCAGGCAGCTCGGCGATACGAGTTCGCCAGGCGGCAAGGTCGACGAACGCGCGTTGAATTTCATGCTGTCGGTCGTCAAGGGCATCAAGCCGCGGGATCAGGTCGAGGCGATGCTGGCGACCCAGATGGCCGCCGTCCACGTCGCCACGCTCGCGTCCGCGCGGCGGCTCGCCCTGGCCGAAACGCTGCCCGGGCAGGACAGTGCCGAGCGCGCGTTCAACAAGCTGTCGCGAACCTACGCCGCCCAGATGGAAGCGCTCAGGCGCTACCGGTCCGGCGGCGAGCAGAACGTCACCGTACAGCACGTGTCGGTGAACGACGGCGGGCAGGCGATCGTCGGCAACGTGACCCAGGCCGCGCCCGCCACAGCCCCGCGCGCCACCGCCCCGCACGCCCCCGAGCGCCCGGCGATTACACCGCCCGTCTACGCGCCGATGACGCTGCTGAGCCAGCCGGAACTCGCGCCGGCCCTGGTGCGGCGCGCGCGCAAAGATGGCTCGCCCGCGTAACACCGGCCCGATGCTGTCGAGCCGTCGCTGCGGCGCGACGACCCGCGCCGGCCATCCCTGCATGTCTCCCGCCGTGGGCGGCAAAAACCGCTGCCGCATGCACGGCGGCGCCGCCGGATCGGGCGCGCCCCGCGGCAACAGCAACGCGCTCAAGCACGGGTTGTTTACGCGTGCGGCGATGGACGAATGCCGGCGGATGCAGGATTTGGTGCAGCGATCGCTCCGGCTCGTGCGGGAGATCGGATGAGCGGGCGCGGGATGAGATCGACCCGCCCAGCGATGTCATCGTCGGGCTCGACCCGACGATCTCGATCGGGAGGGCACCGTGCATCCATAGCCCGCAGGGCTGAGGTAACTTGGCCCTGAATAAGGCCCTCGCGGTCCCGGACGGCTGCGCCGCGCGAGCGGAAGTAGCCCCGTGCGGATGAACATGCCGGTGACGGCCGCAGTACCTCAGTAAACGGCCGTCGGGGTCGTCGGTCGTCGTGCCTGTAATGGGCCAACGCACTAAATCGCTGCGCGATAGCCCGCTGCGCGGGGGCCTGCGGGAGGCGCAGTAACCAACTGAGAGATCGTCGATAGCGGCCCGGGTGGCCTGTCTTGAGGATCGAGGTGTTTCGACCTCACCCAAGACAGGAGTTTCC
>DASYNT010000111.1:0-2953 GCA_036008405.1 Xanthobacteraceae bacterium
TCATCGCAAGCCGCGGCCGCCTCGCCCCCGAGACCGTCGACGACGAGGCGATTCTGCTGTTCTGGATCCAGGCCGCAGAGGCCGACAAGGCGAAGCGGATCGAGGGCTTCCGGCTTTACCGTGGCGTCGCTTCGGCGATGCTGCGCTATCGCCAGGCGCTGCGCGATGCCCTGGCGGCCCGCTACCTCGAGGAGGCACTCGGCCGCGGCCTGGAGGCCGCGAACAGCGATTTCACCAGCGATCAGGTGGATTTGCGCGGCGAGCCGTGGCGGTCACCGCTGCGGGCGCTGACCCTGCCGCCGGCCAGCAACGTGAAGTGGCTCACCGCGAAGGAGCAGCATGTGCTGCGCAACTATCTGGGCGGGCCGGTGGATGATGCCGACAATGCCAATGACGACACGCCTGATTCAGTGGAGGATTCCGACGAGGGGGCATGGAAGGGCGGTCTCGCCGGCGACGAGCGGTTCGACCTCGCGCATTGGCTGACCTTGCTGCGTGCCGATGTGTTCGGCACCGTGCAGGCGTCGATCGTCGGCCGGCTGCGCAAGCGCGCCGACCCGGAGCTGGCGATCACGCAGGCCATGGAGACGATCGATGCCACGGCCTATCCGGCGGTGGCGAGCGCGTACGCAGAGCTGCGCGCGCAATTGCATGTCGAAAGCCTCGCCGCGCTGGCGGTGCTGATGGAGGCGGGCGCGGGGGAAGCCGTGATCCTGCTGCGCTGGCTCGGCGGCGACGCGGCGGTGAGCGCCGTGCTCGGCCCCGCGCGACGGCGCCCGACGCTGGTCGAGGATGACGACGACGGCGACGATGAGGACGCAGAGGAGCATGCCGACGACCTGCGGGCCGAGATCGCGCCGCGGCTGACCGCGGCGATCGCCGACGCGACCGCGGTAGCGGAGGGCGCCGGCCGCACCTTGCTGCTCGCGGCGCTGGCGGCACGGCGCAAGGTGGCCCGCGCCGGCTTTCGGCGCGAGGATCGTGCCGATCCCGCAATGGCGGCGGCGCTGCGCACCGGCGCGGCCGCGGTGTCGGAGGTCATCCGCGAGCTCGATCGCTTGGCGGTCACCCTGTCGGCAAAGGCATCAGGGGCCGATCTCGCGAGCGACACGGCCCGCTTCGGCGAAACCTTCCGTCGCATCTATCTGGCGCGCGCGGATTGATCAAATAGACGCGCCCCCAATGTGTGCGGAAAATCCATCAAACCCGGTGTGGATCGTGGGCAAGGAGGGAAGACCCCTCCTTCAGATCGACAAACCCTCTCACCACACAGGAGATTCCCATGACGACCCGTACCTCCATCCTGGCTCTCGCGGCGCTCGCGGCGGCCTGCGTAACCATTGTGGCTCCCATCTCGGCTTCGGCCGGGGGGTTCCACGGCGGCGGCTCTGGCGGCGGCCACTTCGGCGGCGGCTTCGGCGGCGGCCACTTCGGTGGCGGCTTTAGCGGTGGGCACTTCGGCGGCGGCTTCGGCGGCCACCAGATGGGCTGGAACCAATATGGCGGCTACCGTTCGTCCTGGCACCCGCAATACGTGTCGAGCTATCCGGTCGCCCCGTCCTATGCGCCGTCCTACGCACCGTCCTACGCACCGTCCTATGCGCCGTCTTACTCGGCCCCGGTCGCGACCTACACGCCGAGCTACCCGGTCGCGCCCTCTTATGCGCCGTCTTACGCCCCGGCGCCGGCCGTGACCTACGCGCCGAGCTACCCGGTCGCTCCGTCCTACGCACCGACGCCGTCCTATGCACCGGCGCCGAGCTATCCTCAGCAGAGCTATGCGCCGGCGCCGACCTATCCGGTGCAGCCGGCCGCCTACCCCTGCAATTGCCCGGCGCCTATGCAGCAGACCTACGCCCCGCAGCAGGATATCCAGACGCAGAAGATGCCGTTGGGGCAGCAAAGGTCGGCGAGCTACGCTTCGGCTGAGCTCCAGAAGCAGTAGGCGATCCCTGCGGGCCACCTCGGCCCGTCCGGCTCCCAGGCCTGAGCGGCACCCGCCGCTCAGGCTTTTTCGCTCTGGTCGAGGCGGCACCGCCGATGGTCGGGGAAAAACCCGTCAAACCCGGTGTGGATCATGGGCAAGGAGGGACGAAGACCCTCGCTTAGAAGGAGAGATCGTCATGAACACCGACATCAGTTCGAAGGATGCGCCATCGCCCAGGGATGCAAATTCGGAATCATCCTGGTTTTTCAAAAGCGGATGGGCGAGCACCTATTTCAGACATGTGCCGGAAGGGCAGGTCTTCACATGCCCTTCACCGTGGATATTCAGTCGACCACGCGAATATCGCTTGGGCGACGCGCAGGCAGAGGAACTGGTGGCGCGCATCGGTCGTGCTTTCGCCACGGCAAACTACGTGATGACTGGGGGCATTGTGGCAATCGCAATGGGGCTGACTTTCCTCGCCGCCGGTCCAGTCGTTGCTGGGGTGGCTATTGTGGTGGCCACCGTGGTTTTGGTGGGTGGTGTCTGGGTTGGTATCGTACGAGCGGTCGGTTCGGTACTGGTGGGCGTTCCATGGACCAGCGCGCCGCGCGCGCCCTACAGCCTGACCGGAAATCTCAAGAAAACCAGTGCTATCATGATGCTGCCTCCAACATGGGTTTTGGCTGGTGGCGCCGGCGTGGCTTTGGTGTCCGCAGCGGTCATTGCCGTCGCACCGTTTGTATCCGGTAAAACGGACTTGAACGTCTCGGACCTGGCGACACAGATCGCATTGTCATTCATATTCGGCCGTGCACTTGTCATGAAGCTCAGAGCACAGCGAAATACGCGATGAACGCCGCAGCGGGTCCGGGGTCACTTTGAGACCCCGGCCCTGGCGTCCCTACCGCCGCCCGCACTGCGTGACGTTTCCGGTCGCCCCGTCCTATGCGCCTTCCTATCCCTCGGCACCGGGCGCGGCGAAAGCCGGCCAGCTACGCGTCGGCTGAGCTCCAGAAGCAATAG
>DASYNT010000112.1:0-6758 GCA_036008405.1 Xanthobacteraceae bacterium
ACCTGGCAGGCGGGGCGGTCGAGAGTCAAGCGGGGCATCCGAGAGGACGCCCCGCCGCGCGGCATGACCATGACTCAGAACTCTGAACGCTGGCAACGCGGTCGGTGACGCGGGACCTACAACCGACAATTCCGGATCATGGAGCATCAAAGTAAAAAACGACTTAATCTGCCGGGGCGCCGCACTGGTGCCGTAACTTTTGCGCTACCATATTGCGACGGCAGAACCCTGCTGCGCAGCCGGCCTGCGCGGTGATAGGATCGCGCCCACACGAGACCCGGCGGGGTTGCGGGCAGCGCAATGGAGCGGATCGATGCGTTTGGATGACCTGGATAAGAGCAGCAACATCGAGGACCGCCGCGGCGAATCCGGTGGCGGCGGCGGCTTCGGTCTCCCGATCGGCGGCGGCGGTCTCGGCATCGGCACCATCGTCGTGCTCGGGCTAATCGGCTGGGCGCTCGGCATCGATCCCCGCGTCCTGATCGGCGGCGCCGAGATTTTGTCCGGCGGCGGCAGCAGCTCGCAATACCAGCAGCCGGCACAGCCGGGCCGCCAGGCGCGCCGCACCGGAACGCCCGGCGACGAAGTCGGCGGGCTCGTCTCCAGCGTGCTCGGCAGCACCGAGAGGCAGTGGAAGGAGGTGTTTGCGGAGGGTGGCAAGACCTATCGGCCGCCGGTTCTCGTCATGTATACTGGCCAGACGCAGGCCGCCTGCGGCGGCAGGGCTCAGAGCGCAATGGGGCCGTTCTACTGCCCGAACGACCAGAAAGTCTATCTCGACACCTCGTTCTTCCGCGAGATCGAGAACCGGTTTCACGGCTGCTCGGGCAACGCGTGCAAGTTCTCCGAGGCCTACGTGATCGCTCACGAAGTCGGCCATCACGTGCAGAACTTGCTGGACGTGCTGCCGAAGGTGCAGCAGCAGCAACAGCAGGTCGACAAGGTGGAGGGCAACCGCCTGCAGGTGCGGGTCGAGCTGCAGGCCGATTGTCTCGCCGGCGTTTGGGCCAACCGCCAGAATCAGGAACTGAAGCGAGAGGGCAAGCCGCCCTTCATCGAGGCCGGCGACGTCGAAGCGGCCATGCAGACTGCGTCCGCGATCGGCGACGACACCTTGCAACGTCAGGCGACCGGCCGGGTGATGCCGGATTCCTTCACCCACGGCTCCTCGGCGCAGCGCCAGCGCTGGTTCATGACCGGCTTGAAGGAAGGCAACATCGCCGCCTGCAACACCTTCCGGGCGGACAATATCTAGGGCGCTGCCCGCATGCCCGGCCTCGACGAGAGCAAGGCGTTCGTCCCGCTCCGAATCGCCGTGCTCACGGTGTCGGATACCCGCTCGATCGGCGACGACAAATCGGGGGCGACGCTCGCCGAGCGCATCATCAAAGCGGGGCACAAGGTGGCGGCGCGCACGATCGTGCGCGATGACGTGGAGATGATACGCGCTCAGGTACAGGCGTGGATCGCCGATCCCGCCATCGACGTGATCATTTCGACGGGGGGCACCGGCTTTACCGGCCGCGACGTGACCCCGGAGGCGGTGGAGTCGCTGTTCGAGAAGAAGATGGAGGGCTTCGCTACCCTGTTCCTGATGGTCAGCTACGGCAAGATCGGCACCTCGGCAATCCAGACCCGTGCCACCGCCGGCGTCGCCGGGGCGACCTACATCTTCTGCCTGCCCGGCTCGCCCGGCGCCTGCAAGGACGCCTGGGACGACATCCTCGTGCACCAGCTCGACTACCGCTATCGCCCCTGCAATTTCGTCGAGATCATGCCGCGGCTCGACGAACACCTGCGCCGCCCCAAGGCCCAGGGCGCGACCGTGTGACAAGTAAGCTGCCGGCGTGCCGTTTCCTCGCCTGCGCGCCCCGCCTCCGACCAAATCGGCTGAGTCCTACCCCCGCGCCCCGCTGCGCAGCATCAGGATGCGGCGCCGGCCGAGGCGCGCGAGGAGGTCGGCCTCGGGATCGGCGGCGCCGTCGCGGTGACCGCCGAGTTCGCTGTACAGGCGGGTGCTGATGACCAGCCCTTGCTCCGGACCGACCCGGCCGACCATGGCGAATTTGAGCAAGGCGAGCGCCTCGACCACGATCGGATAGGAGGCCCGCGGCGACGCCGCCTTGCGGAACACCGCCGCCGCGGCCGTCTCGCCGCGTTCGGTTGCCTCGATGAAATGCACGATTTCATCGAGCCAGGTGGTGTCGAGCACGGTTCCCGGCCGTAGGAACATCAGCCAGCGCGAGCGCGCCGCCGCGGCGGCCTCACGCAACCGTTGCGCCAGCGGCGCCGACGACGCGAGCACGCTGCAGCCGGCGACGTCGGCGACCTCGAGCGTCGCATCGTTCGAGCGGGCATCGGCGATGGTGACTTCGCGGACGATGCCGCTCATGGCGGCCGGGACCAGCATGGCGAGCGTCGGCACCAGGGCCCGCTCGCTGTCGAAGGTGGGGATGACGACACTCAGCATCGCAGCATTCCAAACAACAATCCCGCCCTCACGAGCGAGAGCTAACAATTGCTGCAGTGCGAAGCCATCAAAAACCGCTTTACTGTCAATCCTGTCCGTTGGAAAACGCTTTCGAACAAAAATGTTCTTGTTTTGTTCGATCGGGCGGTCTAAACACGTCCCATGTCGACGACCTCCCTTCGCCGCCGCCCGCCGGAACCGGACCCGTCGCATCCGGGGCCGGCGGGCGAGTTCGAGCCGCCCGCCATCGACCGCGCGCGGCGGCGCGGTCGCGGCGCGCACACCAATGCGAGCGGCCGCTACGAGCCGCGCGCCACCGTGAGCTTCGACGATGGCTGGCAGAGCATCGAGGAGCTGCCGCCGTTTACCACCGAAGTCGCCGTCGACACCGCGCGCAAGGTGATCACCCGCAACGCCTCGCCGGACATCTCGTTCGACCGTTCGATCAACCCCTATCGCGGCTGCGAGCACGGCTGCATCTACTGCTTCGCGCGGCCGACCCACGCCTATCTCGGGCTGTCGCCCGGCCTCGATTTCGAATCCAAGCTGTTCATGAAGCCGGACGCGCCGGAACTGCTGGAACGCGAATTGTCGGCACGCAATTACACCCCGCGCACCATCGCCATCGGCACCAATACCGATCCCTATCAGCCGGTCGAGCGCCGTTACCAGGTCATGCGCCGCATCCTGGAGGTACTGGAGCGCGCCGGCCACCCCGTCGGCATCGTGACCAAGTCCAATTTGGTGGTGCGCGACCTCGATATTCTGAGCCGGATGGCCAGTCGCAATCTGGTCCGCGTCGGTATTTCCGTGACCACGATGGATGCCCAACTCGCCCGCGTCATGGAGCCGCGGGCGCCGACGCCGTCGCGCCGCCTCGATGCGCTCAGGCAGTTGGCCGAGGCCGGTGTGCCGACCACGGTCATGGTGGCGCCGGTCATCCCCGCCATCAACGACGCCGAGATCGAGCGCATTCTCGATGCCGCTGCCGCCTGCGGGGTCCGCGGCGCCGGCTATGTGCTGCTGCGGCTGCCGCTCGAGGTGCGCGACCTCTTCCGCGAATGGCTGCAGGCGAACTTCCCGGACCGCGAGCGGCACGTGTTTGCATTGATCCGCCAGACCCGCGGCGGCAAGGACTACGACTCCAGCTTCGGCAAGCGCATGACCGGCGGCGGCCCCTATGCCTGGATGATCGGCAAGCGCTTCGACACCACTTGCGCCCGTCTCGGCCTCAATGTTCATAAGACCGAACTCACCACCGCGCACTTCCGGCCGCCGCGGGCACGCGCGGAGCAGCTCGAGCTGTTTTGATGCCACGAGGTGTCGCTGTTACGAGGCTTCGCTGCCACGACGCTTCGGTTTTATGCTCGGTCTCGGCTTTCGGGCGCGCGGAGCGGTTGCAGGGCTCCGGCCTGCCGTCGGGATTTGCATTGCCGGGTTGCTGCCAGCGCAACCCGTTGACCGCGTCCAACCGCGGGCTGCATTGACACCCCCCGCCATCGGCCTAGATTAGCGGGCGTTCCGAGGGGAGCTCCGGCAGGGAGCTGAGAGACCGCAAAGCCTTCGTCCATAGTGGGCCGGCGCCGCGGAGACCCTTCGAACCTGATCCGGGTCATGCCGGCGAAGGGACGGACCATTCCTTCCACGACGCGTCCGGATCACGTGTTGCAATATGACAGCGAGATGTCGCAGTCATTACGGCGGATGGACATGTCGTCATCGAACCTGATGGCCGGACAGGCCGACCCGACGCCGGTTGCCTGCGTCGCCGCGCTCGCCTCGTTCGAGCTGGTCCGGTGCGCTCTTGCCTTGTTCGCTCCGGTCTCGTTCGCCCTCGGCGGCTTCGCCAGCCGCAAATTTCCCGCCCTCTGATCCCGCGCCTCCCAAGGAGTTCGGCAATGAACGTCCACGAACGCAGCGTCGTCCCCCCCAAGGTCACCACCGGACCGATCGCGGGCTCGCACAAGATTTATGTCGCCCCGGAGGCGGCGCCCGATCTGCGCGTTCCCCTGCGCGAGGTGGTGCTGACGCAGGCCGCCGCGGAACCGCCGGTGCCGATCTACGACCCCTCCGGTCCCTACACCGATGCGCAGGCCGTCATCGACGTCGAGGCAGGCCTTGCCCGCTGCCGGGTCGAATGGGTGCGCGAGCGCGGCGGCGTCGAGGAATATGAGGGCCGCAACGTCAAGCCCGAGGACAACGGCAATGTCGGCGACAAGCACGCCGCGCGCATGTTTCCCAAGAGCCACCGGCCGCTCCGCGCGCTCGCCGGCAAGCCGGTGACCCAGCTCGAATGGGCGCGGGCCGGCGTCATCACCAAGGAGATGATCTACGTCGCGGCGCGCGAGAATCTCGGCCGCAAGCGTAAGCTCGACCGCGCCGAGGCGGCACTCGCCGACGGCGAGAATTTCGGCGCGGCGGTGCCGGCCTTCGTCACCCCGGAATTCGTGCGCAGCGAGGTCGCGCGCGGCCGCGCCATCATCCCCTCGAACATCAACCATGCCGAGCTGGAGCCGATGATCATCGGCCGCAACTTCCTCACCAAGATCAACGCCAATATCGGCAACTCCGCCGTGACCTCGTCGGTAGAGGAGGAGGTGGAAAAGATGGTGTGGGCGATCCGCTGGGGCGCCGACACGGTGATGGACCTCTCCACCGGCCGCAACATCCACACCACGCGGGAATGGATCATCCGCAACGCCCCGATCCCGATCGGCACGGTGCCGATCTACCAGGCGCTGGAGAAGGTCGATGGCGACCCCGTCAAGCTCGACTGGGAGGTCTACAAGGACACCCTGATCGAGCAATGCGAGCAGGGCGTCGACTACTTCACCATCCATGCCGGCGTGCGGCTCGCCTATGTGCCGCTGACCGCCGACCGCGTCACCGGCATCGTGTCGCGCGGCGGCTCGATCATGGCCAAGTGGTGCCTGGCGCACCACAAGGAGAGCTTCCTCTACGAGCGCTTCGACGAGATCTGCGACCTCATGCGGCGCTACGACGTATCGTTCTCGCTCGGCGACGGCCTGCGTCCCGGCTCGATCGCCGACGCCAACGACCGCGCCCAGTTCGCCGAGCTCGAGACGCTCGGCGAACTCACCGACATCGCCTGGGACAAGGGCTGCCAGGTGATGATCGAAGGCCCCGGCCACGTGCCGATGCACAAGATCAAGATCAACATGGACAAGCAGCTCAAGGAGTGCGGCGAGGCGCCGTTCTACACACTGGGGCCGCTCACCACGGACATCGCGCCGGGCTACGACCACATCACCTCGGCGATCGGCGCCGCCATGATCGGATGGTTCGGCTGCGCCATGCTTTGCTACGTGACCCCCAAGGAGCATCTCGGCCTGCCGGACCGCGACGACGTCAAGGACGGCGTCATCGCCTACAAGATCGCCGCCCACGCCGCCGACCTCGCCAAGGGCCATCCGGCGGCGCAGGTCCGCGACGACGCGCTCTCCCGGGCGCGGTTCGACTTCCGCTGGGTCGACCAGTTCAACCTCTCGCTCGACCCCGACACCGCACGCGAATTCCACGACGAGACCCTGCCCAAGGACGCCCACAAGGTCGCCCATTTCTGCTCCATGTGCGGGCCGAAATTCTGCTCCATGAAGCTCACGAAGGACGTGCGCGACTACGCGGCGACGCTCAACGATCCGGCCGGAGCAGGCGCCAGCGTCGCCGAGGTCGGCATGGCCGAGATGTCGAAGAAGTTCCGCGACATGGGCGGCGAGGTCTATGTGGAGGCGGCGGCGGTGAAGGCGAGCAACAAGGTGTTTTAGCGGTCGGTGCGGCCCTCGTCGCGAAAAAGGTAGCCCGGATGAGCGAAGCGATATCCGGGGTCTGCCTCTGCAACAATAATCCCGCATGTCGCTTCGCTCATGCGCGCGTCTACGCTGAAGCGACCCCGGGATCATTCCCGTCGTTCGCCATAGCCCAGGCCGCCTTCGTTGACTTCGTCCGCCCAATCTGCCGGCAAAATTCCTCGCCGCACGTACAGATGAAACGACGAATGCAGCCAATCGCGAACGCGCGTGACCAGCTGATGTTTCACGGGATTGAAATGAATGTAATCGATATGTCGCTCGAAATCCCCGTCATCACGGATAGTGTGCTCCCAGTAACGTCTTTGCCACAACGCAAGATCACCGTTCCCGCGACGTTTGAGAGCAGCCCCGGCAGCGATCATGCGGGTGCTGAAGTGTCCTTTAATCCGTCGCCAGCGGCCGGAGAAATCCGTGTCTCCCTGCGGCAAAGTGAGGATTGCATGGAGATAGTCCGGCAA